>CACECK010000001.1 GCA_902557965.1 uncultured SAR86 cluster bacterium
ATAACCTATAGAGAAGATTCAATGTTTACAAAAGGAAATTTTTGTAGACAAATTGGAGCAACCACAGATAGTGAAATAACTCATGGTTATCTTCTTGCAGCTGGTTTTTTATTTACAACATCAAATTTTGTTAAAGAAATACCTTATGATCCTGAGCTTTATTTCTATGGTGAGGAAATTTCATTAGTATTAAGAGCTATCACCAGAGGCTATGGGATATTTCATATTCCAAATGCTCCAATATTTCATTTATATAAAGATATATCTGATCTTAAAAGAAAGTTGCACTGGGATGTTGCGGAGGATGAAGGGCGAAAAATTAAATGGTTCGAAAGGGAAAATAAAAGCATAGAAAGATTAAATCAAATAATAAATAATCAAATAACTGGCAAATTTGGACTTGGAACCATAAAATCATTACAAGATTATCAAGGGCTTTCTGGCGTCGACTTAATTAACATGCAGGTCTTAGATGAACGAAAAGCTCATACTTCAAAATTCTTATCTGAATTATCATGGGAAGATTCGCCATTCTAAATCTAATGTTAGAATTAAATATTAAAATTAGGAGAGAAAATGAGTGATGAAATTAAGAATTTCTTTTCAACTTATACTGACTTTGTAACTAAAGTAACGAGTGATCCAAGCATCGATTTAGATGCATTAAAAAATAGTTTTGATGATATTGAAAGCAGTTCATCAATTAAAACACCTCGTCTGTTAACTGCGGCATTAGGATTAGGAAGTGAAACAGGTGAATTCGTTGAGATTGTAAAAAAAATGCTTTTACAGGGTAAGCCACCAAACGAAGACAATATTTTTCATATGAAAAGAGAGCTTGGAGATATTATGTGGTATTGGGTGACTGCATGTGCTGCTTTAAATATAGATCCATATGAGGTTATTAGTGAAAATCAAGAGAAGCTAGCAGCAAGATATGGTGAAAAATTTGAAGTTCAAAGAAGTGAGGTTCGTAAAGAGGGAGACCTTTAAATAATTAATAATGTTAATTATATTATCAAGCTTGTACATGATTTACGGATTTCTTTTTTTGTTCTCTTATGCAAAAGATATTGGTTTTCTTCGATATATGTATGAAAGAAAAAATATAAATCAACTTTTAACAGTTGAGTTGATATTTATAATCCTTGCATCCTTAATCGTATATACAAATCAGCCGTTAAATTGGATAGTAGCCTTAGTGATGATTTTCCATGTCTTTGGTGTTGTTTGGTTGGTAGCTTTTCCAGATAGTTTTTATTCTATGTATGAAGAATCAATGAGTATTGATCCTGGAACGATGGAATCTATGTCAGGTTGGATCCTGATTGCTTTTGGAGTATTTGTATATTTATCTAGAATAATTATTTAGTGATTTCTTGTATTCTTTTAAGCAGGCTTGATGTATCCCATCTTCCACCACCAATATTCTGTATATCAGCATAAAAATTATTTATAAGCTTTGTAATGTCTAGATTGATATCAGAATCGTTTGCTTTATCAATAACAATATCCAAGTCCTTCTTCATCAAATCTACTGCAAAACCATGATCGTACTCGTTTTGAAGCATAGACTCCCATCTATTTTCCATTTGCCATGATTGAGCTGCTCCTTTTGAGATTACTTCTAGAACATCCTTGCTATTTAATCCAACACTCTCAGAAAAGTTTATACCCTCTGCCAAAGCTTGTATTAAACCAGCTATGCAAATCTGGTTTACCATTTTAGTTAATTGTCCAGTGCCGCTCGCTCCCATATATTTACTAAATTTTGCATAGGTATTAATAACTTCTTCTATTTTTGCAAACGCTTCCTTGTCGCCTCCAGCCATTATAGAAAGTTGTCCAGATTCTGCTCCAGCTTGTCCGCCAGATATTGGAGCGTCTATAAACTGAACACCTAAAGGATTCAAAAGATTATTCATTTCTATTGGAAGGTCTGATGAGGTAGTGGTATGGTCAACAATAATGGCGCCTGGTTTCAGTTTATTAATTAAACCTTCTTTTCCACCTATTACATTTCTTACATCATCATCTTTGCCAATGCATAAAATAATCACGTCAGAAGATTCAGCAACATCTTCTAAATTTTTTAAACGCTTGCCTCCAAAGGATTCAATCCATTTAATGGATTTTTCTTCTGATCTATTAAACACTATTAGATCATGTATGCTTGATTGCAGATGGCCAGCCATTGGAAATCCCATTACACCTAAACCAATAAAACCGACTTTCATAATATTATTTAATTTGAGTTTTTTTCTGATTTTTTATATTCCTCATAGTCTTCCCAATCATGAGGCGTACCTACATTCATAATACCTTTTTTTGCTCTATATAAGCTTTGAGTTCTGAGCTTGCTGATATCTTGTTCTTTTCCAAAAAACTTATTCCAGCCTTTGAGAAAAAGCTTTCTAAAATTTTTTTTGGGCATTAACTAGACTAAATAATCTGTACGATCTTTTCTAGCTGTTTTCTTTAAGCCACTCTCTGTAACGTATTCGTCTGTTATGCCTTTGGTTCCCTCAAGCCCCTTGCCTGAAGCAAAAAGCAAGAAAGTCAACGACGTAATTGAAGTTACAATAATTGATAAAATAATTAAACTATTCATCCCCACACTAATAATAGTTAACAATGTGAGAATGATATAATTAAGTATGTAAAAAAGCTACAAATTTACTTTATTTTGTAACTCTTTTACAGATACTAAATATTCTTCTTTAAGCCTATCAACCAATTCTGAAACACTAGGAGCATCACTAATTCCTCCAATGCCCTGGCCAGAACCCCAAATATCTTTCCAAGCTTTTGAGTCTGTATTTCCTCCAGAACCAAAATTCATAGAAGATTTATCTGCATCAGGCAGATTGTCTGGATCTAGCCCAGCATTTGATATAGAAGGTTTTAAATAGTTCCCCATGACTCCTGTAAACAAAGATGAATAGACAATGTCAGATGCAGCACTATTTACTAACATTTCTTTATATTCTTGATCAGCATTTGCTTCTTTTGTGGCAATAAATCTAGTCCCCATATATGCAAAATCTGCTCCCAAAGCCAATGATGATGCAATCGAATGACCGTCACCAATAGATCCAGACAATATTACTGTTCCATCAAACCATTCTTTTACTTCTCTTAAAAGAGCAAAGGGTGACAATGCACCTGCATGACCACCAGCTCCAGCGCAAACTAATATCAACCCGTCAACTCCCTGCTCTGCTGCTTTTTGAGCATGTCTAACACTAATAACATCATGGTATACCAATCCACCATAACTATGAGCTGCTTCAACAACTTCTGAAGGAGGTCTCAAAGATGTAATAATAATTGGAACTTCATGCTTTACACATGTTTGCATGTCTTCCATTAATCTATCGTTTGATCCGTGGCATATTTGATTGACTGCAAACGGCGCAACCTTTGCATCAGGATTTTGTTCTTTATATTCTGCTAGTTCGGTCTTAATTCTAATTATCCATTCTTCTAGCACATGTTGAGGCCTTGCATTTAACGCAGGAAAAGAGCCAATTATTCCTGCCTTGCATTGAGCAATGACAAGATCTGGAACAGAAATAAGAAACAAAGGTGCTCCTATTACTGGCATAGAAATATTATCTTTAATGTGTTTTGGTATAGCCACAGTTTTCTCCTTAAATTAAAGTTTTTTAAATTTATTTGGGTAATCATCAACTAAGTGCACAAAAGCCCTTACGCCCTTGTCCAATGCTGAATCATCTACGATAAAGTATGGTGAGTGATTTCCTGCAACTCCAGAGGCGCTGTCTCCAAAAGTTTTTGCATTTAGTCCTTCGCCAGGCCTATTAACACCTAGAAAAAAATAGATTCCAGGTATTTCTTCTTGAAAATAAGAAAAATCTTCTGCTCCAGTAATAGGAATATCTGACTCAATAAATTTTCCTGGTGACGCTGATTCAAGTGAAGCCTTCATTGATTCAACTAATGAGGGTTCATTGTATGTAACTGGAAAAAACCCACCTACATCAAATTCAACAGTTATTTCTGTTCCTGTTCCCAAAGCCACACCAGCAGCTATTTGTTCAATTTCATCATAAATTTCTTTTCTAAGGTCAGGATCGAAAGTTCTTATGGTCCCCATCAGCATTGAGTCCTCTGGAATAATATTCGCTCTTGTTCCTGATTCAACCATCCCAACTGAAACAACAGCTGGGTTATTTATTATATTGATTCTTCTACTAACAATTGTATTAAGTGATTCAATTAATTGAGATGTTGCCATGATTGGATCAATACTGGACCATGGTGTAGATCCGTGAGCTTGGACTCCCTTAATTTTAATTCTATAGGATGAGGCTGCTGCCATAGCTGGTCCAGATTTAACAAGCAAAACTCCGTTTGGAATATTTGTAACATGAAGACCAAAAATAACTTCAGGATTGTACTTCTCAAATATGCCTTCCTCCAACATCATTTTAGCGCCACCGCCCTCATCTTCTGGTGGGCCTTCTTCAGCAGGCTGAAATATTAATAAAACATCTCCTTTTAAGTCAGCTTTATTTTTTGCCAGAAATTCTGCAACACCCATAAGTATGGCAACATGAGCATCATGACCGCATGCATGCATTACACCAACATCATTTCCTAAATAAGTAGTTCTAACCTTTGAAGCATATGGCAAGCCTGTTTTCTCTTCTACTGGCAGAGCATCCATATCAGCTCTCAAGGCTATTGTTGGCCCAGGCTTCCCTCCCTTGATTAAACCAACTAACCCTGTGTAGGCAATTTTTGTTTCAACTGGAATACCAAGAGATACAAGATGATCTTCAATTTTTTTTGAGGTTCTAAATTCTCTATTGCCAAGTTCTGGATATTGATGAATGTCATGACGCCACTCAATAACCTTAGGCATCAAATCTTCAATTTGCTGATCAAGGTTAAGCTTTAGATCTGCAGCTAGGTTGAAAGAAAGAAACGCAGCAAAAAGTAACGAGAATATTTTCATAATTAAATTATAAGTAATTAAAGTTTCAATTAATATAAATTTGATTTAGTATTTAATGGTAAATAAATGAGGAGATTTTTATGAAAAGTTTACAAATCGGTTACGCGCTTTCAGCGCTAATTTTAATTTCTGCATGTTCTACAGAATCAACCAATAAACATCAAGCTTCAATGGACCTAGCTACTGCATGGGTCACTGCTTCTTTATCAAGTCAAGAAAGTGCCCTATCAATGGTTAAAAATAATATGGCAGATGATGGTGTTTCTGTGGGTGAAAGATATGTTGGATTTGGTTTTATATGGAATCCTGATGGAGATGGAATGGTAGTAGATTATGTAGTTCCAGATAGTCCTGCTGCGAATGTTCTTAAAGAAGGAGATGCTTTTGTCGAAGTCAATGGGACAAGGCTAACAAACGAAAATAGAAATCAACTTGGTTTTAGAGGCAAGCCTGGCGAAAATGTTAATGCTGTAATCGTAAGAGACGGAGCTGAAATGCCTATTTCATTTGCAAGGGGTGCCGTCCAGGTTCGTTACTCTAAGGATCAAGTTATGAATAACATTAGTAGCGGAGATGCTGAAGGCTGGGGCCCAGAAGAATTTAATATCATTGAAACAGGAGCAACAAACGAAGGAGTTGTTCATGTCTTGCATTGGTCAGAATTTGTTGAAGAAGCAACAGGCTATAAGGCTAATGCATACACAATGACAAGATTTATGTTTGATGAAAACGGAAAAGTTGCTTGGGTAGGGAACCTTTCAGAAGATAGGTTTGTGCTTGAACAGCAAGGCTGGTCAATTAGCAGATAGTACGATTAGGGAGCTTCTGCTCCCTTTTATGACCTTGTTTTGATAATATAATTATATGAAATACCTTATAACCTTGGTTTTCTTCTCTTTTGTTTCTTTTGATGCATATGCACAGGAAGAAAAGAAGTCAGATGATTTTGATTATTCATCCCTTGAAATAAATATTATTCAAACTGACTCAACAGGTATTGGTGCAAAAATATCTCTACCATTGCCTGGAGGTTTGTATATTGTTGCTGAAAGAAAAGCTGAAGAAATAGATTCAAAAGATGGCTCATATGAAAGAATTATAAATTCTGCCAGATTGGGTGTTCATGCAGGAATTGGAGATATATTTAGTTCAATTTCTAGTAAAGGAGTAAGGCTAGGTGTTAAAAATATTTTTGATGTATACGCAGAGCTTGGTATCAAAGGTACTGCGTATGAAGATGATATTAATTCATTTTCTGAAGATGATTCAAAAGCAAATGTCATTGCAGGTATTAGATTTGGTAACCCATCTGGTTGGGAAGGAAAATTTTTCGTAGACTTCTCTAAGGATGCCGAAATAGCGATTAAGCAATGCCCCTCTGGCCAGGTTTGTACAAAAGCAATTGAGTATGAGCTTGATGAAGCTACAGATCAAAAATATGGAACAGGTTTGCTATTTAATATAAATAAGCGAAGTGCCGTTAGCTTTGAAGTTTCATCAAGCAAGTTGTTTGATACTTCAATAAAAATTGGTTATCAGTTTAACTTTTAAATTGAGCAACTCATGTCTAAGCCACAACATAAAGGCGATTTAATTTTTCCACATCCATCTGGACATTCAGATACCTGAACTTCGTTTCCTTCCTCAGTTATAAGAGTTCCGTTAACCAAAGGTTCGTCACATTTACCACAAATTGTCTTAACTGACATACCGCAAGAATTACATTTATAAATAGCCATATTACCTCCTGCTATTGAGAATTAGCCATAGCTTCTAATATATCTAATAATAAATTAATTATATCTAGATACAAAATAAAAGCCATTTCAAGAGCTGTTTCCCAGTTATTGGAATCAATAATTCCTTCTCGCTTTTTAATATAATTAAAGTCGTATATTAAAAACATTGAAAAAAGGAAAGCTCCAAATATTGCGGCCGCTCTTACGGTGCCTCTCCCAATATCCATAAAAAATCTGCATAGATTAAAAACCAATAGAGCTAATAGCGAGACAATTAAAACAATGCCAAAAAAGCTATTTTCTGAAAAAGAATAAAAGTCACTGTATCCAATATAACCAGTCAATAGAGTCACTACCAAAACTATTTTTAATGCGGTGAATCCGTCATTTTCATCCATATCAAGCATGATGAATCCTAACAACGGCCCAAAACTCAAACTTGTTAAAGTAAAAGCTATTAGTCCTGGAAGTGGAGGTAGATCAAAAAAAGATACTAAAAATAATGTACCAAACATTGCTGCACTATTAATAACAATTAAAATTGCTAACCATGAACCACCTTCAGTGCTTGTATGACGGTAACCTTGTTTTAGTAGCTCAATAACCTCATCTTGGTTATTGACAGTTTTCGTCATGAAATCATTACCCTCTTCATCTTCAATCGTCATTTGTTTTGGGAATTCTTCTTGAACCTTCAAATAAGGAATTAAGTCGAGCTTCCCTTTCATATTTACAGATCCCCTAAAATGCATCCCAAGAAAGGAAGTTTTGTTTTCATAGGCTTGTTTTGCTCGATTTAAACAATAAAAGCATGTTAATAGGACTATTGATAGTTGCCCCGAAAGAATAACTAAAGTTTTAAATAATAAGGTAGTTTCCATAATATTTACCATAGCACATCAAAATTATGCCAAGCAGATATATGTATATATTTTATTTATATTTTTTTCTTAAAATACACAACTGAATTCTGAGCAAATTCATTTTTTCCAACATCAATAAAGCCAAGTTTTTTATGGAAATTAATTGAAGGTTTATTAAGCGGTAATGTATTTACCTCACAGCATAGTGGCAATTTATCTTTAATGCATAATTTCTCAATTTTTTTATAAAGCGTATGCGCAATTCTTTTTCTTCTGAATTTCTTATCTATTGCAATCCTATCAATGTAAAAAAAATTCTTTTCGGTTTTAGAGAAGAATTTATAATTTTCAGATAGATAACTGCTGCCCTCTCTAAAGCAAACTATAAAGCCAATAAGTCCAATCTCGTTATAGACATATAAATTAATTTTGCTTTTGGTTAGTAGTGATTGTAATTGGCTTACTGAATTAAGGTTGCCCACTTCCGGAGTGTTTGCTTGATTCAATAAATATATTTCTTTAAGTAACTTTATATCTGACTCGTGAGAAAAGTCTTGGATTGAATAATCAATCTCATGAGTCATTAAGAAATTTCCTTAGGAATTATTCTTAAGCTCTTCCATGGCTGTATTTATTTTGCTCATTGGATCAGCGATAAATAATTCTTTGGTCATTGAGTAGCTTGGGTGTCCCATAGTCGCCAAATCCTTTGCTTTTTCATTGACAGCGCTCATTAATAAATTTTGATCAACAACCTCATCCATTAATCCTGCTGCTAAGGAATCTTCAAGGGTGTACATTTCAGCACCCAGTACAGCTCTGTATTTATGTGCATTTGAAACTCTGAATTTAATTAATTCAAGAATTGGTGTTGGGATGACCATATTTGTTCTCATCTCATTAGCTCCCAGCATAAACTCACCCTTAACACCTATTCTGTAATCACAACAACATAGTAAAAAAGTCCCAAGAGCTACGGCATGACCAGAACATGCTGCTATTACGGGCCTTGGAAAAGAAAATATTCTTGCTAAAAGCTTAAATGCACTAAAAGACATTTCTTGAATGTGATCGATATCGCCGCTTTGAATAATTTTTAGATCTAACCCTCCAGAAAACATACCCTCTCTGCCAGTTATAATTAAACATCCCTCTTCAGTTGGTACTTGATCTAAGCACTCGTTTATCTGTTTTGACATCTCAGGTGAAAAAACATTAGCCTTTCCATCATCCAGCGTAATGATTGATATATTTTCGTCTTTCTTAAGTGTTGCTATTTTTTCTGCCATAATAATTAAATAATTTTTAGAGATTTTATCATGATTAAAAAACTTATTGAGCGCGCTATTAAAATTTTTAAATATGCATTTTTAATAGCTTTTACAGGAGCCTCGCTTTACCTGGCGAATCTTTTCTTGATGAAACCATATTCGATTGATCATTATTTAGCAAAAGAGCTAGTTATAGGTCTAGCAGACTCGCCAGAAGCACTTACATACATAGGCATATTTGATAATTTCAATTGGCTTACAAAGCATAACTCAAGACTTTCTATTCCAACAGATGAGGATATGGATAATGATATCAAGAAGCTAGAAAAAGCAATCAAAACTTTATATAAGTATAAAGATTCGAGCTTGTCAGATATTCAAAAAAATACAAAGGCGATAGCTATCTTTGATTTAGAAAACAACTTGAGAGAGTTAAAAGAATTTCCATATCTTGATTATCCACTTAATCAAATAGGTGGCATCCATTTAAATACAATTCAGTTTATGAATGATATGCATCCTATTAGAGATATATCAGAAGCAGAAGATTTTATAAAAAGAGCTAATCTTGTAAAAGAAGTATATAGAGGCGCTTTGAATGATCTTGAAAAACAGGCTGAAAATGGAATATATCCTCCAGAATTTGTTTATGGTCATGTGATAAAACAATTACAAGAATTTATTAACTTTGAATTTATTGAACATCCTCTGTTCACCCAATTCATGATGAAAGTTCAAGAGTTAGATTTAAATGAAAGTGATATTAATTACCTAGAAAGTGAAATAAAACAAGCTATAGAAAAAAGCGTTACTCCAGGTTTTGAAATCTTATTGAAATTTATGCTTAAGACACAAAAGTATGCAAATAAAAGTCATGGAATTTGGTCTCAACCTGGAGGAGATGAATATTACAAATTAAGAATAAGAAGTTATACGACTACAGATTACTCACCAGAAGAAATTCATCAAATGGGTCTTAGTGAAGTTCAAAGGATATCAAATAGAATGAACGAAATTCTAACAAGTCTTGGTTACGACACTGTTTCTAAAAGTGTTGGTCAAATAATGAATGAATTAAATGAAAATCCAGATTTTCTTTATGCGGATACGCCAAATAGAAAAGAAATTGTAGTTAATGACTATACTTTGATGGTTAACGAGGCTATCGCAGTCATGTCAGATTATTTTCATACGATGCCAAGATCAGAGGTGGTTGTTAAGGCAGTTCCGGAGTACTCTGAAAAAACTGCTGCAGGTGGTTACTATCAAGCACCTGCCCTAGATGGAAGTAGGCCCGGGGTCTTTTATGCAAATTTATATGACATAAAACAAACGCCAACATATTCTATGAGAACATTAACATATCATGAAGCTACACCTGGTCATCATCATCAGATAGCTCACTCATTAGAAAATGAAGATTTAACCCTATATAGGAGATTTGGATATGGCACCTCTGCGTTTGCAGAAGGATGGGCATTATATGCAGAGAGATTAGCTCTTGAAGTAGGTTTAGCTGAAGATCCTTACGATGAATTAGGTATTCTTCAGAGTGAAATATTTAGAGCAGTAAGATTAGTCGTTGACACTGGCATGCACTATAAAAGATGGACTCGCGAAGAGGCCATGAAATATATGAAAGATAAAACTGGTATGTCTGATACTGAGGTCAGAGTTGAAATAGAGCGTTACATTGTATGGCCTGGTCAAGCTCTGAGTTATAAGGTTGGGATGATAAAAATTCTAGAATTAAGAGAAAGAGCAATGCAAGAATTAGGAAATGAATTTAATATCAAAGACTTTCACTCAGCTGTGCTTGACCATGGAAATCCACCATTATTCATAGTTGAAGAGATGGTCAACAAAATGATTGAGGACGGAAAAAACTAATACTTCTCTGGATGCTTTGCTGTAAAAACCTTGTAGTATTCTTGCAAATCTCTAATATCTTTCTTGTTATCACCAGTTGGGTAAAAAGTATTACCTAATAATATTTCTTTTTTTGAAAAACATATTGATGCTGGTATTATTTTTGCATCGATTCCTTGTGCAATTCTTAGGAACCCTGTCTTCCACGCCTCGACTTTTGTTCTTGTTCCCTCTGGGGACATACCTAAAAGAGTGCCATTTAGTTTTTTAATTTTTTCAATTGCATCGTTTATTACTCCACCAGGATTACTCCTATCAATTGGAATACCGCCCATATATCGCAAAAAAGCTCCTAGCCCATATTTAAAGGCAGCTTCTTTCCCAATAAATGATATTCTTGCATCTAGGCCAGCTATTGCGGCAACTCCTAAAATTCCATCCCAATTAGAAGTATGTGGGGCAACAATAACAACTAAGTTTTTATTTGCGTACTCCTCGCCGATCTTTCCAAGAACAGTCCATCCTAAAAAAGATAAAAGAGATCTTCCAAGCCATTTAATAAACCATGGTCTGTGGGCTCTAAAACTTTGAGGAATTTGATCTGGTGAGACGCTTTGCATTTTTTATTTCTTTTTAAACTTATCTATAAAATAATAGGGAGCATAAATTAAATAGCAAACAATTACTGCAAGAATATAAATATCTATCATGTGATATGGGGCATCTCGCATTAAGCTAGTTACATTAAAGCCAGGTGGTTTCTCTGCCACATACCAATAGTTGGCTGGAGGTCCTAGTAGGTAATTAATGAAATACATTAAGAGCAATAATAAAGATAAAACAAATAATGTTTTATGGACGTCCTCTAGGTAAGGTCTTTGATTATCTATAATAATTGCATAGCTCACTCCAAGCAAAATCATCGCATGCCCAATCATATGTCTAACATAATGAATATTTGGAAGTCCATATTCAGAATCTGGGGTAAGTAATGCCATTCCGGCTCCTGAAATCCCTGCAAAGAAGGCAAACAAAAAGAACTCTTTCTTTTTAGTATAGAAATATAAAATAATTGCAGCAGAAGAAAAATCACATAAATGTATGGGTAGTCCTAACTTTAATTGGTCTTGATAACCCTCATAATAAAAATCCATTCCATGATTAATTAACATTAAAAAAATAATTGTAAATATTAATATTTTTTTACTTAGGGCATCTTTTTCAACAAAAAATCTTGGCAAAAAAATAATTAAAGCAACACAAGCCAGAGTAAAAGTGATATGCGATGCTCCTAATAGGTTAAGAGGATACATGTTTGTAAATCTACTTAGGGTGATTCAGGCAGACTATCATAATTCAAATTTTCATAAGGATTTTGAATTGCGATAGCATCAGGATGGACGACTGAAATATCAATGTCGCTCCCTGAATCTCCAACAAGAAACCCTGTGAAAGTTCCTCTTGGAGCAATATAAATGGTAGCAAATCTACCAGATTTCGAATAAACCAGTGTAACTTCTTCACCAACTTTTGAAGAAATTAACGACCAACCTGTTGTGAGTGTTTCTGTGCCGTAAAAAATAAGATTTTCAGCAGGACTGTAGCCAGACTGAAGAATTATTCTTCCAGAAATAGACTCTCCAGTTCCAAGTAATACTGTAGGCGTTTTGATAATTTTTGCATCATCAGGTAATGGCAAGTCTTCTAATAAATAAGCTATAACTTTTCTTTGATTAGCTTGATACTCATCTGTAACCAAAGCACAACCAGAAAAAATAAATGAAACCAATAAACTTGTAAGTACAATGCGATAGTTTTTCATAATAAAAGTATTACATTTTTTCTAGAATTTTAAAATACTAAATATAAACTTCGCCAAATTTATTATTAAGAAAGTCCTTCCATGGCAATGATTCTTGCTTTGTAAAACCCTTAGAATTTAACCTACCATCGAGAAACAATTTAAGGACGCTACAGACTCCTGAGGCAGTTGTAAGCTGAATAGCGCTGAGCTTTTCATTTCCATAAATCTTTCTAAGATAAGTTTTCTCTTGAAGAACTCCATCTATTAAACCTATAACTTTTACAAAAAATATAATTACATCATTTTTGGTTCTAGGGACTTCTTTATCAAATAACTTTTCAAGAATATCTTTATTTTTTTTCAAATGTAGATCATTGAATAAAAATTTCATGTGATTTAAATGCCCAGGGTATCTAATGGTCTTATATGTAAGATTTTCAACCTTATCGGCATATGTTTCACACATAGTCGCACATCCTCCACTTGTGTTGAATGCCTCAAAACTTTCTCCCTCTATTACTAACTTTTCTGCACCTTCAAGCGGCATAAGTTTAACCGCCTTGCCTTCGTATATTGCATCAGCTTCGTTGCAATATTCGTTAATCAATCCATTAGTTGACCAACTGAGGTAATAACTCATCTCATTTGTAGTAAATCTAGGTAAGGCACCAACTCTCATTAATACTTCATTTACGCTATCAAATTCATCCATCATTCCTGAGGCACATATATTTATAGCTCCAGGAGCTAGTCCACATTGAGGCATAAGAATGCTTTCGGATTCAAGGTTCCTAATATATTCTGTTGTTTCAACATCTTCAGTTAAGTCAAAATAACCAATAGATTCCTCAGCAGCAATTTGAGCAATGTTTTTATTTACTGCAAAAGGTCCAGCAGAAATGACAGCATCCAAGCCAAGTAAAAATGTTTTTACCTGTTTTATATCACCGGCATCAAAACCATCAGTGATATCGCCCTGTTTAATATCATAGTCTTCTTTTAATAACTGTTTCAAAGCCCAACCTATGTTTCCACTTCCGACTATACCTACCTTAGCTTTCATCAAATTCTACTCCTTGAGCAAGCGGCAGTTCATCACCGTAATTTATTGTTGCAGTGACCCTTCTCATGTAGTTCTTCCATGCGTCAGATCCAGACTCTCTTCCACCACCTGTATCTTTTTCTCCTCCGAAAGCCCCTCCAATCTCAGCACCACTTGTTCCAATATTTACATTTGCAATTCCACAATCACTTCCAGACTCACTTAAGAAAAGTTCTGATTCGCGCATATCATTAGTAAATATTGAGCTGCTTAGACCTTGCGAAACATTATTTTGCATAAAAATAGCATCTTTAAGATCTAAGTATTTTTTTACATATAAGATTGGTGCAAATGTTTCTTTAAGCATTTCATCTTCTATGGTGTCCACTAAAACAAGTGCTGGTTTTACATAAAACTCTTTTGGATCTTCAATGTTAATTCTTTCTCCACCAATAACATCAACTCCTTTAGATTTAAGAGAATCTAAAATCTCTTGCATTCTGTTATAACTCTCTTCAGATATTAAAGGCCCTATTTGTGAGCCTTCTTTAGTGGGACAGCCAATGATTAAATCATCAAAGCAATTTCTTAGCCTCTTGACACAGTCATCGTATATATCTTCATGAACAAACAATCTTCTGAGAGAAGTACATCTTTGACCTGTGGTACCACATGCAGAAAATGCAATACCTTTTATTGTTAAGTCTAGGTCAGCTGAAGGACATACTATTGCTGCATTGTTACCACCAAGCTCTAAAAGCAGTTTTCCTAATCTTGCTGAAACCATTGGAGCAAGTTCTTTGCCCATTTGAGTGCTGCCTGTGGCAGAAACTAGCGCAATTCTTTTGTCTTTACAGATTAAAACTGCTTCTTCATTGCCTCCTTCTAAGACAAGAATTAAATCAGCAAAATCTCCACTAACTTTATCCCATGCTTTTTTAATTCCTTTGGCACATTGATTAGCATGAGGACTGGGCTTCCATATAATACTATTTCCACAAACAGCTGCTAAGCAGAAATTCCATGCAAAAACTGCCATTGGAAAATTAAAGGCGGTTATGCACCCAACCACACCTAGTGGATGCCATAATTCTTGCAATCTATGATTTGGTCTTTCGCTTGGCATTGTCAATCCATATAGCTGTCTGCTCAAGCCAACGGCGAAGTCACACATATCTATTGCTTCTTGAACTTCACCCAATGACTCAGTGTGAATTTTTCTTGCTTCTTTTGTGATAGTTTGAGCTAACTGCACTTTTTGAAGCCTTAGTTCCTCTCCAAATAATCTAATTAACTCTCCTCTTTGAGGAGCTGGAAGAGTTCTCCATTTTAAAGAAATTTCTTTAGATTTTTTAACCAAAACTTCATATTCTTTATTGTTCATTTAGAGCTCCTCTTTTTATTAGCAAAGTCTGATAAATTGCAAAAAAAGCAAAAATTACTAAATAAGATAGATAAAAATTCATAACAAGGGGATCATCTAGTGAATCCACAAAAGGCTCCTTAGGAGGAAGTCTTTTTAGAACTTCGGCTGTTGTGGGAAGCATGCTGAAAAGAATTGTTGCAGACATAGCAAGTTCTTTTAAATACTTAGTTAAAGAACCAAATAGGTTAAATCTATCCAAAACAAATGCTCCAATAATTGCAAGTATTGTTAGTAATGACAGTAAGTGAGCATCATTAAAACTTCCTGTTGCACTAAAAATAAAAAATGACGAACCTGAAGCCAAAAGAGTACAAATGATATAAAACTTTCCTAATTCAGACCTTATATCGATAAATTTATATCTTATCAATAAGTATAGGCCTGATAAGATGCCGGCGATTCCGACTATTGTATGGAACCAGCCTATTATTGAAATTCCACCGAACATCTATGCCCCCCATAAATATAGTACTTATTTTACTATACTTAGCCTGAAAGATATTCTAATAATATTGTAATCTTTTTGCTGCCGCCAAAATAATCTGACTCGTCTTTATCCAGTCTTTCCAAACTTCTTAAAAGATTTTGTTTTTGCTCAGGATACTCAAAAATAATATTTAGTGGTTGAAATAAAACATTTATAGTAAATAAAGAATAATTCTCATGAAATCTACATAGAGTTTCTTTTTCAGACCTAACAAACCACTCTGATGGATGGTTTTGCAAAGGCTGTTCTTCTGCTAGATGAAATCTTTTTGTATCGCCATGTATTAACCAATTTTGTCTTGCAAATGGCTTCATAACTGGTGCTTGTCGAATGAATTTAGATATTCTTTCTCCAATTTTCTCGTTTAACGTTGTGACTGGCTCATGAATTTCATTTAAAGGCTTACCAATTTTTGATTTTATATTCCAATAGCTTGGGGAACACACGCTAGCAGCTAATAGTTCTTGATTCCCATCAGATTTTATTAAACATAGATCGTCTTGAATAAGCAGACTAATATCAGCAATTAAGTCAGGGTATCTTCTTTTCACAATATTAAATTGTTTTCCTAAGATTTCTTGCGCCTCAGTCGAATCATGAGTTACACCAATTACATCTTCGTATCTGTTATTGAGTAAATTAGTTTTGTGGTCAAAAAGTTCTGATCCAATTTCTCTGTTAAGCCAATCATTTAAAGGTATTGGCTTTAGTCCAAGCCTATATTTTTGTTTTCCATCACCCCATGGAGGATCTCTCCAAAATGTTGAATCTTCTGCAAGCATTTATGCTTCTTCTGTATTTGTTTCTTGAGGAGATCTAAAGATTGGCCAAAATAATTGAGTTAGTGCTGAAACTTCAGTCAAGTTTTCAACTCCAACTTCTTTTGGATATTTTCTTGTTATCTTTGCGGTGCCAAAAATAATATCCCAAATAAATAAAAGATTTCCATAATTACCTTTGTAGTGAGTATTTTCATCGCTAAGATGTTTACCATGATGAGCCCAATGAGTTGATGGGGTTGAGATAGTCCTCTCTAAAATCCACATTATTGGATGCATCCAAGGTATTTCATAAAGTTTTTTGTCCCACCTCAGATCTGTATGTGCTCCAAAAATAACAGCTTGCTTAATAACAATATAAACAAAGTAAACATAGCCTGAGCCCATATAAAAAAGTACTCCAGCAAACCATAAACCAGGCATTAACAGATAATATAAAAGAGCATTTCTGTATACGACTCTTATGGAAAGGTACTCAGAATCATGATGAGCTCTATGAAGGTTATATAAAATTGGCACATTGTGGCAAGTTCTATGCCACCAATACTGAGTTAGATCATCAAAAATTAAGAGCAATCCAAAAATGGCAAAAAAATTCCATTCACTAATAATGCCTTTGGTTTCAGGAAAAAAAATTTCTGCTAATCCGTAACCAAAACCAAATACTAGCGGTAATGCAAGAAAATTTAATTGAAAAAATCCTACAAACTCTACTATTCCATCTTTTGGCTTTTGATTATTTTTCTTAAAAAAATTTGTAAAAGCTATCTCTAAAACTACCAAAGAGCAAAATAAAGCCAAAACTATTATTTGGTAAGTTTCCACAGATTAAAAAATCTTATGCTTGCCCTGAAGTATTTCTAAATACATTTTATGATCGCCAATAAAGCTCCATAATGGATACTTGAAAGTAGCTGGTTTATTTTTTTCAACAAAGAAATGTCCTACCCATGCAAAGCCATATCCAGCTAAAAGAGAATAAAGCAAATACATAGGATCAAAAGTCATAAAAAATTGAACATATAAGTAAATACCTATAGATGTCCCAATAAAGTGCAACAACTTAGTCGTTTTATTGTTATGTTCACTTAAATAATAAGGGTAAAAGTCTTTAAAAGTTTTATATCTTTCCATAATTTTATTTCCTTGGCGGCATTCCGCTTACTCTTGTTAATGTTGTGGTTACACTTGCTCTTCTGTGCTCACTCAGGGTTTGATAATCATCACTTGAGTACCATACGTCAGCATGTTTTGCTGAAGGAAAGCTTAACAATATAACTCTTCCTTCCATTGGCTTATCACCTTCCATGTGAACTATATTGTCATCAAATGTAATAAACTCCCCTTCGTATTTTTTTAATATAGGAAAAAATCCTTTTTCATATTCTCTATACCTATCGGCATCATGAATTTGCAAATTTGCAATAATATAAACCCTGACTTCTTCCATAATTCAAAAATTATTTTGGAGCTGACTCAGGTTGATAGTCATAATAACCCTCTAATGGAATCATCAGGTGAACGTATGGTGTTCCTTTGAACATTACATAAGGAGCGCCTGTAGTATAGTCAGTTGTTTGTCCGTCAAGTGAAGAAGGGTCTTTCGGCATCAACATCATATGTGCTCCTGACTCAATAAAATGTTTGTGTCCTGCATCTTTTTGACCATCCGTGTAAGGTTTAAAATTATCAACACCCAAATCTCCATGAATCATCCATATCCATCCATCACCTTCAAGCTCTGGCTTATTATTAGATTTATAAGCATTGGCCCAAGCCACAGCATTCTTATCTGAGCATGCAGCTGCAGTTTCATGAGGATGTTTAAATCCATCTTTAGGCATTGGCATGAACGGCTCACATCTCCAACCATTGGTTCCCTCTCTTAAAACTTTGCCAGAAGCGCCAATTACAGTTGCATGTTTTCCAATAAATGCTGGTGCAGCCGAAGTGTAAGCATTGATTTCCCATTCTGCTGTATTGCCATGCATGTGGTTACCACCTTCGTGATGACCTGCATATATACTTGTTGTAAAAACAAGGACAAATAAATTTCTTAAAATAATATTCATCATTTCTCCTATTAAATAAACTCTGTATCAATTTAATTCTATGAAAGAATTAAATTTTATACAAATCTATTTTGTACGGTTTTGCTGAATGTCTTTAGTAATAGCTCTAAAAATTGCTATGTGTGCTGCTTTTGAATACTCTCTTTCTGATCTAAAACGATGGTTGGAAGAAGTTTTTGCAATTACAACATTTGATACTGGATCAACGTAAATAAACTGATTGAATATTCCGTGAGCTGTAAAATCAGTTAGAGGATTACCTGGTATCCACCACTGATACCCATAACCCCATTCATTGGAAGATAATTCACTTGCGTTGGGCATTAAATGATCAGCATCTGGTGTTGTTGATTCAGCAACCCATGTTTGAGGAACAATTTGTTCTCCCAGCCAATTCCCTTTATCTAGATATAATTGTCCAAATTTTGCATAGTCTCTTAAAGTTGCATTCAAGCCACCTAGAGCCATGTCAGCACCAGTGCTGTCGGTTATGTAGTAAGCATCACTTTCTGTTCCAATCTTGCTCCATATTTTTTTATACAAATATTCTCGAACAGGCATATTTGTTACTGATTCAAGTATCATTGCCAGCACTTGAGTGTCTAAACTTACATAGTGATTATATGTTCCTTGCTCTCTTCCATTCTTTAAGGTCTTTGCAAAATCTCTAAATGGCACATCTCTTGCTGTAGCTCTGCTAAACTTATTTATATCTGAGTTCGGGTCCGCATAATCTTCATTGAATGCTATGCCTGACGACATTTGTAATAAATTCTTTATTTTTACATCTTCGTAACCAGTGCCAACAAAATCTTCTAAATATTTAGAAACTCTGTCATCGATGCTATCTATAAGTCCTTCATCAACTGCAATTCCAAATAATGCAGATAGGTAAGACTTAGCTACTGAAAAAGATATATGTTTGCTATCTAAACTATTTCCATTCCAATACTCTTCAAATAGCATTTTCCCATCGTGTAAAATAATTAGTCCATCTGTATGAAAATGTGCAAGCCCCTCTTTTAGGTCCAACTCTTCACCCTCAAAAATATATTTACTTGGAAGATCAAACTCTATCTTTTCAAAAATATGCGGCTCATCAGATGCTGGAATTGGACTTGAGGTATTGCTAAAGATTTTGTTAATGTTAATAAAGTTCTTGGCAATTGTTTTCTCATTATATAAGTTTGCTAATTTATAAAGCCTCACAATATTTGGGCTATATATTGCCAAACCTATAACGATAGCAGTCAAAATAAGAATAAGAATTTTACTCATTTTCAGATCCAATCATCATTTGGTGCGGTGAGCTCATCAATTTTATCCCCTGTATTTAAAACTCCTTTTGGCTCTACCAACATTATACAAGCTTCTTTCTTAGCATATGGCCTGTGTTTAATTCCTTTTGGCACCACTAGCATCTCGCCAGTTTTTAAATTTATCGTTTCTTTTTCAAATTCAATAGCAATTTCTCCATCGACTACTATAAATACTTCATCCGTGTCTTCGTGCATGTGCCAGATAAAGTCATCTTTTATCTTAACAAGCTTAAATTGATAATCATTCATCTCGGCTATTACTTTTGGAGACCAGTGATCTGAAAATTTATCAAATTTACTACTAAAATTAATTTTCTTCATACTTTAAAACTGCATTCCTCGACCCATCGCTATCTATAGTCACTATAAGTGGTTTCCACTCTTCGTCTCCACATATTCGCATTAGACAGCCTTCAACTTTTAAATTTTTATTATCAAGTAGATAAATATTTGATTTAAAGACCCTACCTCGACCGGGATCATAGATCTTTCCACCCCTATACTCTTTTGAGCCGCCTACATATTTGAACCCTGAAATTAAATTGATTCCCTTAATGCTTCTTTCTCTTTGTGACTTATCTTTATTATTTGTGTCTAAAATGGATTCTGGATCGGTACCCTCATCAACAAAAATATGTTCTATAGTCGCACAAAGCTCATCATTACATTTTTCAACTAAGACGATCGACTGTGAAGTCAACCAATAGCCAAGTATTTCATCTGCTTCTTTGGCAATCGCAATACTAGGTTCAAAGAGAGCAAAGTATAAAAAAAGTTTTAAGCAGCTATATTTTGATATCTTCATCTTTTATTAATTTAATAATTTCCTTTTCTAAAATATTCTTAGTCATACATATCCTATATGGATTTTCATCATATACCGGATTTCCAACTAAGAGTTCTTTGGGAGAATTTGTTTTAAATTTCCATCTTGTTCCTGTTTCTTTAGACATAAATAAATAGTTAATCAACATTTTATTAAACTTATACAAGTCTCCATCTTTTGTTAAATCTATCTTAATTGTTGCTTTTAGAGAAGACCCGAAAATTCTTTCAATATATTCGACGTATATCTCATCATTCATTTGGCCACAATCAATATATTTTGGAATGTCTTGTATTTTTATATCTAGAGTAAAATCACTAGATAATTCCATGTTCTCAAGATTAAAAATTGAAGCTATGTTTGATTCAATTGTTTTAATTTTTTCTTGTGAGTAATTCGGAAGCTGGAGGTTTATTTGAATATTTTCAGTATTGTTAGGTGGGGTATATATATTTTTAGATTCTTGTACCTCACAAGAAACCAAGAATATTAATACTAAAGAATACTTTCGAAACATATTAAATCAAAAATTTAATTAATCTTTCATTAACAAAATCCATTCCTTAACCATTTCGACAGCTTCCTCATGAGTTAATGCTCTTCCAGATTCTGGCATCATAACACCAGGGTCCATGGACGCCATCCTATGAAGCAGAATTGATTCTTCTGGCTTACCTGGCACAATCGAATACTTAAAACCACCACTTCCTCTTCCGGTTGCTACTGGCTTTTTATATATGCCTAAATGTATATCTCTTGTCTCATTGAGATGAAGATAAAGTCCAGTTGAGTTTGCGTTGCCTGTTGGAGAATGGCAATGTCCACAATTAACATCAAGATAAGATCTCACCCTATTATCAATACCTTGATTTTCATCTGTCCAATCAACTGGAGAAATTAAATCTAAAGGATAATCATCAATAATTTGTCTATCCATCCAATAGGCTAATTGATTAAACTCCCCCTCATTAAATTTATAGTCTTTGTTAATATTTCTTGCCTTTGGGCCAATGGGAGTGATTTTATCATCTGAAGCATGACATTCTTTGCATTGATTTACATTAGGCACCCTATAACGTACTTCTTTTTCTTCGCCCATAAAGTCTGTCCAGGCAGCATTGATTGTTTTTCCAGCTACCTTTTTATAAGCCTCAGTTTGTTCTTCATTCCATGCATATGATAAGGCTTCCCACCCTGATTCCTTTTTTAGTAACAATCTTGTTTCTAGAAGGTTTTTACCTAGCTCAGGATTCCTTTCATCAACTGGATAATAAAAAGTTTTAATTAGGGCTGAGCCAATAGGAAAATCAAATACCTCACTATCTCTATACTCTGCTTTTTTGTTTTTTGGGACATATACCCATCTTTGTTTATATGAATAGTCTGAAAAAAGGGTTGATATAAGCTCATATGGTATTACATCTTCATGAGGTACCTGAGCAGACTCATCAATAAAAAAACCAAATTGTGATAGTTCTTTTGGGAAAGATTCTGCAAGTATTAAATTTTCATCAACAGCAGAAGATCTTATGCACAACGTAAGTAGTACTAAAAATTGAACTGTTCTATTCATTATCCCTATATACCGTCTATAACTATCGGTTCCAGTGGATTAATGACCCCTTTAAATTCGTTTTTGTCTGTTCGCGTTGGATTAGAAAAACCCATAATATATTTTATTGGACTAATTGTTAAAAAGCTTACTTCACTATCCTCTTTTACTTTCAGTTTTTCATCCTGTGGCTGTCCAAATACCATTTGCGTCATAGGCACGATACCATCCCAGAAAATATCGGGCATATTGCCATTGCTAATCTCGTATAAAGCTTTTGCTAAATCACCAGTCTCAAGATCTGGATCAAACCCAGAAGGACCATAAGTATTTCCATAGACTTGTATCCTTTTTGGGTGCGGATAATAATTCGGATCATCAGTATCATCTGAATAAGAAACAATTGATAGATTGACTGTTCCATTGCCACTCATAACATTATTAAATATTTCGACGTCAGAATTTGCCATTACAATAATTCCTGTGCCTCGCGGAACTTCACCAACAATATTACCTTCAGGAGCAAAATTATCTGTGTCATTATCAATAGATTTATTATCAAATACCCTAATATGATGTCCGCCTTGTTGAGGTAAATCTGGCAAGTCAAATACAAGAATTCCAGCAGTATTATGAGATGCTAGATTATTGTATACGTCTGCATAAAAAGAATTCTCAATTTCAATACCAGCGACGTTATATTGAGCAATACTATCTCTAACGATAATATTTTTTGACTGGCCGACATAAATTCCAGCATCAGAAGCACCAATTGCAACACAACCATCAATTAAAACATCTTCAGACTCAACAGGGTAAAAGCCATATGCGCCATTTGTGCTCTTTGGTCCGCCTGTCCATTCGGTTCTTAGGTTGATCATATTAATTCCTTTTGAACCAATTACCTTTAAAGCATCACCTTTTGCATCCATTATTGCAAAATCTTTTAAAGTCACCTTGTTGGATGTGACCAAAAAACCTTGAGCGCCTGATTGTTGATTTTTAAAATCAAGAATGGTCTCATTCATCCCTTCACCTTTAATTACTACATTATCAATATCAAGAGATAAACCGTCTTCAAAAGCATAATAACCTGATCTAATTGTTAAAGTGTCGCCCTCGTTCATTATGATCATTGCTTCTTGCAGCCTTTCGTGAGCGTCTGGGCCAGGGTCTATAAAAAAGTCTTCTGAAATAGCATTTTTAGAAAGCACTAATAAACTCACTATCAAAAAAAGCCTAGAAAACAAAAATTTATTTTTAATAATTGAAAAGATAGGGTTCCCCTATGTAATATCTTTATATTATTGTATTAGAAATGGTCTCCAAATCAAAAAAATTAATCAGCTGTTATTTCAACGACAATTTTTTTAGAAACTATAGGTAGATTATTAGCCGATGCATTCTTTGGTTTTATTGGTGTGTGTTCATAGTTACCTAGTGCAAGTTGCAAAATATATTTTCCAGGGCTGAGGTTTAAAACAGCCTCTGTCTGACCTCCACCAAAATGCAAAATATTTTTACCATAAGGTATAGGGTCTTTGCTGTTTGCAACAACATCGTATTCATTATTGATAATTAGATGATGGTGTCCGCTTACCATGCACTCCTCTATGTCCTCTACCAAGATTCCTGCTGGGCTAATTTGAATATTTTTTGATCCAAATTCAACTTTGAACTCTTTGGCATTTGACTTATGCCCATCTTGCGGGCTAATAAAGAATAGCTCAACTTCGTCGCAATGATTATTTGCGTTAATTAGAGGAGCTAATAAAAACAGTAAAATTAATTTCTTCATATTTAATTCTTAGTTGATGGTGGTCCAAAGAAGAAATAAAGTGCCTCATTAATATTTTGAGAATCTTTAATATTCTTTATCATTTCTAACCAGCCCATAAATGTAATTTTAGTCGGATTATAAGTATTAACATTCTTCACAAGTCCAAATTTTACAGCTTCTTTTTCTGGCTCAAAAGTTCCAAACATTTTGTCCCATATTATTAATAAATTACCATAATTTTTATCAATGTACTGATTATTGGAACCATGATGCACTCTGTGATGAGAAGGAGTATTGAAGATGAGTTCTAGTGGGCCTAATTTGCCGACAATCTGCGTATGACCTACTATCCCCCATAAAGTACTAATAACACCCGCAACAGCAATAATTGTTGGATCAAAACCCAGCAAGGGTAACGTCATAAAGAAAGGTATTTTTGATAATGGTCCAAACCATGCTTGCCTAAAAGAAACAGCAAAGTTCATTTCTTGGCTTGAATGATGACTCATATGAATAGCCCAAAGAAAATTAACTCTATGTGAAATCCTGTGATAAAAATAGAAAACTAAATCAATCATTACAAATGTTAACAACCATAACGCCCATACTGGAATTAATTCTGACATGTTGAGCAATTTAAATTGAAAAAGATAAAAATGAAGTCCAAGCGTAGCTCCTTTTAAAGCAAACACCATCAAAATATTTCCAGTCAGAAGACCAATAGTGCATAAAGTATCTTCTTTTTTATAAAGGTTCTTGTTTGAGGCGGAAGAAAATAAAACTTCAAAGAGTATCATTGCCAAAACTATTGGCGCACCGACTGCATAAATTTCATTTACGGTTAAATTTGTCATTTTACTTTTGATGAAGTGCTTTCAAAATCACATTATAATTCTTTCAAAATTATTTTCTATCCTCAATATATTTCAAAACTTCAATTGGAAGTTCAAAAGCATTTCTATGTAATTCCCATTTCTTAGAAATACTTTGAACTGATAATTTATCATACAGATGAGGAAATTTTCCTATTCTGTTGCCATCTGCTTCTTCATAAACTAGTGGTGAATCAAGTTTTTCTTCCTCTATCTGAAGAAGAATTACTTTATCATCTGACTTAAAATATAGATCTAAAGTTAAAGCGAGCTGGGTTGATGATGAGAAATGAATAAAACCATCCTTGTTATCTAACGAAGTCTCTATTAGGCCAGATTTAACAGACTCATCCCATTCACTTATTGTGAGGACCTTATATAAATCAAACATTTTAGACCTCAATAATGTTTTTTATTCCTTCTATAGATATCAACATTCCATGATGAATAGCATCAGCAAATATTTCTGGGTCGATTTCTGTAGTCCACAAAAAACTACATGAATTGTCATCTATTGCATTTATCTGCATAGTTGCAAGATGATGCTTAATAGGAGTTCTTGTTTCAATTGCTGAATATTGAAGCTTCATATTATTATCATCATTCAATAGTATTTTTTCTTTTACCGTGCCCATTCCTTCCATTTCAAAAACTCTGCAATCTTCTTCTAATCGAATTTCATCAACGGATGGCACCCAGTCACATCTTGATACGTCTGATAATATGGCCCAAAGCTTATCAGCAGAACAATTTAAAATCATTTCTTCTTTTAGCACTTTCATAACTATATTATGTCTATAATTAAAACAAAGAATCAAATAAAATTTAAGGGGTCAAAATGTTAGAAGAATATCAATCAGTATTTCTAGGCCTATGGCTGGTTCTTGCAACTATTATTGTTCAAGCAATGGTCGCTATTAGAGTTCATAGAAGACAAAAAGGTGGTTATAACGTTGGCATTATAAAGCCAGAGCTAGGGCAATCCTCAATTGTTTTTAGAGCTCATAGAACTTTTCAAAATTCATTGGAAAACATAACACCTCTGATGGGCATGGCCATAATAGCAACTTTATCAGGATATAGTTCAACCAAATTAACTGTAGTTGTATGGGTATATGCTATTGCAAGAATTGTTCATATGGTTCTTTACTACAAAATAGCCACAGATAAAAATCCAAGTCCTAGAAGTATTTTTTGGGCAATTGGCTTTTTAACAAATTTATATCTTATGATTGATTTGGGTATTCACCTTATTTTGTGAATAATAAGTCTAGAAAAAAATAATAATTTTTAATTACAAGGAGAAAAAATGAAAAAATATATATTTGCATTTGTTTTAATGTTTGCGGTTTCTTCATACGCATTTGAGGTTACTGGAGACAGTTTTAAAGCAAAATTTAAAATTGACTCAATTACTGTTGGAAAACTAGAAAGTACAATTAACTTATCTAGCGCAGATACTGGTCAGTATGGAAAAGTCTATGTCTCATACACTTTGACATCAAATCCCAATATAACAACTTCAGGAACATGGACCGGTCATGGAAGAGGAATAAGCCCTGATGGTGTTCTTGCAAGAGGAGATTTAATGGGTGTCTGGACGATGGAAGGAACAAAGATTCATGTGAAGTCAGTTGATAGCGTAAGTGATGGCGTGAACTTCTTGAGCGGAACTATTGATTTAGTTAAAGGCGAGATGGATGCAGAAGTATTTAAAGTAGAATAAATTGTTACTAACTAAAAAAAGCGGCTTTTGCCGCTTTTTTTATAGCGATTTGATAAGTGTTTTTATGTTAGACATTATTCCAGGATTCTTTTCAAAGCTTTTTATTGAATCAACAGGCTTTGACCAATTTTCTGCTGCGCTTGTAAAAAAATTGGAATCTACTTCAACCCAGCTCGAGTCATCTAAGGTTCCAGCTTTTACATATAAAATATGCGAAATTTCTTTCGCATAACTTAGAACACCTGAACCACATTCTGGACAGAATCCTCTCCTGACATGAGACCCAGCTGTTCCAGTGCTTTCAAAGTATTTTAAATCTCCTTCAACAGTAATATGTTTTTTTGGTATAAATAAAATTGTTGCCTTACCTGAACCGGTTGTTCTCTGACAATCCTTACAATGACAATGATGAGCAGATATAACTTTGTCTTTATTTAATGAATAAGTGACTTTGCCACACTGACATTTTCCAGTTTGATTATTGTTCATAGTTTTATTCTACAGTAAACTCAGTAAGCTTATGAATAAAGCAAAATTTCTCTTACTTTTTTTATTTATGCAAGTTAATCATTTAAATAGTCAGCTAGCTATTGGGAGCATTGAAGAATTTTTTATCGAGCATAATGCATACGATAGAAGAATTCAGATTTACTATCCTTTTAGTAATCAAATTGATAAAAATACAAAATTTGTAATCATGAATGATGCTGAAGAACTCTTTTTAGAAGAAGATACTTGGCGAGGAAGGTCATGGAGAATTGATAAGACTTTTGAGGATTTAGCAAAGACTAATAAAAGTTTAAACATAGTAGTCATTGCTGTAAATAGTGCTAAAAAGCCAGGAAAAATTTTAAATAGTACTCGGCGCTACGCTGATTATTTTCCAAATGAATCTATTCTCTACTTTCAAGATGGCTTAAAAAAAGCTATCTATTCCGCTTTTATTGACCAAGAGAATCTCAATTATCCTAAGTTCTTAGCATCATCTTTGATACCAGAAATAGAGAAGAAGCTAAAAATAAAATTAAACAAAAACAACCTCGGTGTTATTGGGTCTAGCATGGGCGGATTATCGGCATTGAATACAGTGCTTGAATATCCAGAACTTTTTGGCTTTGCTGGCTGCTTGTCAACTCATTGGATAGGCATAAAGCCTTTTGAATATCTTACATTGCCATTGAGAAAAAAAATAAGCGCCGATGAAGATACTGTTAACGCAATTAAAAGGTATGTAGAGATTAATATTCATAAACTAAAAGATCACAAAATATATTTTGATCATGGAACCCGAGGATTAGACTACTTATACAGAGATCCTCAAATCAACATAAATAAAGTTTTTGAAGAAAATGATATTTTATTTAAAAGTGAGGTTTATAAAGGTCATGAACATGATCCAGTGGATTTCGGTAAAAGATTTAAGTCTATTATCCTATATATGCTTGAAAGCTGATTTACTTTATCGAAAGAAGTGCACACAGTTTATGACCAGTTGGATCCCTTTGATATGCTAAGTACATCTTAAATTTTCCATAATCTCTGATGCCAGGCGGCTCTTCAATAGAGGTTCCACCATTTTCAATTCCAGCTTTATGCCAGGCATCTCCTTGCTCAGTACTGTCGACATTAAATCCAATTGTTCCACCATTTGCTACTGTTGCTGGATTCCCATCTATTGGTTCTGATATAGCAAAACTAGTATCTTTAAAATTATAAAAATATCTTTTTTCTCCTGTTCGGCTTGGATACATTCTTCCTGGCCTAGCCCCAAGCGCTTCAAATAACTTATCGTAAAACCTTCTAGATTCTTCAATATCATTTGTTCCTAGCATTACATGACTAAACATATTTGATCTCCTTGTTTAATAAATATAAATGAAGAGGAATGAAAATATTAGAGCAACTAGCCATAAAATTAAAGCAAATGAGAAATTTCTAATATTTATGGCTGATATTGATTTAATATTAATTTGAGTACCAATGCAAAAAAGTGCTCCAAGAATTAAAACATTGCTTAAAAGTTTTAACATACCAGTTACTTCATTTCCTAAATTAAGTGTTGTGCCAAAAAATATTGCTAAAACAAAAAGTATGACAAAAAGTGGTGTCTGAGGTTTAGAATTTCCGTCTTTATAAAATATTCCAAGTACGACTATAAGAGGTATCAACCATAATGTTCTCAAAAGTTTGAGAGTCGCTGCTGTATCTAAGGCTCCATCTCCATATGCCATTGCCGCTCCAATGACAGAACCAGTATCATGTATTGCCATTGCAGTAAAAAAGCCAAATTGTTCAAAAGACATATCAAGATTTTTACCAATAATTGGGAATGCAATTATTGCAAATGCATTAAATAAAAAGATTATTCCTATGGATACCAGTAATTCTTTTGGCCTTACATTAATTACTTGCGAGACTGCTGCCATTGCGGTTGCTCCACAAATTGCAGTTCCAGAAGATATTAGGAGGCCCAATTTAAAATCAATTCTTAAAATTTTTGCCAATAATATTCCAACAAGAAATATGATCAAAACATAGGCTGAAATATAAAAAAAATAATAAGAAGTTAGACTTATTACAGTTGAAGAAGAAATTGTAAGGCCAAGAATAACAATGCCTGTTTTTAGCAAGTTCCCCCCTGTTGCGTCTGGAATAAAATTCTTTGGCGGTCTTAAGGCAGTGGTAAAAAGAATACCTCCAATCAAAGCAAATATTGGAGAATTGGCTGCTACTGCAAGAAAAGCTATTGGAAGTCCAATATATAGGTGCATTATAAGTGTTGAATTATTAATGTAGGTACGTTGTGGGTATGAGATTTTACTGTTGCTACAAGAGTATTTTCTTTCAAGCCAGCCTTAATATCTGAAACCTCAACCCCTTCAGATACTAGCCTTTTATGAGTATCCTCAATAGTCTCAACTTCCCATGCTAAGCCCCATAAGGTATCTTTTGGTTTTTCATTATTTGATCTTTCTACTACTTCAATGGTTGTCTTATTTAATCTGAAAAATAACATCCTGCTATTCCAGTGCTCGATAGTTTTATCAAGCGCTAGTCTAATTTTAAAAACATCTCTATATATTTCTATGAAACTATCTGCATTATTGGTATTGATAACAACATGATCGAGTTTATTAATTGAATCTTTTGCATATTCTTTGTGTGAGGGCAGTTCGCCATCATGATGTTGAATAATAAATGAGAATAAACCACGAGTTAATTCTGGTGGCAAAAATAAGTTATGCCACTTTCTTACTTTGTTGGTCTCATTATCAGACCCTTCGCCTTCAGCTGGATCTGAGATCTGATATCCTTCTTGTTTAAGCTGCTGAACTGTTTGAAGCATGTCATCAACTCCAAAAACTATACCGGCTAATCCTTCTCCATTTTCTTGTATTAAATTTTTTATAAGCTCAGCACCAAGTCCTTCTCCATCTGAAGTTAAGAGTTCTAAATACGTATTCTTGAAATTAAATATTGAATTAGCAGTTCCAAGGCTTTTGTGCCTTCCTCTCCATACAGGATTAGTGCCAAGTATTTTTTTGTAATTTTTTTCAGCTTGATCTAAATCTTTAACGGCAATGATTAAATGATCTAAAGTTGAAATCATTATGATTTTTTACCAAATTTAAATAAGCCTCGAACAAATGGAAGAATCCATATTATTTTTAAAAAGTTTCTTGGGAAGAGTCTGCTCATCAAATCATAAAAGTGGGCATCAATTCCGATAAGTATTCTTTTATTTTTCTTTTTAATATTTTTTAGAATTACTTTTGCAGCATGTTCTGGGCTCGTGGGAGCATTATGTTTAAAGTTTATACCAGCCTCTTCTTTTGTTGCTGCATTAGCACCAAAAATAGCAGCACCTGCGTCGTCAGCTTCAAAGCTTTTAAATTTTGCAGACGAGTATATGTTTGTTCCAATGTGGCCAGGGAAAACACAATACACCTCTACTGGTGAATCTGAAACTTCCATCTCAAGTGCCAAAGATTCTGTAAATGCCTTAACTCCAAACTTGCCAACATTATAAATGGATTGTTTAGGCACACTAAAGAGACCAAAAATTGAAGAAGTGTTAATAATTGCAGCCTCGGGTCTTTTTTCTAATAATGGTAAAAATACTGTGGTCATTTGGATAACTGAGTTCAAAAGAATGTCCAGCCCAAAATTCCAATCACCCTCATCAACTTCTTTTACTGATCCAACAATTGAAAGCCCTGCATTATTAAAAACCATGTCTATTTGGTTATGATGTGACATTACTTGGTTTGGCAAGTTGCTAACTTTTTCCCTGTTACTGATGTCAAAAGCATGAGTTGAAACAGCGACATTTTTCTTTTCCAGCAATAACTTTGTTTCTGCTAATGAATCTGCATTCCAATCTACAAGAGCCAAGCTGCAGCCACTATCAGCTAACTCAACAGCCAAAGCTCTGCCAATCCCGGAACCTGCTCCGGTGATTAAGGCTACTTTTTCTTTAAAATCCTTCAATTAAAAAATCTCAATCTTTTAGTTTCATTTGTCCAACAAAATCTAATTTACCAATTTTAAGACCTTTCATTCTGAGCATGTCGTAAAAAGTGGTTAAATGGAAATAAAAATTTGGTAATGAAAAAGATAATATAAAATCTGTTGCAGTGAAAGGCCAAGTTATTGACCCCATCTTAAAGATTACTTCCTGTCCTGCAAGGTTATCTATCTCAGATGAGTCTATGTTCTTGAGATTTTCTTCTGCCTCTTTAAGCATATCTCTACAGTTCTCAAAGTTTAGATTATCTGGCATCTTTGGAGGTCCAAATTCTCCTGTTCTTAAAGCGTCTAATGCGCCTACTGAATGATGCACTATGCTGAATACTTGGAATGTAAATGGAGACATGTCTTTGTAAAGTTGCATTTCAACAATTTCTTGTGAGTCAATATTGTTTTCTTTACAAAATTCCTCAGCTTTTTCAATGATATTTGATGCTGCTGATACCATTTGAATGTATGTCCCCAAAGAAACATTGCTTAATGAAGCGCTCATAGTGATCTCCTTATTAATTGGTCTTGTATATATTTACAATTGTTACACCTAGAACTATAAGAAATAATCCAACGATTGTCTGCCAATTTAATGTTTGTTTATAAAAAAAATAACTCAATATTGCTATAGAAAATATTCCTATGCCAGACCAAGAGGCATAAACTATTGATAAGGGAAGTTTTTGTGAGACGATTGCTAAAAGATAGAAAGAAAAAGCATAGGCAGTCATTAAAACTATTGTTGGAACGATTTTTGTAAAGTTTTGTGAGGCAGGAAGCAACATAGTTCCACAAACCTCTAAGATGATTGCGAAAAACAACAAAAAATACGTATTCATAAGTTATATTTACTAATGACTATATAGTATACAACCGATAGAATTGTGGTAATTAACATGACTATAGGTCCAATCATCTCAAACAGTGCAAACGTGCCTGCGCCTAATATAAATATATAACCTATTTCTTTTTTGCTATTAAGGTAACCCTCATTAAGTGCAGCCTTTAAAATGAAGTAATTTACAGGTAAATAAAGCAATATACCTGTTACGGCCCCAGGACTAAAATCTAAAAAATAAAAACTAAAAAAAACATGAAAAAAAGCATTCACTACTTGTGTAGTCATCAGGAAAAATAAAATCACATGGGCGCTTGCCTTATTTTTTGTAATGGAATGTATAAAAACCCAAACTAGCAATAAAGCTAGCAGTCTTAAAAGAACCTCTTCCGTTGAAAGAGAATTATTATCCAGAAAGTATTTCAGCCTCCACTCTCTAAAATTAAAAATTATGTGTTCTTCAAAGTGATGAATGGCATATATCAATGGTCCCAAAATTATTAAGTTTTTGAACTCTTTCATATGGAGCAATATAAGAATTTAAAAGTGGTACGGCAGCATCCACCGAAATTTTGATTCATATTAGTTTTAAAAAAATCTAATATTTATTTTGCGCAGCAAGAACACTCACAGCAATCACAACAATCACACATATTGCAAGTATACACTATTCAAATTGCTGAGCCCTATGTCAGTGATTTGTTAAAAATTTGACTGTCGTGCTTAAACGATTTGAATTCAAGGGCATTACCAAAGGGATCTTTAAAAAACAATGTTTTTTGCTCTCCAGGCTGCCCCTCGAACCTTAAATAAGGCTCAATAATAAAATTGATGCCACTAGATTTTAGTTTTTCTGAAAATATGTCGAACTGTTTCCATTCAAGCACAATCCCAAAGTGAGGTATTGGCACATCTTTACCATCAACTTCATTAGAAAAGCTGTTTGATTCACCTATGTGACATACTAGTTGATGGCCAAAAAAATTATAATCAATCCAATGTTCGTCTGATCTACCTTCATTAAATCCTAATTTTAAGCCATAGAATTCTCTTGCTAACTCAATGCTGTTTACTGGAATTGCTAGATGAAATGGTCTTAGATTCATGATCAATTATTTTTTATTCAGTCACGATTCCAATTTTAAGTCTCGCAATGGCGTTTCTTTCATCTGAATCATTTAATGACCATGAACTATTTAATAGTCTTGTTGAGTATTGCTTGTTATATAAGAAAGGCATTATTAATTGAAAAAGGCCAAATGTGACCAAAGAAAAAATTAAATGGAATACACCAATTGATATTTCTCCTCTAAAAATAGGAACAAAGAAGCCAAAGAAAAAATAAGTCCAAGAGTACCCAACAAAACAATTTTTTTGAATACCTGATTCATTATGCTTAACTTTAATTTTCTTTTGCCATCCAAGGACAAGGGTGCCAATTATCATAGGAGAAAAAATAAGAAGTAAAATTGAAAATGTTAATGCCAATGCTCACTCCTGCAAGCTCTGCCTTTAAAATTATTACAATTTGTAAAAACTGAAACGACTGGTTCTTTTATATTCATAATTTTATGACTCTTTATTTGGATCCCATATCACCAAGTTTTTGGTTTTTAGTCTATTTACAACTAACTTGTATCTTGATTGCTCTTCCTTCCATTCCTTTAACCATGTTGCGCCGTCTCTCTCTGCATCAACAAAGACTGCATTGGTAAATGCTAAGGGTAATATTACTGCAACGTGAATCGCTATACTTGCCACGGTATTATAGTTAAAGAGCCCTAGATAGTTTGCTGCCAGAAATCCAAAGAACACACTCCATATAGTAAACAAAACTAACATAAAGTATGTCTGTAAACTTGGATCAGGTATGTGCCTTAGTGGATTATATCTAACGTCCATTACTCTTCTCCAGCCACTTACAAGTTTCATAACAGTTCTTCTGAATAAACTAGGTTTTTTTGTATTTGGTTCAATCATCTTTCCTCCTTTTAAATCTTATAAACTCTTTAATGACATGCATACCAACAGCCATCCATGTCACTATAACCAAACTCCAAAACAATATCTCAATCATGTAAATTTAACAAATTTTTAATTCTTTTTTAAAATTTTTTGAAAGTTTTTTCTTTGAAAACCATTCTATCTTGTTTCATCGCCTTAATAGTATAGCGATCCAACGACCAAGATTTAAAATATCAGCTAACGCTGCCGACACATAAGTGAGGGCTGCTGCTCTAAGAATGCGACTAACGGCTTTTTCGTTTGACTGTGACACGTATTTCCCTTCCCTCAATATAGGAAGTGCTTTAGAAAAACTTGCATCAAATTCAATAGGTAAAGTTACCACATGAATCATCATGCGAGCTATAAAACCGGATAGCCCTAGAAAAAGTAATAAAGAAAATGGCATTGGATGTCGGGTAATAATACCAATCACTGGGGATAAAGAAATAATTGCTACACTCCAACGGGCCACTTTATCAACAACGGGAGCCATCTTTGTTCTGGTTGCCAGACGTTTATCACCTTGCTGATCCTGAATCGCATGTCCAACCTCATGAGCCGCGATAGCGATTGCGGTTAATGATTTAGATTCATAATGCTCTCGCAAAAGCCTAACTTTTTTTTCAATTGGATCATAGTGATCTCCTAGCTCAGTTACTTCGACCTCAACGTCTTTTAAAGAAAATCGCTCAATCAAGTGCTGTGCTAGCTCTCCGCCAGTACCTGGGATTTCAGGCTTTTCCAATGAATACCTCTTCATGACCAACTTTACCCACAAAGATGGTCCAAATATTAGTGCTAAAACTACGAGCAAGCCCGCTGCTAAAAACATATTTTATCCTCTTAAAAAAGTTATTCTTCTGATTTTATCTTTCTTAGATTCATCAAGGAAGCTGTTGCCAATATGACAAGCAATGAAATACCAAACTGCTTTTCATCAACAATTGAAACAACAAGGATTGCTGCTGCCCACATTATCGATTGAGAAATTAACAACTTTTTATTCATTTATAATATTTTAATAAAACGTAATTGGCTATTAAGTCTAAAAAAATAAACCCTCCTAGTATCAACCACATAAATTCACCGCTATATACAGTAATTGTTAAAACTACAATAATTCCTATGACAAAAGCACGGATCCAAGAGTATTTTTTATAAAGTTTACTTTGAGTCCAAAAAAATTCTTTTAAAAAAATCGGCATTATTTATTTAAATCTCTGTTTTCTTCTACTCCACCGCCACTGATTAGTTTTAAAGAGTGATTTACATATCTAGCAATGGATTTCTTCCCCATTTATTTTCATCTTCTTTTGCTGGAAGCATTAGTATAATTGAAATTACGAATAGCCCAATAATTGTAATGTAGGATAATTGCCACCATCCAGAAATACCTCTATCTTGAAGTCTTCTTGAGGTTATTGATGTAGCCGGAATAATAACTACGATTTGAAAAAGCGCTGAAAGTGGTCCATAACCAAATTCTTCACTAAATATTCCTGCCGGTGTTTCAAGCAATGCTAAAAAGAATGATATCAGAGATATAGAAAGTGTAAAATACCAAAACTCGCTTCTGCATGCTCTTCCGCTAAAATTTTTCCAGTTTATAAAACCTGAAATAAATGATTCTTTAATATTCATAGTGGATTTCTTCCCCATTTATTTTCATCTTCCTTTGATGGCAGCATTAGAAAAATGAAAATTACAAAAATCCCAATAATAGTGAAATAAGATAATTGCCACCATCCTGAGATTCCTCTGTCTTGAAGTCTTCTGGAGGTTACAGATATAGAAGGAAATAAAATAATTGCATTAAATATTAAGGTTAATGGTCCAATAGGATTTCGTACACTTTGCCATTCTTTATCTCTAAACTCTATTCCATAGGAAAGTATAGTTGGAAAACCCTCAATGGATGCATAAAGAATTGCTTCGATAAAACTAATCAAAAAACCTGCAATAAATAATGCTAAGCAAAAATACCAGAACTCACTTCTACGTGCCCTTCCACTGAAATTATTCCAATTATTAAAAACTGATATGCATGCCTCTTTTATGCTCATAATTTTTTTAATTATTTATTGTGAAATCAAATTATATACTTTAGAAAAACACATATTGGTTTTTTAAGGTTCTAATCTATATAAGATTTGTATATTTTTAAAAGTTAGAAATCACTGTTCGAAACTACTCCACCGTCATTGAGTGTTTTCGTTTGCAGAATAAATTTCTTGTAGAAATTTATATATTTTTTGTCCATATAAAAAATTATACAATGATTTTAATTGTAACCTTTACTTCTCATATAATTAATGATAAGTTTACGTTACATTTTAGTGAGGAGAAGAAAATGGGTCTTGAAATATTAATACCGGTATTAGGAATAATGACAGGAATAATAGTGCCTGTATCTGTCTTTGTTTGGTTATATTTTGAGAGCAAGGATAAAAACAAAACAATATTAGAGATATCGAAAAATATTGATGATCCTTCAAAAATTGAAGACTTAATAAACATGCTTGACGATAGAAAAAAAGAACCAATTGATTATAGAAGAACTGGGGTTGTTACATTATTTACTGGTGTGGGTCTGTTTCTATTTGGTGTATTTTTTCTTGGATCAATCTTAAAAGGGGTTGGTGCATTGGTTGCTGCTATTGGTTTAGGACAAATAATTGCTGGTTATCTTTATCCGAACACAAGTGAAGAATTAACAAATGCTGTTGAAGATTTTGAAAAAAAATAGGAGGGGGATGATGATCTATAAAAGAAATTTGGTTGTACATGTGGGTCTTTTAATAAGTTTACTAGGCATTGCCTTATATGATCCTTTGGGATCGATATATGAAGGTGCAGGATTGATAGTTTTAGTAATTGGGTTAATTTGTTTGTTTGTTGGTAATAAAAATACAACTGAGTACGAATCAATTAATAGAGCAGTTGAAAACTTCGAAAAGAAATAAGTTTGAGGAAATGAAATAACTATGAATTTTTACATACGTTTTTTAATGTTATTTTTATGTGGAGTCGTGCAAGTCTTTTTTGCAATTCATCTTTTATTGGATTTAGGTATATTTCAACTTCCATCTGATCTAATGTTCATACCTGGGGTACTTATAATTTTAACTTCGATCGTTTTGGTATTATCTTATTACTATGGTAACGAAGAGATAAATAATAAACTTTATGACGAATATGCAGCAGATAGATTTTATAGATTAGGGAATTTAGGATACGCACTTAATGGCATAGGTTTATTTATAATATTTAGCATTCAAGATTACCAAAACTGGGATATCCAAATCGCATCAAATATGATTTTACAAATTGCTGCTTATGCTTGGTTAGTTTTTGGAGTACTTTTAACATGGTTTGCGATTGGAGATTATCAAGAGTCCCAGCATGGGTAAAAATCATTACAAACTTCTAAACAATCTTGAGCAATACAGAAAAAAAGCAGGTCTGACTCAACAAGAACTTTCAAATAACGCAGATGTTTCAAGGAAAAGTATCAATGCTATTGAAAATGGGATTTACGTGCCCTCAACTGTTCTAGCATTAAAAATATCAAAGATTTTTAATTGTAAAGTTGAAGATTTATTTGAACTGCCTAAGAATTAATTCTGCAAACGAAACTATTCAACCGTCACTGAGTAGATTTGTTTGGTGCATTTTATTCTTCCTTGTAATCGTCTGCGAGAATCCCCTTTTCTTTTAAAGTCTTTGTAAGTTTTTCTAGACGCACAAGTGCAACCACTCCGACCATTCCAAACACAAAACCCATTACTGCCAACCCTTCCATAATTCTATCCTTTTAAATCACTGTTCCAACTTACTCCACCGTCACCGAGTGTTTTCGAGTGACGAATAAATTTGTTATAAAAAGTAATATATTTTTTATCCATCTAATTTATTTCTATTTTTCGGCAAGCAGAATATTAAAGTGATGATAAATGAAATTATGGAAATTGGCATAGTAAATGCTAAGACATACATGGTTGTCTCAACCAATTGTGATGCTGTTCCATCAATCACATCATCAAATCTCCATGCCCAAGATCTATAGTGTAGACAGAAAGCAAACCCCCAAGCACCGCACAGAATACCTATAGCACTTGAGTCCTTGATAGTTAAATAACCTGCGGTTATTAGTAAGGCAACGGCAATTAAGTCAGGTAAATATCCAGTAATTGTTTGTCCAAACTTTATCGTAAATAAGGTCTCGAGTGTAAAGTGAATAAGGGCAATAAAAATAGTAAAAATAGAAAATTTATAAAGAAATGCTTTCATATCCTATGAATTAATTCGTCACCGAATTATTCCACAGTGACTGATTTAGCTAAATTTCTTGGCTGATCAATATCAGTGCCTCTAAGAAGAGCTACCTCATATGAAAGAATTTGAAGGGGTATCGTATAAATTATTGGCGTTAGTAGAAAGTCGCATTTTGGCATATTTATCAGTTTTCCTGATTTAAGATCCATGGATATTGATGGATCTGAAAAGACATATAGAGTTCCACCTCTGGCTTTTACTTCCTCTAAATTTGAAACAAGTTTTTCAGCTATCTCACTTTCTGGAGCTAATGCTATTACAGGCATATTCTCATCTATTAATGCCAGTGGACCATGTTTTAATTCTCCAGCTGGATATGCTTCAGCATGAATATAGGAAATCTCTTTCAGCTTTAATGCCCCCTCTTTTGCAATTGGATAAAAAATACCCCTTCCAAGGAATAAAGCATTATCTTTGTTAGCTATTTCTGGTGCTATTTCCAGTATCGTATCTTTAATTTTTAGAGTTTCTTCAATAGTATCTGGCAATGATCTCATTGCGGTTATAACTCTTGTTCTTAGTTTGGGGTTCATGTTTCTACTTTTTGCAAGAGATAAAGCTAGAAGCATTAGTGCAGCTAATTGCGTTGTGAATGCCTTTGTAGAAGCAACACCGATTTCAGGACCAGCATTCGTGAAAATTGAATAGTCTGATTCTCTTGCCAGTGAACTGGTAGGCACATTACAGATTGTTAAAGTTGATAAGTAATTTTTTTCTTTTGCGTATCTTAATGCTGCAAGAGTGTCAGCTGTTTCACCTGATTGAGAAATGGTTATTAGCAAGGAGTCTTCATCGACATGAGGGTTTCTATAGCGATATTCAGACGCATAATCTATTTGAGTCGGTAGTTCTGAGATAGAAGAAAACCAATTTGCGGCAACTCTGCCTGCGTGCAAACTTGTTCCACAGGCTACGACTTGGATCCTTTTTACATTCTTAAAAATATCAGAAGAGCCAAGGCCAAAAATATTATCTAGTACATCGTCACCCCCGACCCTGCCATCAATAGTATTTAATATTGCTTGCGGCTGTTCATAAATTTCTTTCTCCATGAAATGCTTAAATTTACCTTTTGAGATTGCCTGGTCAGATATGTCTATCTTAGTGATCTCTCTTGAAGCTTCTTTTTTATTGCTGTCGTAAATAGTAAAGCCCTCTGCAGAAATTTGTGCAACATCACCATCTTCAAGAAAAATAAACTCATTGGTTAGCTGTCCAATTGCTAAAGGGTCTGATGCGGCAAGAAACTCATCTGTTCCAATCCCAATCAACAGCGGTGATTTATTTCTTGCAAGTACAATATTTGAATTGTCCTCTTTATCGACTACTGCAATGGCATATGCGCCATCAAGTTTTTCTTTTGTGAGGTACATGGAATCAATTATTGAGTTACCTTTGCTAAGAAAAAAATCTAACATGTGAGCTATTAGCTCAGAGTCTGTCTGGGATGTAAAAGAGTAGCCTTCAGTCTTCAAATAATCTTTAAGCTCTATATAGTTTTCAATAATTCCATTGTGAACGATATAAACCCTGTCTTTTGATTGGTGTGGGTGGGCATTTTCTTCAGACGGTTCCCCATGAGTTGCCCATCTAGTGTGAGCTATGCCGAGCTTACTTTTTGGCTTCTCTTGAATCATCTTATCCTCAAGTAACTTTACTTTTCCTAAAGTTCTGAGATGGGCTATCTGTTTATTTTGATGAAGCGCTATACCCGCAGAGTCGTATCCTCGATACTCCATTTTATGAAGTCCTTGAACAAGAAGCTTTCCAACATTTCTATTTGAAGCAGCAGCTATAATTCCACACATATTCTTTAATCCTTCTTTTTAGACCAGTTTTCTTTATTGCTTTGCTTGGCTCTTCCAAGGCCCAAGGCATTATCTGGAACATCTTTTGTGATTACTGATCCAGCTGCAACAGTTACATTTGAGCCAATGGTTACTGGGGCAACAAGTGCAGAGTTGCTACCTATGAAGCTTTCATTCCCAATAGCAGTTTTATGCTTATCTTTTCCGTCATAATTGCAAGTAATAGTGCCTGCTCCAACATTAGTATTTTTGCCAATATTAGTATCACCTAAGTAAGTTAAGTGATTAGCTTTTGACCCCTCGCCAAGAACAATATTTTTTGTTTCAACAAAGTTGCCAACTTTTGCAGCTGCTTCTATTTGGCTACCCTCTCTTAATCTTGCATAAGGACCAACAACACATCCCTCGCCAACTTTTGCACCATCAATATGACAGAAGGCATCGATTTTTGAATTGCTTTCTATAGAGGTATTTTTGATAACACAATTTGGTCCGATTGAAACATTATCTCCAAGTTCAACATTTCCTTCTAAAATTACATTCACATCAATTGAGCAATCTTTTCCAGAAGTAACCTCTCCTCTAACATCAAGTCTAGATGGGTCTGAAACAGTAATTCCCATATCTAATATATCTTGAGCCTTCATTTCTCTAAAAATTCCCTCCAGTTCAGCAAGTTCTCTATGAGAGTTTGCCCCCTTCACTTCGTCATTTGAAGCTACATATGTGTTTATTTTAATACCTTTGTTACTCATTATAGAAACTATATCGGTTAAGTAAAATTCTCCAGCCGCATTATCATCTTTAATTTCTAACAAACCTTCTTTTAAAAAATCTGTTCGTGCGCAAAGAACACCTGTAAATATTTCATTAATATTTTTTTCATCTTCAGTTGCGTCTTTTTCTTCAATGATTGCTATTGCGTTTCCATCTTTGTCTTTACTTACTCTGCCATATCCAAATGGCTTGTCTAAAACAGTCGTTAATATTGATATACCATTATTAGAACTATCGATCAGCTCTTTAAGCGTATTTTCTTTAATAAGAGGTACATCTCCATATAAAACAAGTACTTTATCTGCTTCTGTTACTTCATCGATACCACATTTAACAGCATCACCAGTTCCCTTTGGTTTTGGCTGTTCGCATGAAGTAATATCAAGGTTGAAATTCTTGGATTTGTCTAAAATTGATTCTTTGTCAAAACCAACAATGAGCGTTATTTTCTTGCTTATCTTGCCAGCCGTTTGGCAAATCATCTCAAGCATAGTCTTCCCGCCAATCCTTTGCAGGGACTTTGCTTTGTTTGATTTCATTCTAGAGCCCTCTCCTGCTGCTAGAACTATGGTGTGTACGTTCACTATTTATTTAAGGTTAAATAGATACCTTACTGTTTTTTGCGAAGTTTTTGAATAGTTTTCAACCTGGCAACAGCTTCAGCAAGCTGCGCTGATGCTTTGGCATAGTCAATAGAAGTATCTTTATTTGAAAGTTCTTTCTCAGCGATCTCTTTTGCTTTAATAGCCTCAGACTCATCAAGACTCTCAGCTCTTTCTGCTGTATCTGACAAAACAGTGACTAGGTCTGGTTGAACTTCTAAGAATCCTCCCGAACAGAAAAAAGCCTCTTCTTCGTTGCCGTTTTGAACTCTAACTGGCCCAGGAGCTAATCCAGTTAGTAGCGGGGTGTGTCCAGGTGCAATACCGAGTTCACCCAAGGTTCCAGTGGCAAAGACCATGGTTGCTTCTCCAGAGTAGATTTCTTCACTGGAAGACACTATGTTAATTTTAATAGTACTCATTTTTATAATGTCTTGGCTTTCTCTACTGCCTCTTCGATAGTTCCAACCATATAGAAAGCTTGTTCAGGAAGATGATCATAGTCACCGTTTAGTATTCCTTTGAATGCTTTTATAGTATCTTCAAGTGAAACATATTTTCCTGGAGTGCCAGTAAAAATTTCAGCAACAAAGAATGGTTGTGATAAGAATCTTTGAGCTTTTCTTGCTCTTGCTACTAATCCTTTATCTTCTTCAGATAGCTCGTCCATCCCTAGAATTGCAATAATGTCTTTAAGCTCATTGTATCTCTGTAATATTTTTTGAACTCCTTGAGCAACTTCGTAATGATCGTCTCCAACCACAAACGGATCTAGCTGTCTACTTGTTGAATCAAGCGGATCAACAGCAGGATAAATTCCTAGTTCTGAAATTTGTCTTGATAAAACAACTGTGGCATCTAAGTGAGCAAAAGTTGTTGCTGGTGATGGATCGGTTAAATCGTCAGCAGGAACATAAACTGCCTGAATTGATGTAATGGATCCTGTTTTAGTAGAAGTGATTCTTTCTTGAAGTGCACCCATTTCTTCAGCCAGAGTAGGTTGATAGCCAACAGCTGATGGCATTCTTCCTAACAAAGCTGACACTTCAACACCGGCTAATGTGTATCGATAAATATTATCAATAAATAGCAAAACATCTTTTCCTTCATCTCTAAAACTCTCTGCCATGGTTAGTCCAGTTAGAGCAACTCTAAGCCTGTTTCCTGGGGGCTCATTCATTTGCCCATAAACCATTGCAACTTTTGATTCACCAAGGTTGTCGATATTAACAACACCGGATTCCTGCATTTCGTAATAGAAATCATTACCTTCTCTGGTCCTCTCACCAACACCAGCAAACACCGAAAGGCCAGAATGTTGAAGAGCAATGTTATTGATAAGCTCCATCATGTTTACAGTCTTACCAACACCCGCACCACCAAAAAGTCCAATTTTTCCGCCTTTGGCAAAAGGGCACATGAGATCAATAACTTTAATTCCAGTTTCTAAAACTTCGTTTGATAATGATTGGTCTGTGTAGCTTGGAGGCTTTCTATGGATTGGCATTTTAGATTTTTCACCAATTGGTCCCTTTTCATCAATAGGGTTACCAAGAACATCTACAATCCTTCCTAATGTCTCTGGTCCAACTGGAACTGAAATAGGCGCATTAGTTCTTGATGCTGAAAGGCCTCTTTTTAACCCTTCAGTTGCACCCATAGCAATAGTTCTTACAACTCCATCACCTAATTGCTGTTGCACCTCAAGTGTTATTCCGCTCTCATCCACCATAAGTGCTTCATATACTTTTGGAATATTATCTTTGTCAAATTCGACATCTATAACCGCTCCAATAATTTGTGTAACTGTTCCGTTGCTCATATCGTTCTCCTTAAACTGCTGATGCACCACCGACTATCTCAGAGAGCTCCTGAGTGATAGCCGCTTGTCTTACGTTGTTGTATAAAAGTTCTAATTCTTTAATTAAATCGCCAGCATTGTCTGTTGCATTTTTCATAGCAATCATTTTTGCGGCTTGTTCGCAGGCATTATTTTCTATTACTGCCTGATAAACCAATGACTCTATATATCTTGTAAGCAACCCATCTAATAGTTCTTTTGCTTCTGGTTCATATATATAATCCCATTGAGATGGATTAGATTCACTCTGCTCTTCCGGAGCAAGAGGAATTAGTTGCTCAACATTTGGTTGTTGTGTCATTGTATTAACAAAGCCATTTGAGCAAAGATATGCTTGATCAATACCACTATTTTTATGCATATCTAGCACTACCTTGGTTAGACCAATTAGGTCATCTGGATTTGGTTTGTCGCCTAATTTTTCAGCTACTGCAATAACTTCGCCACCAACACTTTTAAAGAATGCTGATGCTTTTGTACCAATTAATGCAAAGCAAGAATCAATGCCTTGTTCATTTAGTTCAGCTGATTTTGATATAACCTGTTTGAATAGATTAATATTAAGTCCGCCGCATAAGCCCTTATCAGATGAAACAACAATAAAGCATGCTTTTTTTGATTTTCTTTCTTCGTAAAAAGGATGGGGGTATTCGGAGTTTGCTAATGCAACATGAGAAATCACATCTTTGATCTTCAAAGAATATGGCCTACCCTCAAGCATGGTGTCCTGCGTTTTCTTCATCTTACTAGCAGCAACCATCTCCATAGCAGAAGTAATTTTTTGCGTGCTTTTGATGCTCGCAATCTGTTTTCTTACTTCTTTTGTATTAGCCATTATTCTTAATTAAAAAGTTTGTGTCTTCTTAAAGTCTTCAACAAGAGATTTGAACTGAGCTTCAATGTCATCGTTCCAGTCGCCTGTAGAATTAATTTGTTCCTCAAGATCACCTTTTTCAGAAGTTAAATACCCATGCAGTGCTTTTTCAAAATCAAGAATCTTTTCAACTTCAACGTCAGCCATGTATCCTCTGTCAGCAGCAAACAAGCTTATCGCCTGCTGCGCTACACTCATTGGTGCATATTGCTTTTGTTTTAAAAGCTCAGTAAAAGCTTTACCACTTGCCAGCTGTTGTTTTGTAGCATCATCTAGGTCGGATGCAAACTGTGAAAAGGCAGCTAACTCTCGATACTGAGCTAATGCTGTTCTTACTCCACCTGCTAATTTTTTCATTATTTTTGTCTGAGCTGAGCCACCAACTCTGGATACAGATAGTCCTGGGTTGATAGCAGGCCTTACGCCTGAATTAAATAACTCAGTTTCTAAATATATTTGACCGTCTGTGATTGATATTACATTGGTTGGAACAAAGGCTGATACATCACCAGCAAGTGTTTCAATAATCGGCAATGCAGTAAGTGAGCCAGTCTTTCCTTTTACTTTTCCGCCAGTAACCTGTTCTACGTAATCAGCATTTACTCTAGCCGCTCTCTCTAATAGCCTTGAGTGAAGGTAAAAAACATCACCAGGATAAGCCTCTCTTCCTGGAGGCCTTTTTAACAAAAGCGATACCTGTCTATATGCGACCGCTTGTTTTGAAAGATCATCATATACGATTAGCGCGTCTTCACCTTTATCTCTAAAGTATTCGCCCATAGTACATCCAGCATAAGCTGATAAGTATTGCATTGGAGCTGGATCAGCTGCTGTTGCTGAAACAACAATCGTATGTTCCATTGCTCCGTATTCTTCTAATTTTCTGACAACATTTGCTACGGTTGATTGTTTTTGGCCTATTGCAACATAGATGCATTTAATTCCAGTGCCTTTCTGATTAATTATTGCATCGATGGCTACAGCAGTTTTTCCTGTTTGTCTGTCACCAATAATAAGCTCTCTTTGACCTCTTCCAATTGGTACCATTGCATCAACAGACTTTAATCCAATTTGAACAGGTTGATCAACTGATTGACGAGCAATAACACCAGGTGCAACAACCTCAACAGGTGAGGTATGCTCAGCACTTATTTCACCCTTTCCATCTATTGGGGTTCCTAAAGTGTTAACCACTCTTCCCAGCAAAGCCTCGCCAACAGGAACTTCTAGAACTTTGCCAGTACATACTGCTTTCTGGCCTTCAATTATTTCGAGGTAATCTCCAAGTACAACAGCACCAACAGAGTCCTGCTCAAGATTAAGAGCCATTCCTTTTGTGCCGTTTTCAAATTCGATAACCTCACCATACATAACATCTCCCATGCCATGAATTCTTACAATACCGTCAGATACACTAACGACAATGCCTTCGTTTTTTCTTTCCGCGGATAGATCTAAACCAGCAATCTTTTCTTTTAATACGCTGGAAATTTCTGATGGATTTAATTGGCTCATATTTTCACCTTAAAAATTTAATTGGTTTACAAGTTTTTTAACCTTTCCTCTTATGGAGAGATCAAGTGTTTCATCTCCTATCTTTATTGATAGACCGCCCATCATTGATGGGTCTTTTGAAAAAAATATATTGGCGTCTTTGCCGTAAGTTGATTTTAGTTTTTGTTCTATATTGTCCTTGGCTTCTTTTCCAGGCTCTGCAGCAACAAAAACCTCTACTGACTTTTGTTCTTTGTGATGCTCTAATAGCTCTTGATAGATTGAATAGATGGTTTCAAGAAGATTTAAGCGTTTATTTTCAGCTAATATTTCTATAAGTTTTTTCGAGGTATCAGAAACGCTTGCCTCAAAAAGATTTGACAGAATGCTAATAACATCTTGCCTAGACAAAACAGGATTTTCTATTGTATTGATAACTTCCTCAGTTTTAGATGCCATTGCCATTATTTTTAAATCAACCGCCATTTCATCAATAGTATTTGACTCAACAGCAGCAGAAAACAATGCTTTAGCATATGGTCTGGCTAGAGGAGTTAATTCAATCATTATTTATAATTCCTCAGCTGCTTTTTTGAGAATGTCTTCATGTTTCTCTTTTGAGATCTCATCGCCTAAGATTTTTTGAGTTGTATCAATAATAATGTCAGACATTTGTTGTCTTAACTCTTCTTTGGCTTTGTTGGTTTCATTTTCAATAGTTGTTGCTGCAGAAGTTAATATCTTTTCTGCTTCTGCCTCTGCCTTAGATGAGGCATCTGTAACAATTTGAGATGCCCTTGCATTTGCTTTTTCTAAAATTTCAGCTGCTTCTGCTTTAGCCTGATTAAGCTCTTTATCAAAAGCTAGCTTTGCTTCTTCAAGAGAGTCATCAGCCTTCTTTGCAGCCTCGAGACCGTCTGAAATTCTTTTCTCTCTTTCTTTCATCATGGAGAGAATAGGTGGGTATACGTACTTCCAACATATTGCCACAAACACAATCATTACAACTGCTTGGGCAAGTAAGGTTGCGTTAATATTCATATCTTAATAATTGTGTTTAATTTATATTGCAAACAACATGTACATACCAAGACCAACCCCAATCATAGGAACCGCGTCAGTTAAACCCATCATTAAAAAGAATCGACCTTGAAGAAATGGTGCCAGCTCTGGCTGTCTTGCTATTCCCTCAATAAACTTACTGCCAAGAACGCCCACTCCTATTCCAGCTCCAATAGCTGAAAGACCCATGGTAATTCCTGCTGCTAATACTTCTATACCTTCCATTTTTTTCTCCTATAAGTGAGGACTAGTGTTCCTCTGTTTCATGTGCCATCGCTAAATAAGCGATGGTCAACGCCATAAAAATAAATGCTTGCAATGCCACAATTAAAATATGGAAAAGCGCCCAAACCAAATGTAATCCAAATCCCATTAAACCTATTGGTATGCTACTAAAAAATAACATTAAAGCAATCAAGATAAATATCATCTCGCCTGCGTACAAGTTCCCAAAAAGTCTAAGGCCAAGGGAGACAGGCTTTGCAATAAAGTTAACCATTTCTAAAACAAAATTTACTGGTATTAAATATTTACCAAAAGGATGAAGTGTTAGTTCTGCAATAAAAGCTTTAAAGCCTTTGACAGTAATGCTGTAATAAATAGTTAGTAGAAATATTCCAAAAGCCATTCCAAGGGTTATGTTTGGATCTGTTGTTGGAACTACCTTAAAATATAATGATTCAGGTCCTTTAATCCACTCAACCCCATCACCAGCAATGAGGTATGCTATGTGTCCTGCCAAAACTGGTAAAAAATCAACTGGAATTAAGTCCATTAAATTCATTAATAATATCCACACAAAAACTGTTAGTGCTAAAGGGGCTATAAGTGTGTTTTTTACTGAGCCAAAGAGGGACTGAACATTGTCTTCAACAAATTCTATGGACATCTCGACAAAGTTCTGAAGTCCGCTTGGGGCTGTGCTTGCATCTTGATTTTTTGAAATCGCCCTCCTAAACACAAAAACAAACAAAGATCCTAGTGCAATTGACCAAAATAATGAATCGACATGAAATGCCCAAAAGCCCATTTGTTCTACTTTGTAAGGATCACAGGTCCAGCCACTTGGTGTTTTTCCACAGGTCAAATTTGTTAGATGGTGAGTTATATATGATTGTGTTGTTAGCTCTGATGCCATTTATAGTTGGGCCTCTTTTTTTGACATCGGATTAGATGGATTCACAGATAGGTTAAAAATAACAAACATAGCTAAAGAATATAAGAAAACTTCTGGTAAATAAATGCCAGATAGCATTAAAAAGGCTACAAACACAGACCATTTAGCTACCCAAATGTATCCAATCTTGATTACGTAGTCCTTAATTTTGCTTCCAATTAAATACACACACAAGATAGTAGCCATATAACCTGCTGCCAACAGAGAAAAATATATATCTGCAACAGTTCCAGCTATGAAAACAAACGTGTTTAAAAAAAAGATTGGTTTAAATTTTTGAATGGTGTTTTTCACACTGCCGGCTATAGGGTTAATTAATTATAAGTTCTGGCGGGAATTATAGAAATATATCTATTTATTAACAAGGTGTTTGTTGTTTATTTTTTTAGCTTCTGGATTATGGAATCTAACTCATCTAACGTTTTGTAGAAAATGGACACTTTGCCTGCTTTTTTATTTTTTGTATCTATTTCTATTTTATGTCCAAAGCTTTCAGACATATCTCTTTCAACATTCAAAATGTCTGTATCTTTGGTGTTTTGTTTAATGTTTTTGCTGGTAGCTCTTTTTGAGGTTATTCCGCTTAAATCTTTTATTGACAATTTGTTCTTAACAATTCTTTTTGCTGTTTCCTCTGCTTCTTTTTTTTCCATTGATACTAAAAGTTTTGCGTGACCTTTTTCTATTTCCCCTTTTGAGAGCATTTCTAGAACTGGATTTGGAAGAGATAGTATTCTTAAAGAGTTTGCTATTGTGCTTCTTGCTTTTCCTGTTGATGTTGCTACCTCATCTTGTGTTAAGCCAAACTCTCTCTTGAGCCTGTCCAAACCCCTTGCTTCCTCAACAGGATTAAGGTCTTCTCTTTGCAGGTTTTCTATTAAAGCTGAAACAAGCGCATCTTGATCTTGTTTTTGATCAACTAGACATGGTATTGAAGTTAATCCAGCTTTTTTAGACGCCCTCAATCTTCTTTCTCCGGCTATCACCTCGAACTCATTTAGTCCAAGCTCTCTAACCAGAATTGGGGAAAGAACTCCCTGGTTTTTTATGGAATTTGTAAGCTCCTCAAGCTTTCCATCATCAAAATTTGACCTTGGTTGAAATCTTCCTGGCTTAATTTTCTCTAACTCTATTTCTTTTACTGTTCTTTGGTTGGGTGTTGTTTGGCCTAGAAGCGCATCAAGGCCTTTGTTTAGTATTTTTTTTTCTTCAGACATATTCGATCCTTCTAATAAGCTCTCCAGCCAGGGCTAAATATGCTTTGGCGCCATATGAATTCGGCATATATTTTATACCTGAAACACCATGACTTGGGGCCTCTGCAAGCTTTACGTTTCTTGGGATTAATGTATTGAAGACTAGCGACGGGAAGTGTTTCTCAAGCTCCTCTGAGACTTCTTTGGCTAAATTGTTTCTCATGTCAACCATTGTTCTAACAATACCCAAAACTCTATTCGTTGTCATGCTTTTATTCGATAGTGTTTCAATTGTACTCATAAGTCCTGTTACTCCCTCAAGCGAGTAATACTCGCACTGCAGCGGTATGAGTGTTCCAGACGCACAAAAAAGACCCTCTATGGTAAGTTGGTTTAGGGTTGGAGGGGTATCAATTATTGTATAGTCATACAAGTCGCCAAGTTCTTTTATGCTTGAGGATAAAAAACCTTGGTTGCCGTCGTTCCTAATAGCAACCTCTAGTGCGATTAGCTCTTCTCCACCAGGTATTACATCGTATAAGTCTGAGGTTTTTTGAATGCATTCTTTTATTGGTGTTTTTTCGAAATAATGAGAATAAAGAGTTTGTATTGTTTCAACTGGAACTCCTGTTGCTGTGGTCGCGTTACCTTGTGGATCAAGATCAATAAGAAGGGTCCTTCTTTTGGTTGCTGCTAGTGATGCAGCAAGATTAATTGCTGTGGTTGTTTTGCCCACCCCTCCTTTTTGGTTTGCAATTGCGATTACCTTATTCATTTTGATTTATCTTTACTAGGTGTCTTTCTGCTTTTTTATTGTCTAGTTTGATTATTTCATATGTTAGTTGTTTTGTATTTAATACTTCTAGCTCTTCTTTTAGTTTTTTTATAGTTCCTTTGAGCAACAGATATTTTGTTGAGGGTTTGGTGTTGTTTTTTGTAATGTTTATTATTTTTTCCGTGTTTGCAAAAGCTCTTGCGGTAATAATATCGTACTTCCCAATATTGTTGTTTTTACTTATGGTTGAGTTAATTATAAAAACGTTTTTAAGTGATAGTTCGTGAGCTGTTTTTTTTAAGAAATAACACTTTTTGCTGCTACTTTCGACAAGACAAACCTTGTTATTTGGTTTTAAAATTCCAATCAGGATTCCAGGAAATCCACCACCAGAACCAAGGTCGAGCACTGATTCTTTGTCTAAAATCTCTGAAGTTAAGGGCAGGCAATCAACAATATCTTTCTCAAAAACCTCTTTGGCGTTCTTTCTTACGAATATGTTATGTGTTTTGTTAAACTCTAGAGCGAGATCAATAAAGGTTGTTATTTTTTCCTCGTTTTTTTTACTAATATTGGGTGGTGTTATGTTTGTATCAAACATTTTCTGATACAAGGTCTCTTTTTTTGATATGTATTAAAATTAGGTTTATTGCTGCTGGGGTTACCCCTTCTATGGAAGAGGCGTCACCTATTGTTCTTGGTTGTCTGAGTGTAAGTTTTTCACAGACTTCGTTAGACAGGCCGTTTATGTTTTCATAATCTATATTGTTGGGTATTTTTTTATTGTTTTGTTTCTTGGTTTTGTTTATCTCTCTGATTTGCTTGTTAATATATCCCGCGTATTTGATTTCTGTAATTGCTCTTTGGTAGTGGTGTTTGTTGGTTTTGGTTGTTTTTAAGAGTTTTTTTTCATCTACGTCGTTTCTTGATAGAAGTTGGAAAATGCTTCTTTTTTCTTCCAGTTTGGTTTTTTTATTTTCTTTATTAATGAATGCTTTTGTTTTTGTTTTCTTTAGAATTGTTTCTACAAAGTCGGTGTATTCTTTTTCGTTTTTCAAATACCTTTCTTCTGTTTCTTTGCTAATTATTTGAATTTTTCTAGCCTTTTGAAGCAGTCTTTGTTCTGCATTGTTTTGAGAAAGCAAAAGCCTGTGTTCTGCTCTGCTTGTAAACATTCTATAGGGCTCTGTTATTCCATGGGATGTTAGGTCGTCTATCATTACGCCGATGTATGCTTCATCTCTTTCTAAAATCATTTCGCTCTTTTTTCTGATAGCGTTACTAGCATTGATTCCAGCCATAAGCCCCTGGGCGGCGGCCTCTTCATAGCCGGTGGTTCCGTTTATTTGTCCTGCTAGATACAGGTTTTTAAAATACTTGGTTTCAAGTGTTTTGTGAAGGGTTCTTGGGTCTACAAAATCATATTCTACCGCATACCCGTATTCAGTTATTTCTGCTTTTTCAAGCCCTTTAATAGAATAAATGAATTGTTCTTGTGCTTTTTGTGGCAGGCTGGTAGATATCCCGTTTGGGTATACTAGGTCTGTGTCGATACCCTCTGGTTCTATAAAAATTTGGTGGCTTTCTTTGTCCTCAAATTTTTTAACCTTATCTTCGATTGATGGGCAATATCTTGGTCCTATTCCTTTGATGTCACCAGAATACATTGCTGACAGGTGGGTGTTATCTTTAATAATTTTATGTGTTTTTTGGTTTGTTCTTGTTATGAAGCAGGAGACTTGTTTTTGGTGTTTTTTTGGTGGGTTGGCTAAAGACATCCATGGTGTTGGTTTTTCGCCTGGTTGTTCCTCCATTGTTGTAAGGTCTATGCTTGAAAGTTTAATTCTTGCTGGCGTTCCTGTTTTTAGTCTTCCCATCGGTAAATTCATAGAGTAGAGCCTTTTTGACAGTGGTATTGAGGAGAGGTCTCCTATTCTGCCCCCTTCTTTAATCTCATTACCTGTATACATCCTCCCATTAAGAAAGGTGCCTGTTGTAAGAATGACTTTTTTGGCAAGGTATGAGGTTTTGTTTGTTTTAACACCTTTAATAACGTTGTCATTTAAAACAAAATCTACAACTTCTTCGTTAATTATCTCAATGTCTGTTTTTTTTAATATTTCTTGTACTGCTTTCCTATAAAGACTTCTGTCACATTGAACTCTTAGAGCTTGGACTGCGTCTCCTTTTCTGGTGTTGAGGGTTCTATATTGAATTCCTGAGCAATCGGTTGCAATAGCCATCAGTCCTCCCATGGCGTCTATTTCTCTTACTATGTGAGATTTTCCAAGACCCCCTATTGCTGGGTTGCAAGACATTTGGCCGATTTTTGATACGTCCATTGTAATTAAAGCGCACTTCAAACCGGAGCGATAAACAGAATAAGCAGCCTCAGACCCAGCATGCCCACCCCCTATTACAATCACATCGAACTTATACATAAATTAATAAACCAATAATATCTATATTATATACTTTTTGTTATTTCTATTAGGACAGTTATTTATGTTAATAACTGCTTGAAAGCCATACAAAATAACAAAAAAACTCAAAACAACTTATTTAATACGCTCTTAATTAAAACCCTCATAAGCCTTTAATAAACTGTACATAAAAAATTATTTAAAAAAATAAGCACACAATACTAACAAGTTACTTACCAATACAAAACGAACTAAATATATCTCCAAGCAAAGAGTCTGAGAATTTTTTTCCTAATAACTCGTCTAGACCTGAGCGTGAGTTTTTTAAATCCTCAGCTACAAGCTCTAAAGTCTTATTATTTTTTAAACCAAGCAATGCAGCCTTAAGATCTTTAGTAACGCCATCAAAAATTTTAACGTGTCTACCCCTAACTAAATAATTGGAATTTGTTTTTTCAATTTCATCATCTGAAAAACTAACTACAGCTTTTTTTAGATCAGAAAAACCCAGTCCTGTTTTTGCAGAAACACAAAAATCAAACAACTTATAATTAGCCTCATTAACATCAATTTTATTTTGAACAACAAAAAGAGAACCGTCAGAACATCTTTTTTTAAACTCATCAACAACTTCTTCGTCATACTCTTCAAAAACCCCTATAACGACATCAGCATCCCCAAGCTGGCTTAAAGACATTTCGATACCCTTCTCTTCAATAACATCGTCAGTTTCCCGAACACCAGCCGTATCAAAAACAGAAAAAACACTGGTTTCAAAAAAAGCTTCCGAGCTGATCATGTCTCTAGTTGTACCAGGCCTGTCTGTAACAATAGCCCTTTCATAACCAACCAGCCTGTTAAAAACCGAAGATTTCCCCGAGTTCGTTGGGCCAACCAAAAACACATTTTTCTTACTAGAAAGATCTCTTTTGTTTGCGCACATAGACACAAACGAATTAAAGTCTTCCACAAGAAGGCCCAGGTCTGATATTAGCGATTCGTCCATAAAGACCTCGCCCTCATCTGAAAAATCGATTTCACCCTCAACCCGAACACGAGCATCGTTTATTCTATTAGAAAACCCCATAAGTTTTTCTGACAGATCACCAAACAAAGAAGAACCAGACAAAAACACCTCTTTAGAAGTCGTGCTTTCTATTAAATCTGACAAAGATTCCGCTTCATTCAAACTTATTTTTTCATTTAAAAAAGCCCTTTTGGTAAACTCACCAGGAGCCGCTTCATCAAAACCAACGTTTTTAAAAACATCCACAGCCAATGACATTATCCCAAGGCTGCCATGGGAATAAACCTCAAACGAGTCTTCACCCGTATAGCTTTCTGGACCCTTAAAGACAATTAACCCAACCTTGTCTATTACAACACCCCCGTCATAAAAGTTTGACAAGTAAAACCTTCTGGGCTCAAAAAGATCTAAGCCAAACAAAGCTTTAATATGCTTGTGGCACCCCTTACCAGAAACTCTAAATATACATATAGCAGACTTAACCGGAGGGGTGGCTAGCGCATAAACAATAGACATTCTCGGTTACTCGAGAGGAGCATTGATTTTTTTATACATATACGCTTGTTGTAAATATTGAACGCCCGTATTCACAACCATGTACAAACCCAATGCGGCAGGCATAAAAACAAAAAGGACAGAAAACATTATTGGCATATAGCGCATTATCTGTGCTTGTGTTGGGTCCATTCCAGCAGGCTGAGGATTAAGTCTTTGAGTTAAGGTCATCAAAATAGCAAACAGTATTGGGAATATAAAATAAGGATCAGGAGCAGAAAGGTCAGCCCATATACCAAAAGAACTATGTCTTAATTCAACCATCTCACGCAAAGCAAAAAAGAAACCTATAAAAAAAGGCATTTGTATAAACATTGGCAAACAACCACCCAAAGGATTGGCCCCATGTTTTTTAAACAACTTCATGGTTTCAGCTTGTGTTTTTTGTGCGTCTCCCTTGTATCTCTCTTTGATTTCATTAAGCTCTGGAGTAATTTTTTTCATAGCAGCCATAGATGAAAAAGCTTTTGCAGTAACCGGCCAGAACACCAACTTAATTAATAAAGTAAAAATAACAATTGTTAATCCCCAGTTATCAACATATCCATTTATTTTGTCCATAACCCAAACCATTGGTTGGGCCAAAAACCAAAACCACCCCATCTCAATTGAAAGCTCCAAACTGTCAGCTCTCACCATTAAATCCTTTCTGATTTTTGGACCTATAAATATTCTATGTTCGTGTTCATAAACCAATGAACCAGCTGAAGAATTTTCAACTGTATAACCCATTCGGTATAGGCCATTTTCACCAGGCAAAGCATAGAAATTATAAATATTTTTATCGGTGCCCAACAAAGCAGCAAAGAAATATTTCTGCACAAAAGCTATCCAACCAGATCTAGAGAGCGCTTCATAACCTCCCATATCATCAACCTGATTAAGCTTTATTGTTTCATAGGGCTCTTTGTCCGTGCTAACAGCAACACCCAAATAAGAACCATTATTCATCATTCCACCACTTAGGGCATCTTGCTTAAGATCTAGTGCCCTGCCACTGGTTCTATACAAACCCGCATATGATTTTCCTTTAACACCAGCCTCTGCGGCATCTACCACAGATATCTCATAAGGCGTGTCCGATAAAGCAATAGTCTTACTAACACCCAACAAACCATCTATGAGCTTTACGTAACCATCGCCAGAATCCAACAACACATATGATGGCGATGTGCCAGTGAAACCGCTTTTGAAATAATAATTAAAAACAGACTCACTTCCAAAAACCCTAAAACCCAAAGAGCCTGAAACGTTTTCCACTGGATGTTTTTTTAATCGAGCTTCTGTGATTGAACCAGTTTCAACAGAAACAACCAAGAAAAGCTCCTCGTTTTCTACAGCAACATAATTCTCACCCAACCCAACCTGGCTCATTGATTCTGCAACCATTAAATGGCTTTCAATGGCGGCAGCTTTTTTCCCTGAGGTCCACTCAAACAACAAAGCCCCTGAAAGAACCACAATCATCAACCAGTAAAAATTTCTTATATTCATTTCAAAACTACTCTTTTGTAATTTGTTTTATTGCTATAGCAATTTCTGCCTCTGCCTGCATATATGATAACTCTGCAAAGGGCCTAAATACAGAAAAAACATAATCACCACCCAAAACATCACCCAACCCATTCCGCCTAACAATTTCTTTTATTCTTCTCTTTGAGGCGTTTCTATCAACAGCTAACTTAAAGTATTTTTTCGATATAGATATTTCTAACCCATTTGATGAGACGGACTTTTTAAAAACTCTAAAATACTTATTTGAAAAAACCCTCTTAAGGTTTTGGTTGATTTTTTTTGGGTTTGACAAACTATGCGCTAAGAACTTTTCTGCCTTTCTTTCTTCTGTTAGATAAAACAGCTCTACCAGCTTTTGTAGACATCCTTGCACGAAAGCCATGTGTTCTCTTTCTTTTAAGGTTGCTTGGTTGAAACGTTCTCTTCATAATTTTAAGGTCAAAAAATTGGTGAGAATTATAGCCTAATATATTTTTAAAAACACAAAAATAAACAAATAAAGCAATTCTTTTTTATATACAAGTTATCCACAGAAAATTCTAACCTTTATCCTGTAGATATCTTGTTAATTTTTTAATAGACTATCTAACTTAATAGGAGATAATATTGGAACTTTGGAATAAGTGCTCAGAAAAGCTAGAAAATAAATTATCGCAAGAGGACTTTAACACTTGGATCAGACCATTAAAAGCAACCCAAGAAGAAAACACGCTAGAACTTTTAGCTCCAAATGATTTCATTTTAAACTATATAGAAAAAAATTTTTCTGAAGAAATACAACAATTAGTTAAAGCAAACACGAAAAAGAACATAAGTCTAGTTTTTAAAACTCTTACAAAAGAAACATTTGTTGATAAATATAAAAATAATAGCAAAAACTCTGAAATTAAACTTGTAGAAAATTATACTTTTGATAGTTTTGTAGAAGGCAAGTCTAACCATCTTGCTCTAGCTGCAGCCAAGCAAGTCGCAGCAAATCCAAAGGGTGACTATAACCCACTCTTTATTTATGGGGGTGTGGGCCTTGGTAAAACCCATTTAATGCATGCGGTAGGCAATCAGATTTTAAACAATGAGCCCAACAAGAGAATTGTTTATGTTCACTCTGAAAAGTTTGTATCTGACATGGTAAAAGCACTTCAACTAGGGGCTATGAACGAGTTTAAATCTTATTACAGAAATGCAGATGCTTTATTAATAGATGATATTCAGTTTTTTGCTGGTAAAGAGCAGTCACAAGAAGAATTCTTCCATACTTTTAATGCTCTTCTAGACAGAAACAATCAAATGATATTAACCTGTGATAAATACCCAAAAGAAATAGACGGCTTAGAAGAACGACTAAAATCAAGACTTGGTTGGGGCCTACCTGTTGTAATCGATCCACCAGAGCTTGAAACAAGAGCAGCTGTTTTGTTAAATAAAGCAAACAGAATGGGTGTAATACTTCCAAATGACTGCGCTATTTATATTGCTCAAAGAATTAGATCAAACATAAGAGAATTAGAAGGTGCTCTAAAAAGGGTTGTTGCAAATGCAAGATTTACAAATCAAGAAATAGATTTAGCTCTTGTTAAAGACGCACTTAAAGATCTTTTTGTTATTTCAGCAAAAATGGTTAGTGTTGAAAATATTCAGAAAACTGTTGCGGAATATTACAATATTAAACTTTCTGATTTATTGTCCAAAAGAAGAAGTCGCTCAATCACAAGACCAAGACAAATGGCGATGGCATTAACTAAAGAGCTTACTAATCATAGCCTTCCTGAAATTGGAGAGGCATTTAATGGCAGAGACCACACAACAGTCCTACATGCTTGTAAAAAAATAAAAGATCTACGAAAAGAAAATCCATCTCATGAAGAGGATTATAGAAATCTCAACAGGGCACTTACAAATTAATGGATTTTTATATTTTAAAAGAAGAGGTTGTTAAGTCTCTTAATTTAACACTCGGCGTTGTTGAAAAAAGACAAACACTTCCAATACTATCAAACGTTCTTATAGAGGTTGACGAATCATCGCTTAAGCTAACAGCGACTGACCTAGAAAGTGAAATTTCAACCACATCAACAATTTCAAACTTTAAAAGTGGGGGTAAAACAACAGCTCCAGCAAGAAAGCTAAGCGACCTTTGCAGACTTCTTCCTGATTTAACTGAAATCCATTTTTTTCTTGATGGTGATAATCTAAAAATTGAAACTAGCTCAGGTAAATATAATTTATCAACACTACCAAGTGATGACTTCCCCATATTTGAAATAGAAGACACACAATCACAGGTAAATATATCATCAGAAAATCTTAAAACACTGATATCTAAAACCGCCTTTGCAATGGGAAATCAAGATTGGAGACACTACCTTAATGGCCTTTTCCTTTCTATTGATGACAAAAACATTACATCTGTAGCGACCGATGCACACAGGCTTGCTCTCGCATCAGCTTCTCTAAACGAAGCCGCAGCAGAAACAATGAGCGGGATTGTTCCAAGAAAATCTATAAATGAAATAGGAAAGCTTGTTGGCGATAATACGGACAATGTTGTAATGAAAATATCTCAATCATCAGTTTTGGTTGAGCTAGGAGGCACTAAATTTGTAAGCAAACTGATCGAAGGAAAATTCCCTGACTATCAACAAGTCATCCCTTCAGGAGAAAGCTCACTTCTTCAAATCAACAAAAAATTATTTTCAGAGAGCTTAAGCAGGGTTAGTGTTTTATCAAGCGAGAAATATAAAGGCGTAAGGATTGTCACCAAAGGTAATCTACTTAATATTTCTGCTAATAACCCTGAGAAAGAGCAAGGCGAAGAGAATATAGACTGCAAGTATTCAGGGGAAGATGTAGACATTGCCTTCAATGTTAACTATTTACAAGAAATACTTTCTACCTTGGACTGTGAACAAGTTGAAGTTAACTTTTTTGGTTCAGATAAGAGTTGCTTAATTACTGATACAGATAACAGCAACCTTAAATATGTAGTGATGCCGCTTTTAATTTAGTTATATAAAGTGTCATTTTCCAAGATTTCTATCAAAAGATTTAGATGTTTTGAGGAACTAAGTTTAGACCTGTCCCCAGGCGTAAATTTTTTTTATGGTGCTAATGGTTCTGGCAAGACAAGCATCCTCGAATCAATATTTATTTTCTCAAGCGGAAAGTCATTTAAAAGCTCTAACATATCGTCCTTAATAAACTTTAAATTTGATAACTTTAACCTTAAAGCATTTGATTCCGAAAGGGGCTATATAGCAGAAATTAAAAAAGATATTAATAAACCCATATCTGTTCAGCTGAATAACTCTAAGATTACTACAAGCAAACTCATAAGAGAATTCCCATGTTCGCCAATACATAACAATACTTTTTCTTTTGCTGATGCATCTCCAGACTTTAGAAGAAAGCTTCTTGACCGATCAATATTTATTGCTGATGATGGTTTTTCAAGTTCATGGTTTTCATTTTATAGGTCTTTAAAGCAACGTAATAGCCTATTGAAAAAAGGAGCTACGACACAAATCTCAGCTTGGAATGATGCCTTTATTAAAGAGGGAAATGCTATCTCAGCTTTAAGAGCTAATTTCTTTAAGCTCACCTTATTGGAATTTAATAACTTTCTAGACTTATTAAAACCTAGTAACGTTTTTAATTTTTTTAATGATATTAATATTTCATTTTTTGCTGGATGGGATGCTGATAGCAATCTTCAAGAAACGCTAGAGAAAAATTTTCAAATTGATACAAATAGAAAAACCACAACAAAAGGCCCCCATAAAGCAGATATAAAATTTTTAATTAATAATATTGATGCGCGTCAACTTTTATCTAGAGGTGAGCAAAAGTTTTTCTCAATATTGTGGTCTTGTTCACAACACGAAGTTCTAAAAAAACATTATGACCTTAGGCCTACACTAATAATAGATGATATTAAATCAGAGCTTGATGATAGGGTGTTCCAATTATTTATAGACTTACTAAAATACAATGAAAATCAGGTAATCTTTTCCTGTATAGATGATCATTTTAGTAGTAAAATAGAGCCTGAATTCAATGATTTTAAAAAGTTCCACGTGGAACAATTAGGATAAAAAATGGCAAAAAAATCAAGTGACGCCAAGTATGATTCATCCAACATTCAAGTTCTAAAAGGCCTAGAGGCAGTAAAGAAAAGACCGGGCATGTATATTGGTGATACAGATGATGGCTCTGGTCTGCATCATATGGTTTTTGAAGTTTTAGATAATTGTATTGATGAGGCTATGGCAGGCCATTGTTCAGACATCAATGTAATAATTAATAAGGATGGTTCTGTTACTGTTCAAGACAATGGAAGGGGTATTCCTGTTGATGTTCACAAAAAAGAAGGAATATCTGCTGCACAATTGATTTTAACCACCCTTCATTCAGGAGGTAAGTTTGATGATAATAGTTACAAAGTCTCAGGAGGCCTGCATGGCGTTGGCGTTTCGGTTGTAAACGCCTTATCAAAAAAACTTTTGCTTGAGGTCCACAGAGATGGCGGTGAATATTTTCAAGAGTATAAAGAGGGAAAGCCAACAGCAAAGCTAAAGAAACTTAAAAAATCTGATAAAACAGGAACTAAAATTACATTTTTTCCTTCGGATAAGATCTTTACATCAATAGATTTTGAAATAGAAAGAATATATAAAAGAATTCAAGAACTTTCCTTTCTTAATGCAGGTGTATCCATAAATGTAGAAGATAAAAGAACCGGAAAAAGTAAAAAATTTAAAAATAATGGTGGCCTGTCTAGCTACGTAACTCATTTAAGAGGGAGAAAACAACAACTTTCGGACATTTTTGAATGCTCTGCTACAGAGAATGATGTTGGTGTTGAAATATCTCTTCAGTGGACTGATTCGTACTCTGAAAATGTACTATGTTATACAAACAATATTCCTCAAAAAGATGGTGGAACTCATTTGGCTGGTTTTAGAGGAAGTTTAACTAGAGTTCTCAAAGCATTTATAAAAAAAGAAAATGCCAAAAAAACACCTACAGACCTTCTGGGGGAAGATGTAAGAGAAGGCCTTACTGCAATTATTTCAGTCAAGGTTCCAGATCCAAAGTTTTCATCACAAACAAAAGAAAAATTAGTATCTTCAGAGGTTGAGAGTGTTGTTAGCACAGTGTTTAGTAAGCATTTTAACGATTTTTTATTAGAGAATCCTAAAGATGCCATGAGTATTGTTTCTAAAGTCTCAGAAGCTGCACTTGCCAGAGAGGCAGCAAGAAAAGCCAGAGAGATGACTAGAAGAAAAGGGGTTTTAGAAATTGCTGGTTTGCCAGGTAAATTAGCAGATTGTCAGGAGAAAGACCCTTCATTGTCAGAAATTTACATTGTAGAGGGCGATTCTGCTGGCGGATCAGCAAAGCAAGGCAGAAATAGAAAAAATCAAGCCATTCTTCCTCTTAAAGGAAAAATCATAAATGTTGAAAAAGCAAGAATTGATAAAGTTTTAGGATCTCAGGAAGTGGGCACTCTTATAAAGGCATTAGGATGTGGAATTGGAAAGGATGATTTTGACATTAATAATCTTAGATACCATAGAATAATTATTATGACAGATGCTGATGTTGATGGTTCTCACATAAGAACCCTATTACTCACGTTTTTTTATAGGCAAATGTATGAGATTGTTGATAACGGCCATATATATATCGCATTACCTCCTCTTTATAAGATTACCAAAGGCAAAGAGTTTATATATGCATCAGATGAAAAAGAGAAAGATGATGCAATTAAATTATTTTCAAAAAATGGTACAAGAGGACTAGAAGTACAAAGATATAAAGGTCTTGGAGAAATGAATCCGGAGCAACTTTGGACAACAACCATGGATCCTTCAAACAGAAGAATGATGAGAGTTGACATAAAAGATATCCAGGATGCTAACGAGTCATTTGAAATTCTTATGGGCGATGATGTAGAGCCAAGAAGAGAATTTATTGATGCAAATGCACTTTCTATCAAAGAGTTAGATATTTAGTGTATTTTATTAAAGTTCTCTTTTATCCAGCTATATGCCCTGTTTGTTAGTTCTTTAGGGTCTTTTCCATACATTTCGTTCCCAATTCTTACTATAACCGTACCTGGGTACTTTATAAAACGCTTATTTTGCCAATAGAGGCCAGAATTATGACAAATTGGAATTATAGGCACGTTATTATTTACAGATAATGAGCCGCAACTATTTGAAAACTCTCTTAAACCTTCATGAGGTTTAGCTCTTGTACCTTCAGGAAATATTATAATTGAAAACCCATTTTTTAACTTTCTAGAGCCAGATGAAAGAACTTTTTTTAAGCTGCGAATTTTATTTTTTCTCCTAAGATGAATCGGCTTCATGCAGGCCAAAGCCCAGCCAAAAAATGGAATATATAAAAGATCCTTTTTAATAATGCTTGCTGATGGTATTCGAAGTGTTTGAAGATAAAAGGATTCCCAAGCACTTTGGTGGTTTGAAACCAGTATGAATGGTCCATCTGGAAGATTTTCAATGCCTTCTATTTGCCATTTAACACCGCATATAACCCTAAGACTGCATAAAATAAACATTATCCAACTTGATGCAATTTTTTGAATATACGTTGTTGCAAAAAACGGGTATAGAAATATTATTAAAAGGGAAACAGGTATTAAGGATGAATAAAGTAATGTATTAAAAACTAAGCTTCTTAAGATTAGCAATTTTATCTAATCTTATTGATAAAAAAGTTAGGGAGCTCACTAATTTTTAACCTAGTTTGGTCCATAGTGTCCCTGTCTCTAATGGTTACAGTGTTATCCTCTAATGAGTCAAAGTCTACAGTAATACAAATAGGCGTACCTATTTCATCTTGCCTTCTATATCCCTTACCAATATTGCCTGTATTTTCAAGCATAACTCTTCCCAGGCCAAGATCTTGAAGTAAGTTTTTGGTACTCTTAGATAACGCAACAATTTCTTCATTATTCTTCTTTAGTGGGATTATTGCTGCTTTGACAGGAGCTAAATGTGGCTTGAGCTTCAAAACAGTTCTTGTTTTTCCATCATCTAGATCTTCTTCTACAAATGCTTCATTAAGTATTGCAAGAAAACCTCTTTCTACTCCAGCAGATGGTTCTATAACATACGGTACATACCAATCACCATGTTCATTTTGTACAGCAAGCTTAGAGTTCGAATTCCTATTATTTTTTACTTGAGATTTTATGCCTAATTCTTCTTGCTTTTTTGAATGGGACCCAAGATCAAAATCAGTTCTATTAGCAATACCCTCAAGCTCTTCCAAGCCATGTGGAAAATTATACATTAAATCTACTGTTCTTTTAGAGTAATGGGCTAGTTCATCTTTAGGAACTTCATATAGCTCAATACTTTCTGTGGGTACACCTTGTTTTTCCCACCACTCTATTCTTTTTTGTACCCATGAATTAATACATTCCTCATCTTTCCCAGGCTCAACAAAATACTCTAGCTCCATTTGTTCAAATTCTCTTACTCTAAAAATGAAATTTCTTGGCGTAATCTCGTTTCTAAATGCTTTACCAACTTGTGCTATACCAAAAGGAATGCTTTTAGATGTTGAATCCACAACGTTTTTAAAGTTAGTAAAAATTTGCTGTGCTGTTTCTGGTCTAAGATATGCAAAATTTTCACCGTCATCCACCGGACCAACATTTGTTTTAAACATTAAATTAAACATTCTAGGCTCTGTAAGATCCTCTGGTTTACATTCTTTTGGAATTTGATCAGCTCTAAACCTTTGATTGCATGATTTACAGTCAACCATTGGATCTGAAAATGTTTCCTCGTGACCTGAATACTTTAATACTAGTGGGTTTGTTAATATTGAAGAGTCTAGCCCCTCAATATTGTCATTCTCATAGACCATACTACTCCACCACGCATTTTTTATATTATTTTTTAGTTCAACACCCAATGGACCATAGTCATATAAGCCCTGCAAGCCACCATATATTTCACCAGATTGAAAAATAAAGCCTCTTCTTTTACAAAGAGCTACCAAATCATCCATATTTTTTGCTGTCAAACTAAATCCTATGATAAATTAGACATTTGTCCATTTAAATGTCAATAAAACCTAACATTAATATAATATTAGTCACCCTTTTATAAAAAGAATATATATTCTATGATTATAAAAGTATTATCTAAAAATTACGATGAAAATTCTTTTTTATTTTGTTTCTCTTGTTCCTAAGTCATTCTTTATAGCATTAGTTGATATCTACATGTTTTTGAGAGTCTATAAATACTTACTTAGTTATAAAGTGACCCTAGAGAATATTAAAATAGCTTATCCAAAAAGAAATAAAAGTGATTTAGAGCTGCTTTCAAAACTTAGCATTAGGGAGTCCATTATCTCTGGTTTTGAATCAATATACACATGGGGTAGAAGTGACCATGAAGTAAATAACAAGATCTTGAGAATAGAAAATAACTTTTTAGTAAATAACCTTAAAGCAAATGGATTGATAACTGTGTCTTTCCACAATAGAAGTGTTGATATGTTGTTGTCCTGGATGAACTCTCAACAAACAACTCATAGTCTATATAAAAAAGTTAAAAACAAAGCGTTAAATCATTTTATAAAAAGTAGAAGAGAGTCTGGAAATTCAAAATGTTATGAAACAACAATTGGTGGCGTAAGACAAATATTTAAAGCTTTAAAAAATAAAAATATAATATGTTTTGCAGCTGATCAAGTTCCACAAAGAGGCTTGGGTGAACACATTAATTTTTTTAATACAGCAGCTTACACCACTACTTTGGTGCAATCACTAGCCGTAAAAACCTTATCTCCTGTCATATATTTTTATATCCAAAATAATCAGGACAATAAATTATGTATTAATCTAAAACACTGTTCTGAAAGTATATATGATGATAGTAAGCACAAACTATTAGTAAACCAAGACATTGAGAATTTTATTAATAATAGGCCTTCAGATTATTCTTGGGAGTATAAAAGGTTTAAAAGAAGTAGCGGACTTGTTAAAGACCCCTATAAGGGATTGTAGTTATTTGCTCCAGAACATTGGAGTTAAGATAACTAACAAGGTAAAGATTTCTAATCTTCCGAGCAACATTGCAAAAGCTAAAATACCTTTACTCGCTGAATTGATATTTGCATAATTTTCAGAAACTATTCCTAGTCCAGGACCTAGGTTATTAAGGCATGCGCCAACTGCTGAAAAAGCTGACTCAAAATCAACCCCTGTTACAAGGACAAACAATAAAAGAATAATAAACGAGATAATGTATATTGAGAAAAAGCCCCAAACAGATGTTGCAACTTCATCATTTACATTCTTTGTGCCTATCTTTAGCGATATAACTGAATTTGGATGAATAATTCTCATTAAGTTTTTGTGAGCATGGTTAATCATTATTAGGACTCGCCATGATTTAACTCCACCCCCCACTGAGCCAGCACAGGCACCTATAAATGCACCAATTAAAAGAATAAATGATATTGAGAAAGGCCATTCAGAGGAATTTGATATTGAAAAGCCTGTTGTTGTGAGCATTGAAACACTATGAAAAGCTAATTCTCTTAAATTTGGACCATAATTGCTTATATTTGAAATCATTGCACATATTATGAAAATAATAGCCAAAATACTCATAAAGAATCTAATCTCAGGATCGTAAAAGTATTTAAGAGGTTTTTTCTTAAATACTGCAAAGTAATGTAATGTGAAACTAAAAGCAGACAAAAGCATGAAAGCAATACATATTGTTTCTATAGCAATGCTATTAAAATGACCAATGCTATCGTTATGTGTAGAAAAGCCACCAATCGCAACAGTAGACATTGCATGCGATACAGCATCAAAAGAGCCCATTCCACCGAGGTAGTAAAGAATGGCACATAATATTGTCAGCCCTAAGTATATTAGCCATAGAACTTGAGCTGTTTCTTTAATTCTCGGCGTTAATTTTTGCTCACCCATTGCCCCTGGAATTTCTGTCTTATATATTTGTCCCCCACCGATACCAAGCAGAGGCATTACAGCAATTGCCAAAACAATAAGGCCCATGCCACCCATCCACTGAAGAAGTTGTCTGTAAAATAATAAAGATTCAGGAAGCGTATCTAAATTTGATATTACTGTAGCACCTGTAGTGGTTATTCCCGACATTGACTCAAATATCGAATCAATTGCATTCATACCACTTAAATAGAAAGGAATTGATCCCGCAAAACATAAGACAACCCAAAACAATACAATAATTACAAATCCATCTTTTTGAGACAGCTCATTATCTACCTTTCTTGTTGCAAGAAGACCAACTAAACCAATTAAACCTACACCCAGCAAGGTATATATAAATAATTCAGTAGCCCCATCATCAAATATCAATGAAATAATAATGGGAAAAATATATGAAAGGCTAAAAAATAAAACCAATATACTGAATAAGTTAACTATAGACTTTAGATTCATTGATTTGTTTTAAATAAAACCTCAACCTCAGACATCATATCCTTGTTAGCTAAAAATATTATGAGATGATCATTTAGGCATAGTTCTACATCAGATTCAGGCATTATTAATTCTCCATGCCTTATAACAGCTCCTATTGAGGAGCCCTCTGGCAGATTAATCTCTTTAATCGACTTACCAAATAAAGGTGAAGTGTATTCATTAGCATGAACAATACCTTCTATTGCTTCAGCCCCAGTATCCATTTTTAGCATAACGTCTTGGGCAACATCACTATCTCTTAAGTCTTGCAGCACAGACGATACGGTTAGCCTATATGGAGCAATATATATATCTATAAAACCAGGAACTAGACCTAGGTATGATGGATTATTAAGAATGATCATTGTTTTCTTTGCACCCATTTTTTTTGCAAGGAGAGAGGACATCAGATTTGTCTCATCATCATCAGTTAAGGCACAAAAAATATCTATATTAGATATGTTCTCACTTTTTAAAAGACTTTCATCAGTGGCTGATCCATGAAGAACAATTGTCTTATCTAATTTTTTGGATAAGTTTGAGCATCTTTCTTTATCTGATTCAATTAACTTTGTTTTATATTCATTTTCAATTTCTTTTGCCAGCGAAAAGCCAATTTTTCCTCCGCCAACAATCATTACCCTTGAATAACTCTCCTCATGATCTCTAAACTCATCAACTATTTGATTTGTATTTTCTTCTGATGAAATGAAATAGACTTCATCATTTTCTTTAATAACAGTTTCGCCTGAAGGAATGAATGGTTTGCCTTTTCTATATATGGATGCTACAAATGCATTAGTTTCTGGCATATCATCTTTAATTCCTTTAAGCTCCCGGCCAACAAGCTTGCCTTTTTTTTTGGCTTTAACACTTACTAAATTTACCTTCCCATCAGCAAATTTTTCAATTTGATCCGCACCAGGATGAATGATTAGATCTTTAAGATGATTTTTAACCTCATTTTCAGGACTAATAATAATATCTATTGTATTTTCAGTGTAGACATCTATGTCATCACCATAAGAAGAATCAGTAATTCTACAGATAGTCTTTTTTACATTAAATAATTTTTTAGCAACCTGACAAGCTATTATATTAACCTCATCATTGGAGGTTACTGCTATTACTGTAGTAGATTCGTCTGCTCCAGACTTTTTAATCGATAGTGGGTGTGAGGCATGACCTTCAATTGTCATGATATCTAGTTTTTCTTCAAGCACTCTCAAGGCATTTTTATCCTGATCAATCAGAGCAACATCGTAATTATTATTTACAAGAGCTCTCGCAAGATTTCCCCCTACACGACCAGCACCTAAAATTAGTACTTTCATATTGTGTAAATTAAACCTCTTTTGAATGAATTAAAAGACTTATGGATAAATTTTTTTTATGAGAAAAATTCTTTGTAGGAGTTAAAAACATCAACCGCTGAGATTATTTTCTTATTTGGAAATTGTAAGTTAGTAATTACTATCATTTTATCACATGTATTTATGTATATCCCAGTCTTATCAAGTAAAGAAATAGTGCCTGGCACACCCACACTTTGTTTATCAGATATATACATATCATGGATTTTTATTAATATTTTCTTATACTCAAATGTTGATTGTGGCCATTCTTTATATGCTCTAAAAGTATTAAAAATTAACTGGCTGGATTGATTAAAATTTATCAATCCATCAATTTTTTTTATTTTTTTACAATAAGATGCCTTGCTTTCATCTTGATGATTAAGGCTAATGTTATTTGACTTCACATTACCTAAAACTTCGTTAAGTTTTTCGATCGATATTTTAGTTAACTTTTTTTCAAGCGAAATTTTATTATCATTGATTGATATATCACATTTAAAACTATCAATAATTTCGCCAGCATCTAAATCAGCATTCATCTTTATAAAAGTAACACCAGAGACAATATCACCATTTATCAATGAAGATTGAATAGGAGAGGCACCCCTATACTTCGGCAACAATGAAAAATGTATGTTTATGGGCATTAATTTCGGCTTTGATAAGAGCCAGTTAGGCAAGATCTTTCCATACGCCACTACAAGCAATATATCAATGTCTAAATCAGCAATACCATCCTTAAAATGTTTTGTATTTAAGTCATCTTCTTTAAAAGTAGGTATTAATGATTCTTTTGCCACCTTAGATACGAATGACTCAACAACTTCAGAGCCTCTTTTGCCCCTTTTATCAGACTGAGAAATAACTCCCTTAACATGAATATCTTCCAGATCTATTAATGATTTTAAAATTTGTGAAGAATTTTCAGGAGTTCCAGCAAATAATATATTCATTTTTAATTTAAATCTTTTATTTTCTGTTAAAATCTTTTAAAAGTCGGCTTCTTACTCTATCTCTTTTTAGAGCACTGACATAATCCACCATCAACTTACCTTCAAGATGGTCTATTTCATGTTGAATACATATAGTTAGCATTCCCTCTGGAGTAGTTGTATGCTGAATTCCGTCTAAATCTTGCCATTTAAGCTCAATACTATCCGGTCTTGTTATATTTTGATTAAATCCAGGTATTGAGAGACAACCCTCCTCAAACTCAATTAAATTATGATCTTTATTAACGTTATATTCTGGATTCACAAACACCATAGGCTCATTTCTTTCTTCTGAGAGATCCATTACAACTAGTCTTATATGTTTATCTACCTGTGTTGCAGCAAGCCCAATCCCATTTGCATCATACATTGTAAAAAGCATGTCTTCAGAAAGGTTTTTTAAACTTTTGTCGAATTTATCAACTTTTTTGGCTACAGTACGTAGTTTTGGATCAGGAAAAATTAAAATTTTTAATTTCTTAGACATAAATGACTATTTTTTATTATAATTTCGTGATTATAATCTAGTTAAATATTAAGAGTACAACAATATGACAAATTCAACCACACAAGTAGCTATAATAATGGGTTCTGACAGCGATTTACCTGTTGTTGAGGCCAGTTTTGCAGTTCTAGACTCATTTGGAGTCAAATATACAAAAAACGTTATGTCAGCGCACAGAACACCTCATGCTGTAATGGAGTTAATTAAAAACTCAGAAAATAACGGGTGTAAGGTATTTATTGCCGCAGCAGGCATGGCAGCTCACCTTGCAGGGGCTGTTGCTGCGCATTCAACAAGACCAGTTATTGGCATTCCTATTGAATCAGGTGGCATGGGGGGCATTGATTCTCTTCTATCTACAGCTATGATGCCTCCTGGAGTTCCTGTAGCGACTGTAGCAGTTGGTAAAAGTGGCGCTAAAAACAGTGCAATTCTTGCTGTACAAATACTAGCAACATCAGATGAGGATCTTGCACAAAAGCTAGTTGATTATAAAGAAAATATGAGAAAAGAAGTTCTTGAAAAAGATAAAAAACTTAACTCATAATTGAATAAAAATTCTTTAGATATTTCTTCATCAATTAGTTGGCTGGAATCTGGAAAAATACTCATTCATCCAACCGAATCAATATGGGGATTGGGTTGCGATGCATTTAATGAACTAGCAATTGAAAAGATCTTTTCTATCAAAAAAAGAGAGCATAATAAAAGCTTTATTTTACTATGCAAGTCTTTAGATTTTTTAAATTATTATATTGATGAAATTAATAGAGAAGACGAAATTTTATTAAAAAATAACTGGCCTGGACCAGTCACCTTTTTAATTAGATATAATAAAAATTTACCCGAACATCTGCACTCAGAAAATGGTAAAATTGCAGTTAGAGTAAGTAATCACTTACCGATCAAAGCCCTATTTAAAGGTTTTAATAATTTTATTGTTTCAACTTCTGCAAACCTTTCTGGAAAAAAAGTTTTAGATAATCCTCTTGAGATTTTAGATTTTTTTGAATCAGATGAACTTGCATACTATGATGGTGAGCTTGGCCATAACAAAAGACCATCGAAAATAATAGACCTTGATTCTAAATCTATAATTCGTGATTAAACTATGATAAAAAAAACTGAAAAAAGGTTCCTTAATATTCAATCAGATATTATTGATAATTTCAGTTCACTTGAGGATAAAGAACATGCAGATATTTCTTTTGATGAATGGACGCGTGATGAAGGTGGCGGTGGAATAACTTATGTTATTGAGAATGGAAAATTCTTTGATAATTGTGCTGTAAATTTTTCATCTATTAGTGGTGAAAAGCTTCCTAAAACTGCTTTGGCAAATAATCTCAAAAAAGAGGTAAAGTTTGGCTTCAGAGCAATGGGTGTTTCAGTAATATCTCATCCAAATAATCCCAACGTCCCAACAAGCCACATGAATGTCCGATTGTTTGGGATTCTTGATAAAAATAAAGATATTTGTGATTGGTGGATTGGAGGTGGATATGATTTAACACCCTATATCCCCATTGAAGAGGATATTTTAAGCTGGCATGCAGAGGCTAAAGAATGTTTAAGTTTAATAAATCCTGATTTTTACAGTATTTTTTCAGAAAACTGCAATAATTATTTCAAAATACCTCATAGAAATGAAAAAAGAGGGGTAGGTGGCATATTTTTTGATAACATTACTGATTTTTCCCTAGAAGATAGCGTCAAAATGCTTGAGTCTGTTGCTAACGCATACTTAAATTCATACAAAAACATTATTGAAAAACGAAAAAACCTTCATTTTGATGAATTGCAGAAAGATTTTCAGTTAATTAGAAGGGGCAGATACGTTGAATTTAACTTAATTTATGACAGAGGGACTCTATTTGGACTCCAATCCAAGGGCAGAATTGAATCAATTTTAGCGTCTCTTCCATCAAAAACTAAATGGGCCTACAAGAAAACTGATAGTTACAAAAAAATGGAAAAAGAGCTTTTGCGCGCCATAAACAAGGATTGGAATGTCTAAGATATTCAAGCTAGGCGTTGTTGGGGACCCAATAGAGCATTCTCTATCCCCATTTATTCATTCAAGATTTTCAAGACAAACAAATATAAATATTGAATATCTGCCATTCAAAGTAGCTCATGATGATTTTCTAAATTTTATAAATGATTTTTTTAAAGACGGTGCTGCAAGAGGTCTAAATATTACTCTTCCACATAAAAAACAAGCTTCAGTTATAGATGGAACAATTTCTAAGGAAGCTCGTTATATCAATGCAGTAAATACAATAGTTAAAGATGATAAAAAGATCTTCTTGTACTCTACTGATGGAGATGGTTTTCTAAATGATGTAAAACATAAGGGATTTCTTCTAAACGAAAAAAGAGTCTTAATAATTGGTGCTGGCGCAGCTGCAGAAAGTATCTTATATAAAGTTGCGCACAGTAAAACTAAAAAAATAACTTTATTTAATAGAACAGAAGAAAAAGCAGAAAAACTATCAAGAAAATATTCACAATTTTCAAGCATTGACTCTTTCATATCTCAAGAGCATGAATACGATATAGTAATTAATGCAAGCTCTGCTGGTCTAACTGGAAAATTTAGCCCTATTAATGAGTTAATAACATCAGAGAATGCTATTTACTATGATCTAAATTATTCATTAGCAGAAACACCATTCTGCAAATGGGCCAAAGAAAATTCAAGAAACGTTTACGACGGGGCGGGAATGTTAGTAAATCAAGCCGCGCATTCATATAAAATGTGGTTTGGTGTTTTGCCAGATATAGATCCAGTTCTTAAAGATATTGAGGCAATGAGAGAATGAAGAGATTTGTTCAGTTTATTGCTGGAGCTATTTGTCCTGAATGCAAAAGCAAAGACACCATTGCATTAAATCCATCAGATGACGAAATATATTGTGTGAAATGTAATTTTATAGAGAAAAGACCTGAGCTTAAAGATATAAAAAAAGATGCAGAGATAAAAGTAATTAATATAGAAGATTTCAAAAAAAATAGGGATAAAAATCAATAGAAATTGATGTATCAAAAAGATATGATACGTACGAAAAATTTATAATTTACTTTGTTGTATATATAAAAATGACTTATAATGCATCATAAGCTAATTATATTATTAAGACACACATACTTTTGGGCGGATAATGTTTTTTAAACTTTTTAAAATATTGAAAGGGAAAGCTATTCCTTTTTATTTACTATTGATATCACCTGCTCTTTCTGCAGATTGGTTTGCGTTAAATATGACGAGGGGTATTACTGATATAAGTAACGAAGTTTTTGAATTGCATATGCTTATATTTTGGATATGCGTAGCAATTGGAGCACTTGTTTTTTCTGTAATGTTTTATTCTATGTGGGCGCACACAAAAGAGAAAAATCCAGTCCCAGCAAAATTTCACGAAAACCACAAACTTGAAATTGCATGGACGATTATTCCTTTTCTTATTTTAATAGCCATGGCAGTTCCTGCATCAAAAACACTTGTAAAAATCTATGATGATGAAGCTGGAGATATAAATATCCAAGTTACCGGATATCAGTGGAAGTGGCAATACAGGTACCTTGAAGACGACGTAAGCTTTTTCGCAAATTTATCAACAGATCTAGATGAGATTTATAATCTAGTTCCAAAAGGTGAAAATTACCTTCAAGAGGTTGATGAGATGGTAGTAATTCCTGCTGGCAAGAAAATTAGATTCTTAATAACAGCAAATGATGTTATTCATTCATGGTGGATGCCTTCATTTGCAATCAAGCAAGATGCAATCCCTGGATTTGTAAATACAGCTTGGACTATTGTTGATGAGCCAGGCATATATAGAGGAAAGTGCACAGAACTTTGTGGAAAGAATCACGGATTTATGCCCATTGTTGTAAAAGTAGTCGAACAGGCTGAGTACGAAGAATGGGTTTTCGGTAAGAGACAAGAAGCAATTAAACTGGCTGAATTGACTACCAAAGAATGGTCTGCAGAAGAGTTAGTTGCCCGAGGTGAAGGAATTTATGAAGTCAATTGCGTTGCATGTCATCAAACATCTGGCCAGGGGATTTCAGGAATATTTCCAGCTCTTGCCGGCAGTGATATCGTAATGAATAACAAAGATAGAAATATTGAAATTTTAATGGAAGGTGTCCAAGGTGCAGCAATGAACTCATTTAGCTATTTATCTGAAGTTGAACTTGCAGCAGTAATTACTTATACAAGACAGTCCTGGGGTAATGCAGACAAAGGTGACGGAGAAATTGTTATACCAAAGGACATTGTTGATTATAAGGAACCAAAAATTTAAATTAGGAAGATACTATGAGTGCAGTAATAGAAAATCATCATGAGGACCACCATCATGGCCCAGCTAAAGGAATAACCAGATGGTTATATACGACAAATCATAAGGATATAGGGACCCTATACCTATGGTTTAGTTTTGCCATGTTCCTTATTGGTGGAGCTATGGCTATGGTTATAAGAGCTGAGTTATTCCAGCCTGGAATGCAAATCGTCGAGCCTGAATTTTATAATCAAATGATTACATTGCATGGCTTGATTATGATATTTGGTGGTGTGATGCCAGCTTTTGTAGGACTTGCCAATTGGTTAGTTCCAATGATGATAGGCGCACCTGATATGGCTTTACCAAGAATGAATAATTTAAGCTTCTGGATTCTACCATTTGCATTCTTTATATTGTTATCTTCATTATTTATGGAAGGTGGCGCTCCTAACTTTGGTTGGACATTCTATGCACCACTATCGACAACTTACGCACCTCCAAGTGTAACCTTCTTTATTTTTTCAGTGCATATTATGGGAGCCTCTTCTATTATGGGCGCAATTAATGTTGTAGTAACAATAATGAATATGAGAGCACCTGGCGTTGATTTAATGAAGATGCCATTATTTGTGTGGTCTTGGTTAATAACAGCTTACCTACTTATTGCAGTAATGCCCGTTCTTGCTGGAGCGGTAACAATGATGTTAATGGATATCCATTTTGGGACAAGTTTCTTTAATGCTGCCGGTGGAGGAGATCCAGTATTATTTCAACATATTTTTTGGTTCTTTGGACATCCAGAGGTTTACATAATGATCTTGCCAGCTTTTGGAATTGTTTCTCATATTATTGAAACATTCTCTAGAAAACAGCTCTTTGGTTATTCATCAATGGTTTGGGCAATGCTTTCAATAGCAATTCTATCTTTTGTAGTTTGGGCACACCATATGTTTACAGTTGGTCTCCCATTAGCAGCAGAGATATTCTTCATGTGGGCAACAATGCTGATTGCAGTTCCTACTGGAGTAAAAGTTTTCAACTGGGTAGCAACTATGTTCAGAGGCTCTATTACATTTGAAACACCTATGCTTTTTGCAATAGCATTTGTTGTTCTATTTACAATAGGCGGATTATCAGGATTAATGCTAGCAATTGTGCCTGCTGACTTTCAGTATCACGACACTTATTTTGTTGTAGCGCATTTTCATTATGTATTAGTGCCTGGAGCCATTTTTTCAATAATGGCAGCAGTCTATTATTGGATTCCAAAATGGTCCGGCAATATGTATGACGAAAGATTAGGAAAATTGCACTTCTGGCTTTCTTTTGCTGGTGTTAACATTACTTTTTTCCCACAGCATTTTATAGGCCTAGCAGGAATGCCAAGAAGATACCCCGATTATGCTCTTCAATTTGCAGACTGGAATATGGTATCTAGTGTTGGCGCATTTTTATTTGGCTTCTCTCAAATACTCTTTCTATTTATAGTTTTAAAAACTGTTATGGGAGGAAAGAAGGCAACTGGACAGGTATGGGAAGGAGCAAAAGGCCTTGAGTGGACAGTTGCATCGCCAGCTCCATATCATACTTTCTCAACTCCACCCAAGATTGATTAATGAATAAAGGCGCAAAAAAGACTCTAATAAAGCTCATTGTTGCTGTCCCTCTTATGTTTGCATTTGGTTTTGCGCTTGTTCCTTTGTATGATGTTTTTTGTGAAGTAACCGGCATTAATGGAAAAGTATTTCAATCAGAATACTCAGAAGACTTAGTTACCGCAGAAGGACGCCCTATAGCATTACAGTTTATTTCCACTAATAATGAGAATATGCCTTGGACTTTCAAACCTTCAAAACAAGTAATGAAGATCGAAACAGGCGAATATCACAATGCAACTTTTTATGTAAAAAATACGACCAATAAAAAAATGACAGCCCAAGCTGTGCCGAGTGTTGCACCATCTAATGCTGCAGAGCATTTAAAAAAATTAGAATGCTTTTGTTTTGAACAGCAAGTTTTAATGCCAGGAGAGGAAGCACTACTACCAGTTAAACTATTGGTATCAAACGATCTTCCATCAAACATCAAGAACATAATTTTGTCATACACAATATTTGATATTACTGACTATAATGAAGAAGTTATGGCTCATCATCAAATGGATATGGAGTAAAAAATATGAGTGGGGGAAGTTATTACGTACCAGATCAAAGCAGATTTCCTATTTTTATGGCCTTCTCTTTGTTCCTTTTGGTTATGGGGGCATCTAGTACAATAAATAACTTAGGAGATCCCTCAAGTAACTCAGTTTATATTCTCTATGCTGGTTTAGGATGCCTATTCTTAACATTATTTTTTTGGTTTAGGCAGGTTATAAAAGAACATCTAGCTGGCTTGGATTCAAATCAACTAAAGCAGTCATATGTCTATGGGATGGCTTGGTTTATTTTCTCAGAAGTAATGTTCTTTGCAGCTTTTTTTGGAGCGTTATTTTATGTCAGAACACTTTCAGTTCCATGGTTGGCTGGTGAGGGTGAAAAAGGAATCGGAATTGAGGCTATAGAGTTGTGGCAAGGCTTTGAATCAACATGGCCAGTTATTGTTACTCCTGACCAAGGAGATGGATTTGTTCTTGCAGAGAAGAGCATGGCTTGGCCAGGTTGGGATCATGCTCTTGAGTGGTTACCACTTTGGAACACAATAGTTTTATTAAGCTCAAGCGTCACAGTTCACTTTGCTCATCTGGGACTTAAGAATGGTAATAGAAAAAAATTCAATAGATTTTTGGGAATAACAGTCACTCTTGCTTTAATTTTTGTTGGTCTTCAAGCAGCTGAGTACTATGAAGCCTATGCACACTATGGACTAACTTTAAACTCTGGTATCTATGGATCAACCTTTTTTATGCTTACTGGATTTCACGGATTTCATGTGATGATGGGTGGTATTATGCTGGCAATAATGTTGGCTAGGTCAGTTTTTGCTGGCCATTTTGAAGACCATGATCACTTTGGATTTGAGGCTGCCTCTTGGTATTGGCATTTTGTAGATGTTGTCTGGGTAATGTTATTCTTGTTTGTATATATTCTTTAATTAAGAACCATCCCAAGGAACACTATTCCCTAACTCACCAGTATAAAGACCAATAGCTACCAATGTTATCAGTAAAGCGGCGAAGAACACACGAAGACCAAGCAAGTAAACCGTTCTTTTTCTTCCTGTTTCACCTTTGTCAACAAGTAAAAAGAATAGGCCGCCTGCAAGAGATAAAAGCAAAAGAGCAAGAACAATATAAATTAGAGTTGTTATCATAATAAAATTTTAATGCATATATACCTTAATAGATATGAAAAAGAATAGTTTTAAACCTGGAGTAAAGATAACAATTTTCTTTATTTTTTTTGCTGTTCTTTTTTTTTCATTAGGGGTGTGGCAGATTGAAAGAGGGCAAGCAAAAACAAAAATTCTAAATCAATTTAATAGCAATCTTAAAAAGTCTCCATCTTATATAGATAATAAATCTCAAAAATGGGACAGAGTTTATGTAAGTGGAACGTGGATGAGTTCCCAACAAATATTAATTGATAACGTAATACATAGAGGCATAGCTGGATTTAAGGTTATAACCCCCTTGAAGATTGAGGGCTTAAATAAAATAATTTTAATCGATAGAGGCTGGATAAAGCAAAATGAATACAGAGATGATATTCCCGAAATAAATATAGTAGAACAAAACGAAACTGTAAGTGGCATTCTTGAATTACCTGAGCTAGGCCTTGTACTTTCTGATAATCTTGTGACAGATGAATGGCCAAAAATCTCTCAAACAAAAAATTTTGACACCATTTCTAAGGAGTACGATTTAGAGCTTTATCCAATGATACTTTTAGCTGATCCAGTTCATAAAAATAGCCTAGAGTATATTAAAATCACACCTACTAACATGACTCCGATTAAGCACTATGGATATTCATCTCAATGGTTTTTAATGTTCATAGTTTTATGTTTAATGTATATTTGGTACGGGTTTAAAAGAAATGAAAAATAAGACATTCCTCGCAATTATTTTATTAACACCTATTTTAGTTGTTGTAATCTCTTCAATATATTTTTCAATGGGAATGTCACCGGATGGGACAAGGAACAATGGAATATTTTTTAAGAGCTATTTTGATTTCAACCAATTTAAAAATAAAGATGGCGACCAAGATTTAATTAAATTTGAAGATGGAAAATGGATACTTTCAGTGTATGTTACAGACATAGATAAAAGTGAAGAATCTATTTATTTGATGAGACAACTTAACGTGGCTCTAAACAGAGATATAAATAAATTAAAAAGAGTAATTTTTTATTCGAATAAACTTTTAGAACCTCAGGTATCAGATATTAAAAATAAATATCCAAGAGTTAAAATTATCGAAGATCAAAACGGTGTTTTATTAAATGTGTTGCAAAAGAACTCTAAGATTAATTTTAATATTGAAAACCCAATTTTTATTATTGATCCTTATGGAAGAGCGGTTATGTATTTTGAACCAGGTTCTGATCCTAAGCTGATGTTAAAAGATTTAAAGGTGCTAATTTAATGAATAGTATTAAACATTTATCGTTTGCAGGGATATGCATGGCATTTATTGTAATTGCACTTGGAGCATGGACTAGATTGGTTGATGCTGGACTTGGATGTCCTGATTGGCCTGGTTGTTATGGATTTATAGTTTTTCCAACCAATGAGGCTGAAATAGCAATTGCTGAGAGTAGATTTCCTATGTTTCCATATGACATTAACAAAGCTATACCTGAAGTAGTCCATAGATATTTTGCAGCAGCGCTAGGAGTATTCGCTATCTTCTTGGTATATCTATCTTTCAAAAAAACAAAGGACAGAGGAATTAGAGGATGGTCTTCTTTCCTATTGTTTTTTATATGCTGCCAAGGATTATTTGGTTATTTGACCGTTAGCCTTAAATTATTACCGATAATAGTAACAGCACATTTGTTTGGAGGCTTTACTACATTAACCTTATTTTATTTCATTTACTTAAAATCAACAGACTTCCAAGTATTTAATCAAATAAATATATCAAACTTAAGACTTATAGCTGGAGTTGCATTTGTTGCTCTAATTTTTCAGATATTTTTGGGTGTCTGGACTAGCACAAATTATGCCTCTTTAGCATGCGCAGATTTTCCAACTTGCCAAGGATCATATCTCCCAGATATGGATTTCAAAAGTGGCTTTAACCTAAATCAAGAAGTTGGACCTAATTATTTATATGGGCTATTAGACAACCCAGCTAGAGTTGCTATACATTACTCTCACAGAGTTTCTGCGTTGCTAGTAACCCTTATTTTCCTGATGCTAATGTCAAGATTATGGTTTTCGGATGCAGCTCCGTTAGCTTCTACGCTAGGTATACTTTTATTAACACAAATCACCCTTGGAATAATTAACGTTGTATATGTACTTCCACTTTATGTAGCCATTGCTCATAATTTAGTCGCTGCTTGTCTTCTATTAGCCACGTTTACTGTTAATTTTCTTGCTTGGAAGAATGACACTACTTAAAAGCTATTATCAACTTTGTAAACCTAATGTGGTTTACATGATGTTGATTTGTGCTTTTGTCGGAATGTTATTAGCAGAGCCTTATGTAAGTTCATATATATATTTATTTACTGCACTACTTGGCATTGCTCTATGCGCTGCTTCGGCAGCAGCCATAAATCAAGTTTTTGACAGAGAAACAGATGCGGCAATGACTAGAACTGATCAAAGACCGCTTCCTCAAGGAGAGCTTTCTGCGACTCACGCTTCGATATTTGCCCTAGTGATAGGCATTTTAGGCGCGATTATTCTATATTTTTTTGTTAATACATTAACAATGATGCTTACAATAATATCGCTTATAGGATATGCATTTATTTACACGGTATATCTCAAAAGAGCTACTCCACAAAATATAGTTATAGGAGGTCTTGCAGGCGCAGCTCCTCCGCTGCTTGGCTGGTCGTCAATCACTAACACCATTGATCCACATGCTCTACTACTTGTGTTAATAATATTTGTTTGGACACCTCCTCATTTCTGGGCATTAGCTATATACAGAAAAGATGAATACGCAAAAGAGTCTATCCCAATGTTGCCAGTTACCCATGGAGTTGAGTTTACTAAACTACAAATTGTCTTATATACAATTATTTTATTTATTGTGAGCATTCTTCCATATGTTGTTCTTATGTCTGGAATGATTTATTTGATATCAGCGCTAATACTAAGCAGTGTGTTCTTGTATTATTCTATAAAACTTTTTTTTACTAAAGAGAACGACATAGCAATGAAGACATTCCAGTTCTCTATTTACTATATATTTCTTATTTTCATAGCTCTGTTGGTAGACCACTTTTTAATTACTTCTGTATGACAATCAGGAAAAACATATTAATTATTTTTGTCTTTATAGGTACTTTATTAGCTTTATTCATTAATAAACTAACCACACCAAGGACGCTAAGCACAAATGAGCTTCTAATAAATGGATTATTTTTATTTGAACAACCAAAAACAATATCTGACTTTGTATTTTATTCTGAAAATAATAGGGAATTTACAAAATCAGATCTACTGGGAAAATGGACACTAATGTATTTTGGCTTTACCAGATGTCCTGACGAATGCCCAACAACTATGTATCAGATTTCAAAACTAATTAAAGTCCTAGATGAAAAAGATTTTCCTCTTGACAATAAGCAATGGGTTTTAATTTCTATTGATCCAGAGAGGGATTCGACAGCTGATATAAGCAAATATGCAAAAGGGTTTAATGATAGATTTATTGGTGCAGTTAACAGTAGGGCAATGTTAATAAATGTTGCAACCCAACTTTCTGTAAATAATGTTATGCCTAATAAAGATGATGCAGATCACTCCCACCTAGATAATCATGTAAACAATATTATTCTAATGGATCCAAATGGTGACTTTGCAGGAGTATTTAGACCGCCTTTTGATATAGCGAGACTTTCTTTAACTTATCAGTCAGTTACTCAGTAAGAAATTTATTTAGAGTTTCTTAAATAAAAGAGTCATTCTGTCACTTTCACCGATATTTAAATATTTCTCTTTATCCTGCTCTTTAAGACGAAGAACTGGAGGCAATGTCCAAACTCCTCTTGGATAGTTTTTAGTATCCTTAGGATTTGCATTGATTTCAGATTTTGAAACTAGTGTAAATCCATGTTTTTTTGCAGTTTCTATCGCATATGCTTCTGTTACGTAACCTGTTTTCTTCATTTCTTCAAGACTGGTTCCCGGATCAGCTCTATGCTCAACCACTCCCAATACACCTCCTTTTTTTAAAGCTTTGTGCGCGTTGGAAAAGATTATATCTATTTGAGGCCCAATCCAATTATGTAAGTTTCTAAAAGTTAATACAGCATCTAAGGTTTCCTTATCAGCTAGTTTCGAACTTAGGTCAACTATTGAGACATTTTTATACATAGGATTTTCATTAATCTTCTTTTCAAAATTATTTCGCATCCGAATATAAAAATCTCTATCAGAATTTTTATCAAAATGCGCTGCGGTTAGTATTCCAGGGCTATGAATATAATTAGCAAGGATTTCTGTATACCATCCACTACCTGGTGACAGCTCTACAACTTTCATGTCTTGTTTAATCTCAAAAAAACTTAATGTTTTGTATGGGTTTCTATATTGATCTCTTGCAACATTTTTTGGGCTTCGATCTTGACTGTTAATCGCATCTTCAAGCGAATGCGCTGATGTAAAGGGAGTCATAAAAAATATTATGTTTAGAAACGATAAATACGTGTAAGTTCTATAATTTTTCACAATGTTCTCATATCACATTGTAATGATTACTTTACCTTTTGCCTTTCTATCTTTTAAATGCGCAATTGCACTTGATCCATTTTCAAGTGTAAAAGAATCTGAAACTTCTGGATTTATTTTTCCTTCGGTATGAAGATTAAATAGTTCTTGAAAATTACTCTTATTTTCTTTGGGATTCATACCTACCCACGCACCCCAAAAAACGCCTACAATTTTCATCCCTTTTAATAATGCTAAATTAATTGGAATTTTTGGAATTTCACCTGCGGCAAAACCTATCACTAAGTATCTTCCATCCCACGCAGTTGCTCTGATGCACGGCTCTGAATAACAGTCGCCTATTGGATCATAAACAACGTTTGCTCCGACACCGCCGGTCAATTCTTTTATCTTAGAAGATAATTCTTTTTGTTGATCTCTATCAAGTTTTCCAGTTGGATAAATAAAGACTTCGTTAGCACCATGTTTCTTGCATAGATCAACTTTCTCTTGAGTTGACGCTGCTGCTATTACTTTTGCACCCATTGCTTTTCCAAGCTCAACTGTTGCCAAGCCCACGCCACCTGCTGCTCCAAGAACTAACAAAGTTTCACCTTCTTTTAATTCAGCTCTTTGTTTAAGTGCATACAAGGATGTGCCATATGTCATTGGAAGTGCTGCGGCTGTTTCAAAATTCATTGTATCGGGTATTTTCATTACAGAGTTTTCATGTGCAACAGTTTTTTCAGCAAATGCTCCTAGACCTGTCATTGCAAAAACCCTATCACCAATTTCAAAGCTTTCTACGCCTTCTCCTATTTCTATAATAGTTCCTGCAGACTCCCCACCAGGAGAGAAGGGAAGTTCAGGTTGGAATTGATATAGACCTTGAATCATAAGAACATCTGGAAAATTTACACTTGCGGCTTTATTTTCAATCAACACATGTCCGGGGAGTACCTCAGGATCTGGCACATCATTTACCTGAAGTTTATCTGGCATTCCTAATTCTACACACTGTAACGCTTTCATAATTTCTCCTTAAAGGCAGTCATTGTAATTTTTAACATATTCGTTCATTTCATTATCTGTGTTTATTGGCATGTTTTCTAGCTTGTGTAATGATAACTCTGCTTCATTTTTTATAGTATCAAAATTAATATTTTTGCCATTTCTGAGCTTAGCCATCATCTCATTAGCTTTGATAATTCCGTGTTCTTGATAAGAAAGAGACGGAATAGACCCCTTTTCATAATTACTTACATAATTAATAGCTTGTATCAGCTCCTCACTATTTTTCATGCATTGAGCTAGAATTTTCAAATCATCAAAAACCTTTATTCTTTCTTCATGTAAATTTACGTTTGATCCTTTTATAGATATCTCTGTTTCTTTATCTCTTCCACGATACACAGCTGCAATATCATTTTTATCTATTTCTAGTTTTTCCTCATTTGATATTTTTGAGCTTGGAGAAACTAAACAATAAAGAAGAAATAAATCTAAAAATCTTACATGATGTTTTGAAATACCTAAAGGCTCATTTGGATCAATATCAACTCCTCTAATCTCAAGGTATTCAATTCCATGCTTTTTAAGTTGATCATAAGGTCTTAGCTCGTTCTCAGAGGCTCTTTTTGGCCTTATAGAGTCGTAGTACTCATTTTCTATCTGGATTATTCCATCAGAGATTTGATGATAGTCTCCATCAGCATCTAATAATCCTTTATCTTGAAAGTTTTTGTACGGAACTTTTATAGCTGTTTTTATTTTTTCTAAAAACTCTTGAAGAGAATTATATTTAACGTTCAGGTTTTTTTGCGCATCACTAACATAACCAATATCACTCATTCTTAGCGATGTCGCATATTCTAAAAACATGTCACTTTCACTTAATTCATAAAGTTGATGCTTTCTGTTCTTAACAAATGATTTGTCTACAATGTTAGTTTGCCCAAACTCACTTAAGATGAACCAAAACAGTCTCTTAAAGTTTCTAATAAGACCTAAATAAGCTTCATCAAAACTTTCTTGTGAGGATTGTTGAGTTAATTTTGAGATAGAGGCAGTATCTAATGAAAAATTATAGTGCATACCAGAAACACATTGCATTGTTGAACCATACCTTACTTTAAGCCCTCTTCTATAGACATGCTTAAGAAGTCCGATATTGCTTTGATGATAGTAGCCCAGATTTATATCAGATTCATTTTCTATATATGGAGGCATAGAAAAAGGCCATAGCATTTCATCCTCATCAATATTACTTGCTACAAACTCATGTAGCCCAGAAAGGAAATCAAACAAGTCATCAATTTTATTATAAACAGGCGTTACTAGTTCTAATTGTGCCTCTGCAAAATCAGTTGTTATAAATCTATTTGTCAGAGCCGAGCCAAGTGACTTTGGATGAGGTTTCTGAGAAATTTGAGCATCTTGATTTACTCTAAAAAATTCTTTTTCAATACCCCTGCTAATAACCAGTTCGTCAAAAAATTTTTTGTCTTGTAAATCCTTTAACCTATTTTTTAGGTCATTATCCATCGAATCCGGGGCCAGCAGACACTATTTCAGGACTCACATCAAACTTATTAAAATTTTGTTGGAACTTAGCAATTAGATCGTTAAGATACTTATGATATTCATCTTTATTTTCCCAAGTATCGATTGGATTAAGGAGGCTCGAATCAACTCCTTCTATTTTTAAGGGTACTTCAAGATTCAAACCAGGTATCTTTATAGTCTCTACATTATCTAAGTCACCGTCTTGAATGGCATTAACTATTCTTCTCGTAGTCGGAATTTCGAATCTAGAACCAACTCCATATGGGCCGCCAGTCCATCCAGTATTTACTAAAAATACTTTAGAGCCAAAGTTATTAACTCTTTTCATTAGTAAGTCTGCATAAACATTTGCTGGTCTTGGAAAGAAGGGCGCACCAAAACACGTTGAAAAAGTCGATGCTATATCAGATTCAGAGCCCATTTCAGTTGAACCTACTTTAGCGGTGTATCCGCTTAGAAAATGGTATGCAGCTGACTCTTTAGATAGTATCGATACCGGAGGTATGACACCAGTCAGGTCACATGTTAAAAATATAACAGTTTTAGGTTCGCCTGCTGAGTTGCTTGCTACTGCATTTTCTATGTGAGACCTTGGATAACAACATCTACCATTCTCAGACAATGAAGTATTCGAATAATCAGGCTCATTATTTTCTAGAAACACATTCTCAATAACACTTCCATGTTTTATTGCCTTAAAAATTACTGGCTCATTTTCTTCAGTCAGATCTATTGTTTTAGCGTAACAACCACCCTCAAAATTAAATACAGAACCAGGACTCCAGCCATGTTCATCATCACCAATTAGAGAGCACTTAGGATCAGCAGATAGAGTTGTTTTACCAGTGCCAGATAAGCCAAAAAATAGTGCAACGTCACCATTTTTATTCACGTTAGCAGAACAATGCATGGGCAGAACATCTTTTTCAGGCAGCAAAAAGTTTTGAACAGAAAACATAGACTTTTTCATCTCGCCAGCATATTTCATGCCAGCGATAATGACCTTCTTTTTAGCAAAATTAATAATTACACAGCTTTCAGAATTTGTTCCGTCTTCTTCTGGTATACACTTAAAATTTGCAGCAGACATTATTTGCCACTCTTGCTTGTTAAGTGAATTATAAATTTCTGGACAAACGAATATTAGTCTTGCAAAAAAAGAGTGCCATGCAGTTTCTGTAGTGATTTTAACTGGTAGATAATGCTCAGCATGGGAACCAACATGAACACTTGAAACATATCTATCATTCTCTGAAAGATAACCCTCAACTTTATCCCAAAGCGTATCAAATTTATTTTCTTCAAACGGCTTATTAACTTCGCCCCAGTCTATTAGCTTAGTTGTTCCAGGCTCATCAACAATAAATCTATCATCAGGACTTCTTCCAGTTCTTTCTCCAGTATTTGTTGCCAATGCCCCATTGCTGGCAATGATGCCTTCACCATTTTCAACAGCAGCAGTTATCAGTTCTTCGTTACTGAGTTTTAGCTCAGTTGATGTATTGGAAATTGTGTTCATTTTTTACTAACAAATATTATAGGTACTTGGGGGGAATAATTATATATATGTGGAGGAAATAATTATGTACCTATAATACTTACTTTGTTAGTTACAAACTAAATTGCTATGTAGCATAGTAAAATATAAAGCGGGTTTAAAGTCAATTTAATTAAAGAAAGCTTTAAATTTAGGGTTTATTGACATTATATTGTGTAGTTATACTACAAAATAGACTAAAAATTAATGCTTAAATAATTTTCTTAAATTCAGGAAGAAGTAAATAATAAAGAAAATTAAGCCCCATTCGGCAAAATTTAATATGAAACGCATTCCATCTTCTGCACAGCTTGGACCACCGCCTAGTGTTTTTCGAATACCCTCAATAACTCCAAAATAATCTACCATAGTATGAAAAGGCATCCCACATCCACTTAGTTGTGACAACTCATTAACAGATAAATTCTGTATGTATATTTGTTTAGAGGTTACAAAAATGCCAGCAAATGCTGACAGCATGGTAACTAGATAACTTAAATTGTTTTTAAAAAAATGACCAATAAGAGATGTTAAGAGCACCAACCCAAAAGCATATCTTGTAAGAATACACATAGCACATGCTTGTAAAAAGAAAATCTGATCTAAAGCATATGCAAAGATTATAATTAAACCTGCAGATATAGCAGAGGCTATTTCAAAATAGTTTTGATAAACTTCTTTAATGAGTTTTAGCATTTTAAATTATTATAAAAACCAAGAACCAATAATATACTAAATTATATTTAACTATGAAAGACAGAATTTTTATAATAGACGGCTCCTCTTATCTTTATAGAGCCTATCATGCCATGCCACCTTTAAGCACGTCCTCTGGTCAGCCAACTGGCGCAGTAAAAGGTGTAACTAATATGCTGATGAATTTAAAAAAAGACAGTGAGGGCTCTTCAATAATTGTCGTTTTTGATGCAAAGGGAAAAACTTTTAGAAGTGATATTTATTCAGAATATAAAGCTAATAGACCTCCCATGCCTGATGAGCTTAGAGATCAGCTTGTCCCAGTAAAGTCAATTTGCCGCGCTATTGGATTTCCATTGATAGAGATTGAAGGTGTTGAAGCTGACGATGTTATTGCAACCATAGCAAATATGGCAAAAAAAGAAAATTATAAATGCGTTATATCATCTTTGGATAAAGATTTGATGCAGCTTGTTGAAGATCCACACACAACAATGATGGACACTATGAAGCATAAAATTTTTAATGAAGAAGGTGTGTTCGAAAAATTTGGTGTAAAACCAAATCAAATAAGAGACATGCTCGCATTAGTTGGGGACACTTCTGACAATATACCTGGAGTTCCAAAAGTAGGACAAAAAACTGCAGCTAAATGGTTGGCTGAATATGGTGATTTAAAAACAATAAAACAAAATGCAGAATCAATAAAAGGTGTCGTTGGAGACAACCTTAGAAATTCTCTTGATGACCTGGATAGGAATGTTGAACTGGTATCATTAAAAAATGATGTTGATATAGGTTTAAAGCTTCAGGACCTTCTTACATTTAGTCCAGATGAGGAAGAGTTAAACAATTTGTTTGCTGATCTTGAGTTTAAGGCAGTTGATAAAAAACAAGAAAAAGGAGCCCCTAAGAAAAATTCAAACTATGAAACTGTCCTAGATGAAAAGAGTCTAAAAAATTGGATTCAAAAAATTAATAAATCAAAAACATTTGCAATAGATACCGAAACTGATTCTGTAAATACAGTATCAGCTAATCTTATAGGAATTTCTCTTTCTGTTTCTGAAAATGAAGGATGCTATATACCAATTGCTCATTCCTATGATGGCTGCCCTAAACAATTGAGTTTAGTTTATGTTGTAGATACGCTTGGACCAGTATTAGAAGAAAATCAAGATAAGGCAATAGGGCAGAACCTCAAATTTGACATACCTATTCTTGCCAGACATGGGATTAAGTTAACAAAATTCTTGGCTGATACCATGCTAATGTCATACGTACTAAACAGTACAGCTACTCGTCACGGCATGGATAGGCTTGCTGATTATTATTTAAATTACACAACAACTAAATATACCGATGTAACAGGAACAGCGTCAAAGCAGATAAGCTTTGCTGAAGTAAAATTGGACATAGCATCAGATTATGCAGCAGAGGATGCTGATATAACTTTAAGGCTATATAACGTATTAGCACCAATGCTTAAAGAAAAGCCAACTCAAGAAAAATTATTGCAGGATCTTGAATACCCATTAGTTCATGTTCTTTCTAGGGTAGAACAAAATGGTGCAAAAATAGATAAGAAAAAATTAGCCAATCACTCAAAAGAACTTGGTGAAAAGATAAATGATCTTTCATCTCAAGCTTATAAGATTGCGGAGGAAGAATTTAATCTTGATTCTCCAAAACAATTGCTTGAAATTTTGTATGAAAAACAGGGCCTACCTGTTCTTAAAAAAACACCAAAGGGGCAGCCTTCAACGAATGAAGATACTCTTAAAAGACTTTCAGAAGAATACGAACTCCCTAAGATTATTTTGCAATATAGAACATTAGCTAAATTGAAATCAACTTATACAGACAGCCTAATAAACATAGAAAATCCAAAAACAGAAAGAATACATACTTCATATCAACAAGCTATTACTTCAACAGGAAGACTTTCATCCACTGAGCCCAATCTTCAAAATATTCCAATTAAAACTGCTGAAGGAAGAAGAATAAGAGAAGCTTTTGTACCTGAAGAAGGAAATGTCCTTATTTCAGCTGATTATTCTCAAATTGAATTAAGAATAATGGCTCATTTATCGCAAGACAAGAACTTAACTCATGCCTTTAATAATGATATCGACGTTCACTCATCAACTGCAGCAGAAGTTTTTGGCGTATCAATTGATGATGTTAGCCAAGATCAAAGAAGAAGCGCTAAAGCAATTAACTTTGGATTAATGTACGGCATGTCGGCTTTTGGACTTACAAGACAGTTAGGCATTCCTAGAGGAGAAGCTCAAGAATACTTAGATACTTATTTTGCAAGATATACCGGTGTTAGAGACTATATGGATAACATCAAGGCTCAAGCAAAAGAGGATAAATTCGTAGAGACAATCATGGGAAGACGTCTTTATCTAAACGAGATTAATGCAGCCAATGGTTTACGAAGGCAAGCTGCTGAAAGGGCTGCCATTAATGCCCCACTTCAAGGATCAGCAGCAGATATTATTAAAAAAGCCATGCTTGATATAGATGAACTCTTATTAAATGAGATGCCAGAAGTCCAAATGATAATGCAGGTTCATGATGAATTAGTTTTTGAGTGTCCAAAAAATAAAGCAGAAGCAGTTATGGAAAGGATGAAAGATACTATGGAGAAGACTGTAGAATTAAATATTCCTTTAATCGCTGAAGCGGCAATAGGATCTAATTGGAATGAAGCCCATTAAAGTTCTTTATAACCATCTCCTCACATTTTTAATGTAATCTTTCCATTCTTGATCAAAAAGTTTTTCCATCGCAGCCTCTTCAGGTTTAATTTGAAATATTGATATAAATATCACAAATATACTGGTGAACAATAAACCGCCTATTAAATTAAATTTAAAAGTTAAACCAAGCAAAATAAATAACATTCCTAAATACATTGGGTTTCTAGAGTATTTAAAGACCCCATTAACAACTAAAGAGGATGCTTTTTCTATTGATATTGGATTGACGGTAGTTTTTTGCCTTTTAAATGAACTCACTGCTGTTGCAAATACAGTTATCCCAAGCACAAACGAAATAGTGCTTAATGAGTTTAGGATTGAAAAACTAAAATCAGGAAAGTATGACCTCGATAAGTAAATACATAACCCAAAGAATAAAGTTACTATTGGCGGCGGTATTTTATTACTCATATTATTTTTTAATACTATTAATGAATTCCTGTGCTACTTCTCTTTCTATGCCAGAAGAAAAAAAATGCCCACCAGAATATTTTTTAACTATTGGATTATTATAGTTTTCAATAGCTTCTTCGACTAGTTGTGAATCTATTTCATCATCATCTTCTGCATAGGCAAAATAGCTTGGGATAGATTTACTTCCAATAATATTATGATCATTAAGTCTATTCCCCATAGCATTTCCTAAAAAGAACTTTTTAAAAAAACTTTCAGTTCCTTTGACCTCAAATTGTCCGATGTAATGATCTAATAATTTTTTACTTATTAAATCCTCATATTCTTCAATTCTTTTTAAAACACCAGGAACCAAAAAACCTCTAGATAATAAGTCACCGTATAAAGGAATTTTTACAATTGATAATAGAGGAACATTTGCAGAATTAATAACTGGAACTTGATAGCCTATGAAACTAATATTTTCTGGATTATTTGCAGCATATTTAGCTACAACCGCAGCACCAAAAGAGACGCCATATAATATTATGTCTTCAATTTCACAATGCTCAATTAGCTCTTTAAGTTGTTTTTCCATAAGCTCAATACTTACATTAGTATGAACCCTGTCTGAATAACCTCTACCATATTGGTCATAGGTTATTACTCTGTAATTATTTTCAAGAAAGACATTTACGTATTCCTCATATGCAAGTGATCCAAAAGTAGCGCCATGAACAATAACAATAACTTTGTTGTTTTTATCTCCAACATCTTTGTAGGAAGTAATACCTTCGGTTAGATTTACTTCTTGATAACCAGAATTTAATCTAAATTCATTTATATCAATATTCTCTCTATCAAGGGCTAAATACAAACAAGCTGGAATAGCTACAAATACAAAAAGAAGGCAAAGAATTTTTTTCATTAACTAATTATATTAACCGACATAGCAGCTGTGACATGCACTAGCTGGAGCATTTCCTTTCTATAGGGGTATATTGCATTTCTTGAGGAAGAAGAATTTTAATACCATGTTCTTCTCTTAGATCTGATATTTTCATAGAAAGATATTCTTCAGGCATTTTAAAGGGCCATTTCTTCTTCATTTTGAATGCTCTAAAAATCACTTTTCTTTTTACACCCCCAAGTTTCCAAAAAATTTTTATAAAGCCTAAAACACCAAATTCCTTATATAAATCTTTATAAAGTTGTTTTATTTGAGGAAGGCTCTGATATCCCCAAATATATTTCAATTCCCATTTACTCCCCCAAACAACCCAACTATCAAGAATTGATTCTTGTTCAATAGATATATCAAGACCAAATATGACATGGGTGCAATCATGATCTCTTAGAAGTGTTCCTGAGTCATTGTCATCTTCAAAAACTTCAGTAGTATCTGGAAAAGATTTGTAATAGCAATCCAAACCTTCTTGCAGAGTTAAATCACAGTCTTGTTTTTGGTATTCCAGCATTATGTTAAAAATTTTAGCATTTCTTTTGAAAGCTTATTAAAGCCACTTATATCTTTTGAAGAAACAGCTATTGGATTTGAATCAGAGATCTTCTCTTTAACAAAGCTTATAGCCTTAGCTATGTTGTTATTTGATAATTTATCACTTTTTGTAAGCACTGGAATACATGGAATATTAAAATTCCTACACAAATGAATCATTTCCCAATCACTTTCTTTCAAAGGATGGCGAATATCCATAAAAATGATGACGGCAGCCAAAGCTTCTCTTTTTTGAAAGTACTGTCCTAATAACGGCCCCCAATCTTTCTTTTTTGCTTTGCTAGATTTAGCAAACCCATAGCCAGGTAGATCTAATAACATCAAATCATCGTTAACCTTAAAAAAGTTTATTTCTGTAGTTCTTCCTGGAGTTTTGCTTATTCTTGCTAATTTTTTATTTTCGGTAAGAGCATTAAGAGCACTAGATTTACCTGCATTTGATCTACCTGCAAGCAAAATCTCATATCCAACATCTTCTGGAAGTTTTTTATAGTCTGTTACTCCAAAAATGAATTCAGTATTTTTAAAAAGGTTTTTCATTTAAACGTTTATATCATATCAACCTATGTTTATAATACACATCAACAAGACACACTTATATTTTCTATGAAATATTTTTTAATATTTTTTGTTTTTTTAGGCTTTTTCAGCAGCATAGAATCTGCAGAAGCTGGCTCTAAAAAAATTGTAGTACCTGAAAACTTTCAGTCAGGTGACGCTGAAAAAGGCTCGCAACTCGTCGAGTCATGTGCCGCTTGTCATGGTGCGGATGGAAATAGCATAAGTCCTGACTGGCCAAAGCTTGCAGGACAAAATCAAAAGTATATTTATGAACAATTAAAGTATTTCAGAGATGGAGATAGAATGAATGCTCTAATGATGTCAGTTACACCATATCTTCAAACCTTGGAAGACAGCGACTTATTAGATATCGCAGCTTATTATTCAGACTATCCTGTTTCTGTTGGGCAAGCAAAAAATGATGAAGAGTTACTGGAATTAGGCACACAGCTTTACAGATTTGGTAATATGAAAAAAGGTGTTCCTGCATGTACTTCTTGTCATGCGGTTCAAGGACAGGGTAATAGTCTTGCTGGTTTCCCATCTGTTGCTGGACAGCAAGTTGGGTATTTAACATCAACGCTAAAAGCATATAGATCTAAAGAAAGAAATGCAGGCGAGTCATCACTTATGATGCAGTCTATTGCCCAAAACCTTTCTGACGATGAAATAGATGCTTTAGCAAATTATATGCATGGGTTATATCAATGAAGAATACTAAAAATAAAATAGGACTAATATTTATTCTGCTTTTTACAGTTTCAGTAAATGCCGAATACAGATTGGGTGTTGATTATGTAATGGTAAGCAACCCAATGCCTGTTAAACAAGATGGTGTCGTCGAAGTTATGGAATCATTTTGGTATGGATGTAATGCATGCTATTCATTTGAATCATCTATAAACGCCTGGGCAGATAGTCAAGCAGATGATGTTAAGTTAACCAAGATGCCAATAACTTGGGGCAGTATTCATCAACTGCACGCAGCTCTCTACTATACAATTGAATCACTGAAGCTAGATCCATCAACTCATGCAGCTGTATTTGTCACAATTCATAAAGAAGGCAATTTTCTGCAAAGCCCTAAGGCGATTAAAGAATTTCTTGAAAAATTTGGTGTTGCACCAGAACTGACCGAGCAATATCTTAATTCTTTTACTGTTAAGCAAAAAGTAAATCGTGGAATTAAGTACGCAAGGCAGTTAAAAATTGATGGAGTGCCAACAATGATAGTTGATGGTAAATATGTTGTTAAATCAAAAGGATCTTTTGGAGACATGCTTAAAGTTGTTGATCATCTTATTCAACTCCAAAAACCTATTAGTTAAAAATTATGAAAAATAAAACTCTGCTAATTGTATTACCCCTATGCTTCTTATTTTTATTTAACGGTAAAAAATATGATGAGGCTGTAAAAGAAAGATTATTTCTTCCAGTAAAAATGTGCCTTGAAGGTCAAGATTGTGGGACATCATCACAAGCTATCCAAATGGCTTCAGCTACTCAGGTTGAAGTAAAAAAAGTTGAGCTTTCTGAAGGTTCAGAACATGTTGTAAAGATGTTGAATTCAGGTGATGGCGGCCAAATGATTTTTGAGCCAGCCGTAATAAAAGTTTCAGTAGGCGATACAATTCACTTTAAAGCTACCGACATGTCTCATAATTCAGCATCTGTTCAAGGGATGGTTCCAAATGGAGCTTCTGCATGGGCAGGATCAATGAATCAAGACATTAGCGTGACTCTTGATACAGAAGGCGTGTATGTTTATCAATGCGACCCTCATGCGATGATGGCTATGATCGGCGTTATTCAAGTTGGTGATGCTGTCAATATGAATGAAATAAAACAAGCATCCGAAAATTATAGAGCTACCTTCGTTATGAATGCTGATAGGATTGATAATTATCTAAATCAGCTTTAATTTTTTTCTAATTCAGAAAGTCTTTTTTCCAAATCATCGATAATCTTTTCAAGGTTCTGGTATTTAGATTTTCTAACAAAACCATTTTTTTCAATCATATTCTCTATTTGAGGCGAAACGTTTTTGCCAATATTTTTTAAAACGTCATTAGGTATTAATTTACTAAAGTTCTTTAATTCTTTCTCTAGTATATTTTTTATAGCTTCGGATAAATTTTTCTCAGTCATATTTATTTTTTATAATTTCAGGCAAATCTTTCCAAGCATTAAACTCATCTGGCTTTAGAAAATCTTGATCCCATTCTGAATTATTATTATTAAACCAAAGCGTATCAATGCCAAGATTAAAAGCACCTAATATATCATGTATCTGATGATCTCCAATATGGAGTATATTTTCAAAACTAACATCATTAACCTGTTTTATAGCCTCATCAAAATGAGCACGATGCGGTTTACTGTTTTTTGCTTCAAGAGAGCTTATTGAAAAATGAAAATACTTGCCAATATCAAATTTATATATATCAGCATTGCCATTTGTTAAAACTCCTAGAGTATATTTTTTTGATAAATCTTTAATTACCACCTCTACGTCATCAAACAATTCAATTTCATGTCTTTTTAGCATAAATAAATCAAATGCATTTTCAACAATTCTATTTCTATAGCTTTCAGGCTCTATATGCAGGAGTTTTATTCTAAAAATTTCTTTTCTAAGTTTGCTTATATCCCACTGAACACTTGGATCATTTTTAATTAATTCCTCTCTTATCTTAATAAAATCATTGAAGTCACCCCATTCAACTTTGCCTACTTGATCTTCAATCCACTTTCTTGTTTCAAATTCAGCCTTTGTAATTGTTGGCATGTTGTCCCAAAGAGTATCATCAAGATCAAAGGTTATCATTTTAATATTTTTCATTTTTTTGCTCTTGGGTGAGATTTATCATAAATTTTTACAAGATGTTGATAATCCAGCTTGGTATATATCTGAGTTGTTGATAAAGAGCTATGACCTAATAGCTCTTGTATTATTCTTAAGTCACCACTTGATTCAAGCATATGTGTTGCAAAACTATGCCTTAGCATGTGCGGATATATTGGCGGCAATCCTTGTTTTAAAGCTATTTTCTTTAATCTTATTTGAACGCTTCTTATTGAGAGCCTGGATCCTTTTGAATTCAAGAATAGAGCATCTGTTTTATTTACAATCTTTTCTCTTTCTATCAACCAATTTTTAATCGCATTAATCGCAAACCTTCCTAAAGGAACTAATCTCGTTTTTGATCCCTTGCCAATAACTCTTAAAAAAGACATTTCTTCTTCGAAATCTTTAATGTTTATACCAATAGTTTCTGATACCCTCAATCCAGAGGAGTACATCAACTCAATTATTGCCATGTCTCTAATTTCAATCAGAGACGAAGGTTTGAAATTCAATAATTGTTCAACATCCTCAGGAGATAATACATCTGGCAGATTACTTGGCGTCTTTGGTGCTGTAACAAGATCAAAAGGAGATGAAGCAATTAATTCATTCTTCTTTAGATAACGAAAAAAACCTTTTGCAGACGAAAGATGTCTTTGGATACTTCTTGGATTATTCCCTTGTCCATAAAGATCCCCAACCCAGGCTGAACAAATCTCATCATCAATTGATGCATAACTAGTAATATTAAGAGTCATTAAGAAGTTAGCCAATTTTTTGAGATCTCTTCTATAAGAGAGATAGGTATTTTCGGATAAATTTTTTACTTCAGATATATAAGAAATATACTCTTCTATGTTTTTATGGATAAAGTCATTATCCCCCATAGTTAGGATGACAGTTTTTTTTCAAGTATGTCTCTTATGTACTCTATAAAAGTGGTATCTTCATCTCCAAGATATTTTGCTCTGTCATAGCTACCCAGTTTTAAGAGACCGACTTGATCTTTTAAAACAATAACAGCAATTACCAAAGACTCAATTTTGTTATCTTCAAACAAAAAACCCATTTTTTCATTCGAAAAAGAGCCACAATAGACAGCTCCCTTATGCATAGATAGACCTGTGCCTTTTTCTATCTTATCAATAGCCTTATTATCAAAAAACTCAATTAGGCACTCATCAACACCAAAGTCTTTTTTGAAACTTTTTTCTACTATTTCCTTAATACTATCACTTGTAGCTGATTCTAATATTTTAAGAGTGAGGTCTTTTGACTTTTTAAAAAGATCTTCATTAATAGTCGCAGTATCTATAAATGACTTTAGTAACTCAATTACATTTTTATGCTCATCTCTTAATTTCATTATTTGTCTTTCTAGAATAGATGATGCAGAGCTTTGCGAATGCTTAAACTTCATTTCACTTACCAGAGACTCACGAGTTACAAAAAAATCTAAATTATCGAGTAAAAATAACTCAACATCTTTCACGTCTATTTTTTTAGCCATCTATGTTTCCTTTAAATATAAAACTTGTAGGACCAGCCATTAATATACCATCATTATATTTCCTAAAATTCAATTTACCCCCAAACGAACTTACCTCTATGGGACCCTTTACCTTATTGATAAAAATTGAAGCTACACTAAGCGACGCTGATCCACAGGAAAGAGTTTCACCGACACCATTTTCATATGTTCGAATACTAATTTTATTTTTTTCTTTTTTATAGATGCTTAGATTAATTTCTATATCTTTAGCTGATTTGGGTAACTCTTTATATATTTTTGCAAGGTCAACTTTGCTGATTGATTGCATCTTTATACACAAATGATTATTACCTATGTTTAATAAATTAAATGGCTGCTTTGATTTATTGGTTAGCATCTTATGAAGGCGTGGATTACTTATATCAACAGGATTTTTAATATAAACAGATACCTTTGATTTTTTTGATGGGAAGCACTCAACAATTCCAGCTTTTGTCATAAAAGATATTTTTTTTTGAGGTGCAAAAGAGTTGCGCCATACATAAGAGGCAACGCACCTTATGCCATTAAGACACATATTTGCTTCAGACCCATCAGCATTAAAAAATTTTACGAAGAAATCATGAGTCTCTTTAGTTGGCAAGCATAACTTTATAAGCTGATCGAATCCGACTCCTTCGTTTCTATTCGAAGCTTTTCTAATAAAATCTTTTTTAACCTTAAGCTTATTTTCAACAGTATTAACAATTACAAAATCATTGCCATTACCGTGCCATTTTTCGAAATCAATCCTCAATTTCCATCTCATTTTTAAACAAATCGTCGTAAGACTCTCGTTTTCTGATAATTTTGTACTGATCTTTGTCAACTAAGATTTCTGGCGGTCTTCTTCTTGTATTGTAGTTAGATGACATAACGTGCCCATAAGCACCCGCAGTTTTTATTGCAAGTATATCTCCCTCTTTTGCACTCATCTTGAAGTCTTTAGCAAGAACATCAGACGATTCACATATTGGCCCAACAATATTCCATTCAGACGATTCAGCCGTATTTTTTTCAACGTTACAGATGTCGTGCTTAGCTTGATAAAGAGCAGGCCTTAATAAATCATTCATTCCAGAATCAACTATTAAGTATTTATCTTTAATATATTCTACTTTGGTGATTAAAATTCCAGCATTTCCAGATATGCTTCTACCAGGCTCCAAAATGATTTTTTCAGTTCTATCCTCTAATTCTTGCTCGATAATATCTGCAAGCTCTTTTGGTGTTGGCGTATCTAAATTACTATAAGAGATCCCAAGGCCGCCTCCTAAATCTAAGAATTCAAGCTTTATTCCAAATTTATCAATCTCTTCTGCAAGCCTTTTTATATATTTAGCAGTAATCTTGTAGTCATTAAGGTCTACTATTTGTGAGCCAATATGACATGACAATCCAATAAGATTGAGATATTTTGAGGTTGATATATGCTCAACAAATCTGATAATTTGATCTAAAAATATTCCAAATTTATCTTTCTTCCTACCAGTTTTTATATACTCGTGCCCACCAGAGTCAACCTCTGGATTAAATCTTATTGCCACATCAACAGTTTTATTTTCCTTAGAAGCAATGCTCTCAATTCTGTACATTTCAGATTCAGATTCAATATTAAACGAAAGAATATTCTTTTTAATACCATTAAGAATTTCCTCTTCTGATTTTGCAATACCTGTAAAAATAGTTTTTTTGGGATCTCCGCCAGCTGAGACAACTCTTTCAAGCTCTCCACCAGATACAATATCAAATCCGAAACCATTTCTATGAAGTAATTCAAGTATTGATAAATTGCTTAAAGATTTCACAGAAAAACATATCAAGTTATCTTTTTTTGAAAACGCATTTTTATAGCTATTTATATTTTCTTCAAGAGTTTTTTTTGAGTATATATATGCTGGCGTGCCATATTTTTCAGCTATATCTCTAATATTTACGTCCTCACAGTAAAGAGAATCTGCTTTGAAGATAAAGTTATCCATCTTAAATATATTTATATGATCTAGTTTAAAACAACAAGGGGCCTCTAACCCCACAACTAGTGAGCGCTATTAAAGACAGTAATAAAAAACCATGATTAATATTCATAAAGTATATTATGAGCAAAAAATCTCATAAATAATACTAATGATTAATATTTATAGCTTTCTTCTTTAAATGGGCCTTCTTGAGGAACATTAATATAGTCTGCCTGATCTTTTGTAAGTTTGGTAACAGTACCACCAAAACCTTCAACCATAAGACTTGCGACCTCTTCGTCTAATTTTTTAGGCAGAACTTCAACAGTAATCATTTCAGCTCTCGTGTCGCTATCATTAATATTTGCAAAACCCTGCTTATATAAGTGGATTTGAGCTAGAACTTGATTTGCAAATGATCCATCCATAATTCTGCTTGGATGTCCTGTTGCATTACCTAAATTAACTAACCTTCCTTCAGCTAAAAGAATAATATAATTTTTACTTGATAAATCTGGCGTTCCATCAGGTGCTGTATCTCTAAATATTCTATGCACTTGAGGTTTAATCTCATCCCAATAAAAGTTTTCTCTCATGTAGGCTGTATCAATCTCATTATCAAAATGACCAATGTTACAAACCACTGCAGTATTTTTAAGAGTACTTAGCATTGCAGAGTCACAAACATTTACATTGCCTGTTGTTGTAACAACGAGATCAGTATCACCCATAACTAACATATTTATATCATCTGGATTTCTAGTTACAACACCATTCTTGTAACATGACACAACAGAAAAACCATCCATGCAGGCTTGCATAGCACAAATTGGATCCGATTCAACAACACTAACAATCATACCTTCTTGAGCAAGACTTGCAGCAGAACCTTTGCCAACGTCCCCGTAACCAATTACTAGCCCTTTCTTACCTGAAAGCAGCATGTCAGTTCCTCTTTTAAGAGCATCATTAAGGCTGTGCCTACAACCATATTTATTATCATTTTTTGCTTTAGTAACTGAATCATTTACATTAATTGCAGGAACTTTGAGTTCACCTTTTTCAAGCATTTCTTTTAATCTATGAACGCCAGTAGTAGTCTCTTCAGATACACCATGAATTGTTTCTAACATCTCTGGGAACTTATCATGAACCATTGCGGTCAAGTCGCTTCCGTCATCAAGAATCATATTTGCATCCCATGGCTTACCACCTTTGCAAATAGTCTGTTCAATACACCATTCAAATTCTTCATCTGTTTCACCTTTCCATGCAAATACTGGAATTCCTTTGGCTGCCATTGCAGCTGCAGCATGATCTTGGGTAGAAAAAATATTACAAGATGACCATCTCAATTCTGCACCTAAATCTTGTAATGTTTCCATAAGAACTGCTGTTTGTATTGTCATGTGAATACAACCCATTATTTTGGCTCCAGCTAATGGTTGTTCGGCTCTGTACTTTTCTCTTAATGCCATTAGGGCTGGCATTTCATTTTCAGCTAGAGAAATCTCTCTTCTTCCAAATTCAGCTAGATTAATATCAGCTACTTTATAATCATTTTCCATTTTATTTCCTTAGTAAAATTTATTATTGCGAGATTTCTGAAGCTTTATCAGTTCTTTCCCATGTGAGATCTATATCAGTTCTCCCAAAGTGCCCATAGGCAGCTGTGGGAAGATATATCGGCCTTTTAAGATCAAGCATATTTATTAGGCTCTTTGGTCTTAAATCAAAATGCTCTTCAACTATCTTTTCAATAGCATTTTTAGAAATCTTTTCACTATTAAATGTATTAACATTAATTGAAGTTGGTTTGGCAACACCAATTGCATATGAGACTTGTATTTCACAGTAATCAGCCAATCCAGCTGCGACAATATTTTTAGCAACATATCTTGCAGCATATGCTGCAGATCTATCTACCTTTGAAGGATCTTTGCCGGAAAAGGCACCGCCTCCATGCCTTGCCATGCCACCGTATGTATCTACTATTATCTTCCTACCTGTCAGTCCACAATCTCCTACAGGTCCACCAATAACAAATTTGCCTGTAGGATTTATATAGATGTTGGTAGAGTCTAAAATCCATTCTGCTGGAACAATTGGTTTAATTATATGCTCCATGACTCCCTCTTTAATCTCATCTTGAGATACATCTTCGTCGTGTTGAGTTGATAGAACAATAGCAGAAAGACCTTCAATTGTTTTTCCATCATCAGAATAAATAGCACTAACCTGGCTTTTTGCGTCTGGACGCAACCATGGAAGGCCATTCTCTTTCATTACATCAGCTTGTTTTTTTACCAGTCTATGAGATAAATCTATTGGAAGAGGCATAAGTGAATCTGTTTCAGTACATGCATATCCAAACATAAGTCCCTGATCCCCAGCACCTTGTTCGAGATTTTCGCCTTCGCCTTCTGTAACCCCTTGAGATATATCTGGAGACTGTTCAAAAACAAGATTTGTGAATTCACAAGTTTCACCATTAAAACCATAATCATCTGTATCGTACCCAATATCTGTAATTGTTTTTCTTACCACTGGCTCTAAATCAGGACTTCCAGTTGAGGTTATCTCTCCTGCAATATAAACCATATTATTTTTAACCATTGTTTCACATGCAACTCTACTATTTGGATCTTCTTTTAAATATGCGTCAAGTACGGCGTCTGATATTTGATCGCATACTTTATCTGGATGCCCAGCTGAAACGGATTCAGATGTAAATATATAACTCATAAACTCTCTCCCTCGTTAACTGAGATTTTTTTGAAATGTCCTAAAAAAAGACAAGAACCAATATTACAATATTTATAACAAAATATCATTTTAATCCTATGATTTTCATTGCAAAAATATTATTATCGACTAATTCAAAGGGGAAACTTAATTGCATCAGTCTGATTCTATAAATGCTCTTAGATTTTTGTCAGCAGATGCTGTACAAAAAGCAAATTCTGGACATCCTGGAATGCCTATGGGGATGGCTGAAATTGCATATGCTTTATGGAGTAAGCACCTTAACCATAACCCATTAAATCCAACCTGGTTTAATAGGGACAGGTTTGTGCTTTCAAACGGCCATGGCTCAATGCTTTTATATAGCTTACTGCATTTAACCGGTTACGATCTTTCAATTCAGGATATAAAGGATTTCAGAAAATTAAAATCAAAAACACCTGGTCATCCTGAGTATGATATAGATACAGGTATTGAAACGACCACTGGTCCCTTGGGACAGGGTATTGCTAATGCAGTTGGTATGGCAATTTCGGAAAAGATTTTAGCAGCAGAATTTAATAAAGAGGATATTCAACCTATCAATCACTATACCTATGCATTTTTAGGAGATGGATGTTTGATGGAAGGTATTTCTCATGAAGCTTGCTCATTTGCTGGAACGCATAAACTTGGCAAACTAATATGTTTCTATGATCAAAACGGTATTTCAATTGATGGAGAGATAGAAAATTGGTTCACAGATGATTCTGTCAATAGATTTGAAAGTTATGGTTGGCAAACAATATCAGTAGATGGCCACAATGTTGATGAAATTGATCAGGCAATAGTAAAAGCAAAAGAAGAGTCCACCAAGCCATCTATGATATTTTGCAAAACAACAATTGGCTTTGGCTCACCCAATAAATCAGGTACAGCTGATGTTCATGGAGCTGCTTTAGGAGAAGAAGAGCTTGAAAAAACAAGGGAAGCTCTTGGTTGGAAATACTCATCGTTTGAAGTACCTCAAGAAGTATATGAATTCTGGGACTCAAAAGAATCAGGAGCTAATATAAATTCAGAATGGGATAGTTTAATTAAAAAATACGAAGAAGATTATCTTAATGAGTCACAAGAACTACATCGAAGAATAAACGGAGACCTACCAATAGATTTTCAACAAAGATTTATAGATTTTCTTGATGATTGCAATTCAAATAATTCTTCTATGGCAACAAGGAAGGCCTCTAAAGCATGCTTAGATTTTTTTGTTAAGGAAATGCCTGAGCTTATAGGTGGCTCTGCTGATCTTACTCCATCAAACAACACTTTTTCTGCTTCAAGCTCAACATTCTCTAACGATAACCCCTCTGGTAATCATATTAACTATGGAGTTAGAGAGTTTGGCATGTCAGCAATAATGAATGGCATGGTTCTTCATGGAGGAATCAAACCCTATGGAGCAACCTTCTTAGTTTTTACTGATTATGCAAGAAATGCAGTCAGGTTATCTGCATTGATGGGATTGCCAAATATATTTGTTTATACACATGATTCAATTGCGCTTGGCGAGGATGGACCAACCCATCAACCAATTGAACATATGGTTACCTTAAGATCTACTCCTAATTTAAACAGTTGGAGGCCAGCTGACTTAGTTGAGACTGCTATAGCTTGGAAAAATGCTGTAAGTTCTAAAACAACACCGACTTGTCTAATCTTTAGCAGACAGGGAACCTCAGCCTTAAATCGAAAACCTGAACAACTCTCTTCTATTGAAATGGGTGGCTATCTACTTGAAGAAAATAAAAATCCAGACATAACCATAGTTGCATCTGGTAGTGAGGTTCAGCTTGCTTTAGATGCAGCAAATGAATTATCAAATGAATCAATTGAAGCAAATGTTGTATCAATGCCTTCTTTAGATATTTTTTTAAAACAGAGCAGTGAATTTCAGGATAAAGTTATCAATCCCAATAAGCCAGTTCTAGTAGTTGAGTGTGCTCATCCAAATTCTTGGTACAAAATATTAAATAGAAGCGATAAAGTAATTGGAATTGAATCATTTGGTGAGTCTGCACCAGGAGGCGAATTGCTTGATCATTTTGGGTTTAATAAAGAAAATGTAATCAAGACAGCAAAATCATTAATCAATGATTAATCTATCATCTATTGATGTAACAAATAAAAATCTTGTTATAAGAGTTGATATGAATGTACCCTTGAAAAATGGAAATATTCTTGATGCAACAAGGATAGAAGCATGCTTGCCAACAATTGATTACGCACTAAAAAATAATGCAAATATTTTATTAATTAGTCATCTCGGAAGACCAACCGAAGGAAATTTTGAAGAAAAATTTTCTTTAATGCCTGTTGCTAATCACTTGTCTAAAATAATTAAAAAATCTTGTGAATTAATTGATACTCCTAATTCAGACACTATTTTTAACAGCAACTGTCAGGTTCAGCTACTAGAAAACATCAGATTTTTTCATGGCGAAAAAACAAACTCTGATGAGCTTGGATATCAGTTAGCTAATCTTGGAGATGTATATGTATTTGATGCTTTTGGAACAGCACATAGGGAACAAGCTTCTACACATTCAGCCATTAAACAATCAAAAGTAGCTTGTGCGGGACTCTTGCTTGAAAAAGAAAATAATTTTCTTGGTAAAGTTCTTGATAATTATGAAAACCCGTACTTGGCTGTAATTGGAGGAGCAAAAGTATCTACAAAACTTGAACTAATAAAACATATCAACAATGTAGCAGAGAATATAATTGTTGGTGGCGGGATAGCCAATACTTTCATATGTGCAGCAGGTTATCAGGTTGGAAAGTCTCTTATTGAAGATTCTATGATTGATTTTGCTAAAGAAATTCTTAATGAAGGTAAAATTTTACTACCTAAAAAAGTTATAACTTCAGATAGCTTTGAAGGCAGCAACGTTAAAGAAAAATCTATTGCAGATATTGAAGATCATGAGATGATTTTAGATCTCAAAATAGAAAATGAAACACATACAATCATAAATTCTGCAAAAACAATTCTTTGGAATGGTCCTATGGGTGTTTTTGAAAATGAACTATTTGAAGATGGTACCAAAACACTTTCTCAAGCAATATCAAACTCAAGTGCATTCTCTATTGCTGGGGGCGGAGAAACATTATCCGCTATTAATAAATATATTAATTTAGATGATGTATCATACTGTTCAACAGGCGGAGGAGCTTTTTTAGAGTTCATGGAAGGAAAAATACTTCCATCTATCAAGGCATTAAATGCTAAAAATACGGAGGAATAAATTATGACATTAGAAGAAATAGCAACATTTATTGTTGCAGACGGTAAAGGTATTTTGGCAGCTGACGAAAGCAATCCAACATGTGGAAAAAGATTTGATTCTATTGGGGTTGAATCCACAGAAGAAAATAGACGAGATTATAGAGAAATGCTTTTTAGGTCAAAAGGTATGAAAGGAAATATTGGCGGAGTAATCTTATTTGATGAAACAATTAGACAATCTGCTGCTGATGGAACTTTATTAAGAGAAATAATTTTAAAACAGGGAGCATTACCTGGCATAAAAGTTGATAAAGGATTGCAGCCAATAGAAAATTTTCCTGGCGAGACTGTTACCGTTGGTCTTGATGGTCTTGATGAAAGGCTTAAAGAATATGCAGAAATGGGAGCAAAATTTACAAAGTGGCGTGCAGTAATTAATATTGGTGATGGAATTCCTTCTGATGAGTGCATTCATGCAAATATGGATTCTCTTGCACAATATGCAAAGTGCGCCCAGGAAAATGGCATGGTTCCAATTGTTGAGCCAGAGGTTTTAATGGATGGCGAACATTCCATCGATGCTTGTTACGATGCTTCTGAACGATCACTAAAATCTTTATTTGAACACCTAGAAAAATATCAAGTAAATATTAAGGGAACCATATTAAAACCAAACATGGTTACTTCTGGTTCTAACCACAATATTCAAGCCAGCATAAATGAGGTGGCTACTAGAACTATTGATTGTCTTGTTAAAAATGTTCCATCAGAGTTGCCGGGTGTTGCATTTCTTTCTGGTGGCCAGTCAGATGTGCTAGCAACAGCTCATTTAGATGCAATGAATAAAATAGGCGGGTTTAGCTGGAAATTAAGTTTTTCATATGGTCGAGCTTTACAGGCAGCAGCTCTTAAAGCATGGGAAGGGAAAGTAGAAAATATTTTTATATCACAAGATGAACTTTCTCATAGAGCAGAAATGAATAAATTAGCATCCCTAGGTGAATGGGATGAAAAGCTTGAAGATAGATAAACTTGTTAGCCACTGTTCAAAGAGTATCTGAGGCTGAAGTAATAATTAATGAAGCTAAATATTCCTCTATCAAAGATGGAGTATTAATTTTTGTTTGTATTGAAGAAAAAGATATTTCTGAAACAACTAAAAAAATGGCTGATAAGATATTCAATTTCAAAATGTTAGATGGACCTAATGGCATAACTTCAGCTTCTCTAAAAAACTTGGAAGAAGAAGTTTTGATAATAAGTCAGTTCACTTTGGCTGCAATAACAAACAAGGGAAATAAACCAAGCTTCCATAAAGCAGCAAAGCCAAATGATGCAAAATTATTGTATGATAAATTTGTAGCAGAATTTAAAAAGCTTTCTAGTAAGGTTTCTGAAGGGAAATTCGGAGCTTTTATGGAAGTATCTATGATCAATAAGGGACCAGTCACATTTAACTTTAATATTTAGATAATTATGAAAAACATATCAATATTTTGTGGAGCGCATGAAGGAAATAACCCAAAGTATGGTGAAGAGGCAAAGAAAGTTGCTGAAAGCATAGCCAAGAAAGGAATTAATGTTGTTTTTGGTGGTGGTAATGTCGGCCTTATGAAAATTATTTCTGACACTGCTCTTGATAATGGTGTTGAAGTATTGGGTATTTCTTTAAAGTCATTACATGCTCTAGAATTAGCCAACCCTCGACTGAAAGAAATAGTAGTTGCAGACACGCTGCTTGATAGAAAAGATGAATTTATGTCTAGGTCAGACGCATTTATTGTACTTCCAGGAGGAGTAGGCTCTCTCGATGAGCTGGCTGAAATCATGGCTAGTAATCAGCTAGGCATCATTAATAAACCTGTTGGCATTTTGAATACCGAAGGATACTACGATCACTTATTAAGTTGGTTTAATAAGGCGGTTGATGAGGGCTTTATATCTCCAGCAAACCTTAAAGAGTTGCTTGTATCTGATTCACCCCAAGAGTTGGTTGAGATGGTAGTAAATCATATCAGACCTTCAGATGATGACTGGACTAATAGGTTGGGACTATAGACCTTGTCTTTGGAAGAGGCACGTGTAATTGTTGTTGTATATACAGCCGTTTTACTCCCTTTAATTATATATTTCTTTAATAAATCTAAAATACCAAGCTGGGTACCAAGTTTTTACATTATTGCAGTTATTGTTTGTGCTTTAGGATGGGAAATATGGTTTACATTTGGCTGGCTAGATGGCGATCCCGTTGATATAAGAAGAAGTGCGGCTCTTAATACTTGGCTTCCTAAAAATATAAATTGGTTGATGAACTCTATGGGAGATGCTGGAGCAGTTCTTTTGGGAGGATTTTGGTTGATGTGGTTAACTCACAATAAAGATAACTCAGTATTCTTAGAATGGAAATGGAGTGCTTTTATAGTCTTGCTTGCATGGTGCATAGGCCAAAATATTTTAGTAGAAATGTTTCTATATCATGACCAACTTGCAGAGGGAAAGCCTCTATCTTGGGCTCCCCTATCCCCGCTAGGACCATACTTTAATCCAATTTTATTTGAATTTAATAATAGAACAATAATGCTTCAATCTCAGATGCCATGGCTAATCCTACCTTGGTTTTTTTATATGACTTTGATTAACTTAAACAAATCTTCCTAACCATTTATATAGATAGTACGAAAGAAAAAACTGCCCCACATAAAAAGTAATAACTATAAAGCCAACAAACCCATTAGACATAAGTACTTCAAGAAGAGCTAAAACATTTTCAAGTATCATTAATTCTTGCAATGGCTTAAATAAAATACCTAACAAAATTAGTGGAACTATCGACATGAGCAAAAGATAGCCCAACATCGCATATCCCCAAAATACAAATCTAAAAATACTGACTATCAACTTTTTCATTTTTTATTACTTGAAAAAAGAATACCAATCTCAAAAAGCAACCACATAGGAACTGCTAAGAATAATTGAGAAAATATATCTGGAGGAGTTAATAACATCCCTATAACTAAGAATAAGATAATTAGGTAAGGCCGTGCACTTTTTAAAGATTCTTTGGTAGCTAACCCACTTTTAACAATTATTACAGTAGCTATAGGAATCTCGAAAGCTATTCCGAAAGCAAAAAGTAACTTAAAAATAAAACTTAGGTATTGATTTATGTCTGTCATGACCTGAATATTTTCTGGAGCCATTCCAATAAAAAATTTAAAGATTATTGGACAAACAATAAAAAATGCAAAACTTACCCCACAAAAAAATAAAATTATTGTTGAGAGCATTAATGGAGCAGTAAGCTTTTTTTCTCTCTTGTATAAACCTGGCGAAACAAACATCCATATTTGATAAAAGAGCCATGGCATTGAAAGAAGTAAAGCAACATACAGGACCAACTTTATTGGTGCCATAAATGGAGATGCAACCTCGGTTGCAATCATAGTTGATCCATCTGGCAACAAATCCATTAGCGGCGATGCTATAAATGTATATACCTCTGAGGCAAATGGTATTCCTACAATAGACAGAACTACAAATAAACCAAATACCTTTAGCAATCTAGATCTTAGTTCTATGAGATGATTTAAAATCGAGTCTTTAATCATTATTTGACGTTTTATCTTGCTCTAGCTCGTCCATTCTAAGTTCATTAAAGACATCTTTTTTAATCTCATCAGTTCCAATATCATCTTCTATATCTTTTTTAAAGTTACTGAATTTAGTTTCTAATTTTTTATATAGCTTTAGAATATTTTTGAACAATTCCGGAAGACGTTTAGGACCAATGATAATGATACCTATTAGAAAAATGATTAGAATTTCAAGAAAGCCAATTTGAAACAATTTTATTCTTCTTTTTCTTTTGAGTCTTCTTCTTTCACTGCCTTCTTAAAGCCTTTAATGCTAGATCCCAGATCAGACCCAATTGACTTTAATTTACCACTTCCAAAGATTAGCAAAACAACAACTAAGATAATTAGTAATTGCCAAATACTTATTCCACCAAAGCCCATATTTACTCCTATTAAACTATTAAAACAATAGCTAAGATTATTATACCAACAGCTAACGCTTTGATGAGGTATTTCTGACCTGTTAGCCTATCTTCTAGTTCTTTAATTTTTTGATTATTTATGTTTTTATTTTTAGAGTAGCCCCTTATTTCTTCTAGAGCCTCAAAAACTACAGTTGGAACTTCAGAAGCTTTTAGTAAGATATCTTCTTTGTTTTCTATTATAAAATCTTTAAGTTTTAAAGGGCTAAATTGCTCCATCAGCCAATTATCTAAATATGGTTCAGCAATCCCCCAGAAATCTAGTTCAGGATATATTTGTCGACCCATACCCTCAATATGTATCAATGTTTTTTGCAGTAAAACTAGAGAGGTTTGAAGTGAAAGTCCATATTGTCTAGTACTCTGAAACAGATAAAGGAGTAGCTTACCAAATTCAATCTCAGATAGAGGCTTTTCAAATATTGGTTCACAACAAGCCCTCAATGTATTTTCTAGCTCAATATTGTTTGTATCAGCATTCACCCACCCTGAAGTAATGAAGAGATTTGCAAGTGATTTATAATTTTGCTTCAAGACAGCCTGCAGCATCCTTGCAAGAATATATCTTTCGTCATTTGATAATGATCCGGTTATCGCGCAATCGATTGCAATATAACCTGGCTCGTTAGGATTTTCTTTAGATACAAAAATATTACCTGGATGCATGTCAGCGTGGAAAAAATTATCTCTAAAGACTTGATTTAAAAAAATCATTACTCCATTTTCTGCTAAGTCTTTTTTGTTAATGCCATACTTCTCTATTTGTTCCATATCTGTGCATGGAATGCCGTCTATTTTCTCTAAAACCATTACATTTGAAGTTGTCAGATCCCAGTAAACCTCTGGTATGTAGAGCTCTTTGGAGTTTAGAAAGTTTTTTCTAGTTAGATTCGTATTAGATGCTTCAAGCTTAAGATCAAGTTCTTTTAAGATAGTTGTTTCATAATCTCTTATGACCTCGTTAGGCTTGAGTCTATAACTTTCTTTGAAGACATACGAAAATATTTTTGCTGCGGACTTGAGCAATCTAAGATTCTTTCTAACATCTCTCTCAATGTTAGGCCTTAGAACTTTAATAACAACCTCTTCTCCAGTTTTTAATTTTGCTGAATGAACTTGTGCTAACGATGCTGCAGCAAGAGGCCTTTCGTCAAAGACCGCAAATATATTTTCAATAGAATCCCCCAATTCTTTTTCAACAATCTGCTTAAAAGTTTCAACGCTAAAGGGTTTACAGCTATCAGTTAAACTCTCAAGTTCTTTGGCTGTTTGATAATCTAATATATCTGTTCTTGTAGACAAGAGCTGACCAAATTTGGTAAATATTGGACCCAGCGATTCAAGATAAATAGCTAATTTTTGTCCATTGGTATTAAAAAATATGCCTTTTTGTATACCAATAAAAAACATTTTTATTAATTCAAATGTGACTATAAGCAAGTTCATAAATTACTGTAAGCCTCCAATCTGTCAATTCTTATAGAAATATCTCTAAGCTTTTTTCTAATATTTCTATATTGGCTGTCCGCATATACTTCTTCAGTATTAAAGATTTTATTTAATACAGTATATGTAAAAAGCGCTGGAATATTTCCAAAGTACTTATCTATCAAATATATGAAATCAATATTTGACTTTATTATCGCGTTAAAGAAAACGATTGCTAATTCTGTATCTCCATCAATTAAATTTTTTTTCAATTTCCCAGAAGAGAATGTTTGAATAATATCCATCATAGAAGCATTAATATTAAATTGGGACGGAAAAATTTCTGAAAAAGAGATGCTTGAGTTTTTATTATTTATATAAAAATACAACTTTTTATGCCCTTTAACATGAGCTGAAAAGGCAATGGGTGAAACCTCATTAAGAGTATTTTTTAGGTTAGGGGATGACTCTTGAATATCACTTAGTAACTTAATTAAAGCTTTATTGAGGTTAATCATTATATCCAATATGAATTGCAACTATACCATTTAGAAGATTGAAGAATTTACAATTACTTAGACCTGAGGTTAGCATCATATTCTTAAGCTTATCTTGATCTGGATGCATTCTTATGGATTCAGCCAAGTATTGATAACTATCAGAATCATTAGCCAATAAAGAGCCAAGCTTTGGAAGAATATTAAATGAGTACCAGTCATAAATTTTAGAAAAAACAGGATTTATTGGTTTAGAAAACTCCAGCACTAATAGTTTTCCATTTTTTTTTAGACATCTTTTCATTTCCTTTAGACCCCTTTCCTTATTAGTAAAGTTCCTTAGACCAAAACCAACAGTGATTACATCAAATGTATTATCCTTAAAGGGAAGTTCTTCACCGCTTAATTGGCAAAAATGACAATTTCTACTAAAACTTTCATCTATTGCTCTATTTCTTCCCTCATCCAACATTTCATAATTTATGTCACTCATAAATATATTTGTGTTCGGGTATTCTTTTGAGATTAATTTTGAAATGTCGCCTGTCCCGCTGGCAATATCTAAAATAAAATCTTCCTCACCAATTGATGCAAGTTCAACTAGTATTTTTTTCCATAGTCTATGCATGCCAAAAGACATTGCATCATTCATAACATCATAGTTTTTTGCAACTGAGGTAAATACATCACCGACGAATTTCTTTTTATCTAATTCATCCACCTCTTGATATCCAAAATGAGTTTTTTTATTCATTTGTTATTTACTTATAAATTTCATGAAATTATTGTATCTGCTTATATTTATTTGACCATTTGATACTAAATTTGCAACATTACAACCATCATTATCAATATGGTTACAGTCATTAAATTTACAATACTTTGAAGCATTATAAATTTCTTCGAATCCCCTTGTAATTTGATTTATAGAGTAATCTGCCAATTCAATATCTCTCATACCAGGCGAATCTATTATTTTTAAACCATTCTCTGCTTCATATAGCGACGATATTGATGTTGTATGCACGCCTTGATTATTTGATAAAGAGCTAGTTTTAATTTCCCTACCTACCACTTTTGAAGTAAGGGTTGATTTACCAGCACCGGAATTTCCAACAAAAAGAACGCATTTATCTTTAAGATAATTAATGACCTCATCTATATTTATATTATGCTTCGCCGAAATACTCATAACTTTAAGACCAATATTTGAGTAAATTTCAAGTTTTTTATCATATGTTAAAGACGACTGAATATCCGTCTTGTTATTTATGATAAATGGTGAGATTTTTGATGCCTTTGATTTAATTATCCACTTATCAATAAATTCTGATGAGGTTTTTGGTGATGGAGTAACAAGTATGCCAACATGTGTAACATTAGCTGCAAATAGTTTATCTTTGTTACCTATTCTTTTTGAAATTTTTGATCTTCTGTCAACAACCTTTAGTATTTTGCCAAGAGTTTTTTTGCTATCTTGAATGATTTCTAACTCAACATAATCACCTACAACAACATTTTTTATAGCCACACAGCTAAATTCACCAAAATTTGTTTTTACCAAACAAGTATTTGAATAGAATTCTATAACTTGCCCAGTTTGAACTTTTTTCATAATAAGAACAAAATACACTAAAGAGGTGATTATAAAAAGAGATGAAGACCATGCAATCAAGAGATAATCTAATATGGATTGATTTAGAGATGACCGGATTAGATCCAGAAAAAGAAAAAATCATAGAAATAGCTACACTGATTACTGATTCTGATCTTAATATTATCGCAGAAGGACCAAATCTAGTTTTATCCCAACCTAAAGAAATCTTAGAATCTATGGATGAATGGAATCAAAGCCATCATGGTTCTTCAGGATTAATTGATGAAGTAAAAAAGAGTATTATCAATGAACAAGTAGCTGAAATAGAGACCCTTGATTTTGTATCAAAATATGTTGGTGAAAAGGTATCGCCAATGTGTGGCAATACGGTTTCTCATGACAGACGGTTTTTAACTAAGTACATGCCTAGGTTAGAGGCATATTTTAATTACAGACACATCGATGTATCTTCATTCAAAGAAGTCGCTGTTAGATGGATGAACGAAGCTCAAGTTTATGAAAAGAAAGGATCCCACAGAGCTCTTGGCGATATTAAAGAATCAGTAGAAGAATTAAGATTTTATAAAAAAATTTTTATGCCTGACTAAATTTAGGATTTTTTTGGTGGTTGAATATTTATTGGAAGTGGACTTATTTGACCCTTATTTTCTTTAATCTTCGCCTCACCAGTTTCATTCACTTCATCAATTCTCAGAATTGAATTTACTGGTATATAACTTCTTTCCACTTTATTAAATTCTTTTTTGAGTTTTTCAGAACTAGGATCTACGACTAGCTGTTTGTCTTTATTGAAGATATACTCTTCCACCTCGATAAAACCGTACATGTCACTTTGGTAAATTTGTTTCGCAAACACTTCATAAATTTCACCAAGTTGAATGAAAATTATCTTGTAAACGTTTTTTGTTTTCATAATACTAATTATATGGGAACAAATAAAAAGAATTAAAGTTATGTATAAGTATTAAAAATGACTAAAAAACTATTTATCAAAACACACGGCTGTCAGATGAATGAATATGATTCTGCAAAAATGTTTGATTTACTTGAAGAAAAAGAAAACTTTGAACTGGCTGAGACTGAAGAACAAGCCGACCTTTTAATCCTTAATACTTGCTCTATAAGAGAAAAGGCACAAGAAAAAGTTTTTCATCAGATCGGAAGGTGGAGAAAAATTAAGGAAAAAAATCCTAATCTTAAAATTGCAATTGGTGGGTGTGTTGCATCACAAGAGGGTGAAAAAATTATTAAGAGAGCTCCAGCTGTTGACATTGTATTTGGACCTCAAACACTTCATAAACTTCCAGAATTATACAATGAGAAAAATGAAACTAATGTTAATCAAGTGGATATATCTTTTCCAAAACTTGAAAAATTTAACCACTTTCCTGTTCACGGAAAAGGCGAGCCATCAGCCTTTGTTTCGATTGTTGAAGGGTGTAATAAATATTGCTCATTTTGCGTCGTCCCAAAGACAAGAGGACATGAGGTTTCCAGAAGCATAGAAGACATATTGAATGAAATCTCTGTATTGGCTGATCAAGGAACAAGAGAGATTCATCTGCTTGGACAAAATGTAAATAATTTTAAAGGTGCATTGGGAGGTGAAAAATCTTCACTAGCAAAACTGATAGAATTAACAGCTAAGATAGAAAATATTGAAAGAATAAGGTACACAACTAGTCATCCTCATGAATTCAAAGATGATCTTGTTGAGGTATATGACAAAGTTCCAGAACTTGTAAGTCATGTCCACCTGCCAGTTCAGAGTGGCTCTGATAGAATCTTAAAGCTTATGAGGAGGAGATATAACATTGAAAAATATCTCAATCTTGTAGAAAAATTAAGAAATGTAAGACCTGAAATGAGTTTTTCCTCTGACTTTATTGTTGGTTTCCCGGGTGAAACCAAAGATGATTTTGAAGGAACTATGAATGTGATTAATGAAGTGAGATTTGATGAATCATTTAGTTTTATTTATAGTCCAAGACCAAATACGACTGCGTCAGACATGCCTGACGATGTAACAGACGAAGAGAAAAAAGAGAGACTGAGCATACTTCAAACTAGACTTAATCAACTTTCATTTGGCTTTAGTCGCAAGAAAGTTGGAACAAATCAAAACTGTCTTATCTATGGACAATCTAAAAGGGATCCTGGTCAACTTCAAGGAAGAACTATCTGTAATAGAATAGTTAATTTCTCCTCTAATGATATTGATTTAGTAGGCCAATTAGTCAATATTCATATCAATGAAGCTCTTCCAAATTGTTTAAGAGGAAATTTACAAAATTAATGTCAAAGGACTCTACTCTTACAAAAATTGAACTAACACCTTCTGATGCAAATGTAATGATAAGGTTTGTGGGCGAGCTCAATGAGAATTTAAAGTATGTTGAAAAAACTTTTAATGTAAAGATTTTTCAAAATGGCAATAATATAAAAATTCAAGGCTCTCAAAAAGACGTAAATAATTCAGCAGATGCTTTGCAAAAGCTATATGAAGCTGCAGGCCAAGGAATAGAAATTACGAAAGAAACCCTACATCTTTATATTCAAGATACTTATAATCAAGAAAAAAGTTTTGAGACTATAATAAAAACACCAAAAAAAAGTATTGTACCAAGAGGCAAGAACCAAAGACTGTATCTGGAGAGCATGCATAAACATGAAGTTAACTTTGGTATTGGTCCAGCAGGAACTGGGAAAACCTATTTAGCCGTTGCTGCTGCAATTGATGCTTTACTAAAAGAAAAAGTAGATAGAATAATTTTAATAAGACCGGCAGTGGAAGCTGGTGAAAAACTAGGCTTTTTGCCTGGAGACCTATCTCAGAAAGTTGATCCATACCTCCGCCCTCTTTACGATTGTTTGTACGAGATGTTAGGAATTGAAAGAACTGAAAAACTATTAGCAAATGGTAATGTTGAGATTGCTCCCCTTGCATATATGAGAGGCAGAACCTTAAATAATTCCTTTATCATCGTTGATGAAAGTCAAAATACCACCAAAGAACAAATGAAGATGGTTCTAACAAGAATGGGCTTTAATTCATATTTAGTTATCAATGGTGATCTAACCCAAATTGATTTACCAAAAAATATTACTTCTGGATTATCTAATGCGATAAAAGTTTTGAAAGATACGGATGGAATTGGCTTTACAAATTTTTCATCAAGAGATGTTGTTAGACATCCACTTGTTAGGAAAATAATAGATGCTTATGAATACTTTGAGGATAAAATAAATACTTAAGTGACTCTTTCCATAATAAATCATAATAATTTTAAAGTTGCTAAGCCTCTATCAGAAAAGTTAAATGAGGCATTTAAGTTAATTTGTAATGAAGAAGAACTATCTAATTGTTCTATAAATATAAAAATAGTAAATAACAATGAAATTAAGGACTTAAACAGAAAATTCCGAAATAAAGATAAACCTACAAATGTTTTATCATTTACAAATGAAGATGTATCAAAACAGATAACAAATAATTTAGGAGATATTGCAATTAGTTATGAATACGTTAAGTGTGAAGCAAAAGAACAAGATAAAAAATTTGATGATCATGTTGTTCACATGTTTATCCATGGCATATATCATATATTAGGATTTGATCATAAAGATGATCTCATGGCAGATGAAATGGAAAATAAAGAAATTATTTTGCTTAAAAAATTAAATATTAATAATCCATACAATTAAATGAACGAAAAACATCACAACGAAGAACCCCAACCTCCGTCGGGGCTATTTAATAAAATAAAAAAATACTTTAGAAACCCTTTCTTTATAAAAACACAATCAGTTTCAGAAGTTACCGACTTTCTTAAAGATGCACTTGATCAAAATATTATTGATAAAGAAGCAGAATCGATAGCTTCTAAAGCTATTAAGCTTGGTGATATCACTGTTAAGGAAATAATGATTCCTAAGATTGATATGGTAACAATTCAAATTGATGAGAACACAACAGATGTTATTACCAAGATAATTGATTCAGGGCACTCAAGGTATCCTGTATTAGGAACAGAAAGGGATGAAGTTGTAGGTATTTTGTTAGCAAAAGATATATTACCTAAATTGTTTAAAGGAATTACGGATTTTAACCTTACTGATATGCTAAGAGATCCAAATGTTGTTCCAGAATCAAAGAAAGCCGATTCATTGTTAGAAGAATTTAAGCAGGATAGGCGACATTTAGCTGTTGTGATTGATGAATACGGCGCTGTTTGTGGATTAGTGACGATCGAAGATATCCTAGAGGAACTTGTCGGTGAAATTGAGGATGAACATGATGTTGAAGAAGAAGATATTATGCAGATATCTGAAAATAAGTTTTATATAGACGCAACAGTTGAACTTGAAGAATTTATTGAATATTTCGGGCTAAATTTAGATCATTTATCTATTGATGCAGAAACGTTAGGTGGATACTTTATAGCAGAGCATGGAGTTCTTCCAAAAAAAGGCACAAAGTTAAAAGTTGAAGATCTTACGATCAAAGTTTCTGATACAGATAATAGAAGAATAAAAAGTTTTCTAGTCACTAAAAGTTAATGAGCTTTAAAAAACTTTTCTATGCATTTCTTGCTGGAATATTAGGTGTTTTTGCATTTGCACCCTTCTCTTTAAAATTCCTAATTTTTGTTTCCTACTCGTATTTAATTTATATTTTAATACATAAAAAATCACATCAAATAAAAGAAGTTTTTGCCTGGGGTTTTGGTCACTGGGGATTTGGTATGTCATGGATAATAGTAAGTGTTTACTATTATGGACAAACCTCAATAGCAATGTCTTTGATAATATATCTTTTATTAATAACAATTCTTACATTAGTGTTTACCTGCCCTCTTCTTTTAATTTCATACATAAATAACACTACAAATATAGACAATAAAGTTCTTAAGATTCTGTTTGTATCTTCATCTTTGATGTTGAGTGAAATTAGTAGAGAATATTTATTGAATGGTGTTCCATGGCTTATTCCAGGTAATATATATCTTGATACTATTTCCCAAAATATTTATCCAATATTAGGTGCTAGCTTTACCTCATTTGTAATTTACATATTGTGTTCTTATTTAGTATTTTCCATAAAGAATAGAAAAATTAATATTTTAGGTTTAGGAATAATACTTTTATCAATCTTTCCACAACAACCCCAACAAGAAAATGGGGAATTGCTTATTTCCATTATCCAACCATCAACTGACCCATTCCAAAAATATGAATCGAATTATTTCTCTTTCATTGAAAATAATCTCATTAAATTAATTAATAAAACATCAAAAGATAGTCAATTGGTAGTGTTGCCTGAAGCAGAGCTACCATATCCTATAAACAACAACAGGTTTAAAACATTTGTAGATAAAACTGGAGTTGCAGATAAATTAGTACTAGGAGCATGGTTTCTTGAAGAAAGTATTTTATTTAATACAATTTATGTTCCAAATAAAAATCTTTTGTATAAAAAAACTCATTTAGTACCATTTGGAGAATATATTCCATTTGTAGCTAGTTTACGGGGCATAATTACATTTTTTGATCTACCAATGTCAAATGTAGCGTTTGGACCACCAAATCAGGGAAATCTTAGATTATTTAATGGTTATTCGGCTTCAACGCCGATTTGTTTTGATATTGCATTTCCAAATTCTGTAAGAAAAATGAACAAAAGTTCTGATTTTATAATTAATATTTCTAATGATACATGGTTTGGAAGTTCTATTGGCCCACATCATCATTTAAGTATGTCAAGAATTAGAGCTATTGAAAATAATCGCTGGCTTATAAGGGCAACTAATGATGGTTTTTCTGCAATTATTTCTAATAAAGGAACAGTTGTTGATAAATTAAACAAAGGTGTAAAATCAATATTAGAAGGGCACATAACACCAATAAATAAAAGATCTTTTTATAATTCTTATGGTTATCTAATTAGCACTTCACTTTCACTGTTATTTTTCTTATCATCAATATTATATTTATTATGTTTTCGTATAAAAAAATAATTTTATCTATATTTCTTGTTGGGTTTTACAGCTTACACGCAGCTTCATTACCTGATAGGCAAATCAATCCAGATACATCAACCAGATGGGTCCAAGATGTTCATCAAAAGGCTATAAACAGGCTTGGGGAAGGTTTATATAAGAATAGTAATGACGTTTCCTCAATTGTGGTAGATATTAGCGAACAAAGGCTGTATTTAGTAAAGAATTCTATAATTACTAAGAGTTTCCCTATCTCTTCATCAAAATTTGGTGAAGGAGGTATTCAAAATTCGTTTAAGACACCTCTAGGAATGCATGAAATAAAGGATAAAATAGGTTATGAAGTACCTAAAAATACAATTTTTAAATCAAGAATAAATACAAAAAGAACTGCAGAAATAATACATAACCTAATTGATTCTGATGATGATTATGTTACAAGCCGAATTCTATGGCTCGACGGTCTTGAATATGGCAAAAATAAAGGAAAAGGTGTAGATTCATATGATAGATACATATACATTCATGGCACTCACGAAGAGGGGCTTATTGGCACAAAAGCATCGCATGGATGTATTAGAATGTTCAACGACGACGTTATAAATCTCTTTAATGAAGTTGAAGAGGGGACATATGTCCTAATTAAGGCCTAGCTTTAATAATTTACTAAAAGTTATTAGCTACTGAAGACATTTCAAAACCTAATTTTTCCTTTCTATCATCTTTATTTGGAGCATCACCTAATCTTTCTCCCTTTTCAGCTAATTTGACAAGCAATTCACTAGGTTTATAGACATCATTTCCAGTAGACTCATGGTATTTATTAAGCTTTTCTACTACTTTATCAAGACCCATTGCATTTGCATGGTGCATTGGACCTCCTCGCCATATTGGGAATCCATATCCATTAATGTACACAACATCAATATCTACAGCTCTTTGAGCCACTCCTTCAGACAAAATATCAGCACCTTCATTGATAAGAGCTAACATACATCTATCTATTATTTCTTCATCTGATATATCTCTTCTATTAAAACCATTCTCTTGTGATATTTTTTCATACAATGATTCATTTTCTGGTGCAGCATTAGGCGCTCTTGATCCCTCTGTATAGTTATAATAACCCTTGCTATTCTTTTGTCCGAATCTATTTTGCTCACATAATTCATCACCAATTTTTGCATGGAGTGGTGATTCTTTACCACCTAATTTCCTTGCTCTCCATCCAAGGTCTAATCCAACCAGATCCATCATTCTGAATGGGCCCATATTTAATCCAAATGATTCAAGTGCTTGATCAATTTGATGAGGTAGGGCACCTTCAAGTAATAACATATTTGCTTGAGCTGTATATCCAAAAAGCATTCTATTTCCAATGAAACCAGGAGCATTAAGAGAAACTACAGCTGCTTTCTTTAACTTCTTTCCAATTGCCATAATTGTTGCAAGTGTTTCATTGGATGTTTCTTCACCTCTGACTACCTCAAGCAGCCTCATAATGTTAGCAGGACTAAAAAAGTGGGTACCTACTATCAGTTCAGGCCTTTTAGTTACTTGTGCAATAGAATCAATATCCAAACCAGAGGTATTGCTTGCAAGGATAGCATCAGGTTTGACTATCTCATCCAGTGTTTTAAAAATATCATGTTTTAATTCAAGATTTTCATAAACAGCTTCTATAACAATATCGCAATCTGAAATATCTGCATAATCAAGACTGGAAGAAACTAATCCAAATACAGCATCTTTTTGTTCGGCGCTAAGCCTTCCTCTATTAACCATAAAATCGTAATTTTTTTCAATAACTGAAACACCTCTTTTCAGGTTTTCTTCATCCTGATCAATAATGTGGACAGGTATTCCAGCATTAGCAAAACACATAGCAATTCCACCCCCCATTGTTCCTGATCCAATAATGCCTGCTTTTTTGATATCTTTGGTGGGAGTATCTTTTGGAACATCAGAAATCTTAGATGCTGCTCTTTCTCCAAAGAATATATGAATCATTGCCTCTCTTTGAGGATGAAGTAGGCATTCAAGAAATAATTCGCCTTCTTTTTTGAGGCCTTCATCAAAATCATCTAAATTGATTGCTGCTTCTACACACTTTATGATTTGGCCTGGTGCAAACTGACCTTTTCTACTTTTTGCAGCCATAGCTTGGGCTTCTAATAATATTTTGTCATTCCCTCTAGCTTCAATCATCTTGTCATTAAGATCACGCACTTTAGGGTGATTTTCTTCGTTTTCTGCTTTATCTAGTACAAATTTAATAGAATCTTCCACCACATTGTCACTTATATCGTCAATTATCCCCATATTTAAAGCTTTTTTTGCTGGTACATGGCCTCCAGTTAACATCATTTTCAAAGCTTCTCCTGGACCAGCAAGTCTTGGCAGACGTTGAGTACCACCACCACCAGGTAAAAGCCCTAAATTAACCTCTGGGAGGCCTACAAACGCTGAATTCGCTGCTATTCTGTAGTTACAACATAGAGCAGTCTCTAGACCACCACCTAGTGCAATACCATTTATCGCAGCTACAACAGGTTTTGAACAAAATTCTAGTTTACTAAATACTTCGTTAAGGCTTACACCCTCAACATTTCCACCAAATTCGGAGATGTCTGCTCCAGCAATGAAAGCTCTTCCATTTCCAGTTAATACAACTCCTTTTACAGAATCATCAGACTCAGCTTTTGTTATCGATTCATATAATCCTGTTCTAACTCCATCGCTTAATGGATTAACAGGGGGGTTATCAACCGTTAAAACTGCAACGTTATCTATAATTTCATATAAAACTGTACCTTTCAAAGCAATTCTCCTAATAAATTTAGTAAGAAAAGCATTATACATAAAAAAAGAACAATTTATTTTATAAATACTATTGATAATTAATTATAAATACATATAATAATCTAGTCAGCACTCCTCTCCCCTATTATTTTGCTGACACTCTGGAATTATGGAGGGCTTTGCCCTCCGTATCTTTTCTAAGGTGGTTTTAAATATGAAAAACATTAAAGACAACATGGAATTAATCTTTTTGATCACTGTCTTTATATCATCCCTTTCCGCAATAACTCCAATAAGTTAAAATTAAAACTTTATGAAGTACGTTACATCTTTTTGTTTATTCATGCTCTCTATCAATGCACTCGCATGCAACGATCTTTTAGATACTGAAATGAGGGTACTAGACTCTAGTGAAACTGTTAATTTATGTAAATACGAAGAAAAAGTCATATTAGTTGTAAATGTTGCGAGTAGATGTGGTTATACATATCAATACGCTACACTTCAGAAACTATATGAAGAATATAAAGATGAAGATTTTGTTATCCTTGGTATTCCCTCAAGGGATTTCATGCAAGAATATTCCAATGAAGAAGACGTTGCTGAATTTTGTTCTACTGAGTATGGTGTGAATTTTCCCATGTTCGCTACAGCAAAAGTTCGTGGAAAAAAAGCACATCCTTTTTATAAAAAACTTGCTGATGAGAGCGGAATCAGCCCCAAGTGGAATTTTAATAAATATTTGATATCTCGAGATGGGTCAGTTGTTTCTACTTATGGTTCTTCTGTTAAACCTGATTCAGTTGAACTTACCTCTGATATAGAAAAACTTCTCTAAACTAGTCACTAACTAAAACGGTAGAAGGTTTATTGAAGGCAAAAATGCCATTATCTACTACACCAGGTATATTATTTAAGTAAATTTCTAGAGCCTCAGGGTCTGGAATCTCTAAGTCTTTAACATCTATAATTTCATTACCTTGATCTGTAATAAATCCATTTCTATATTCTGGAGTCCCTCCAAGCGCCACTATTTTTCGAGCCACCATACTTCGACTCTCAGGTATTACTTCTATAGGAAGAGGGAAGTTGCCTAGCTGCTTAACTAGTTTTGATTTATCCACTATACATATGAATTCTTTTGATGATGCTGCAACTATTTTTTCTCTCGTATGTGCGCCACCACCACCTTTTATTAAATGATTATTTGGACTTACTTCATCAGCTCCATCGATATAAAAAGAAACTTCGTTCACATCATTTAAACTAAAAACGTCTATTCCTATTGCTTTTAACAGCTTTGTTGATGCTTCTGAGCTTGATACTGCTCCATAGAAATGATTCTTGTACTTAGATAATTCTTCTATAAAAAAGTTAACTGTTGAACCAGTTCCAATTCCAAGAACCATATCTCTAGTAAATTTTTTTTCTATTTGATTAATTGCTTTTTTAGCAACACTTATCTTTGCAGCACTCATGCAGTTATAATACTAGAAAATATTACATGTGAATTAAATTGAGACTAAAAATAAAAAAAACTGGCAATTTTAGATATTCAAAAAAATACTTGAAGCTAATAAATGCTGCAGAAAAACTGGTCTATGATGTTGCTATAGATTCTCCCACATCACATGCAATTAACTTATCTATAAAAGAGAACAATAATATTTACTTAAAGCGAGAAGATTTGCAGCCAATATTCTCATTTAAAAACAGAGGCGCATATAACAAAATTTTTAATTTATCTGAAGAGCAAAAATCTAATGGAATTATAGCTGCATCTGCAGGAAATCACGCGCAAGGAGTGGCATTGGCATGTAAGAAATTAAAAATACCATGCAATATTGTAATGCCAGTGACAGCACCCGAAAACAAACTAAAGAACGTAAAACGTCTTGGAGCAAAAGTAACTCAATTTGGAGAAAATTTGGCGGGAGCTCTTGTCAAAGCAGATCAAATAGCAAAGAAGAAAAAATATACTTTCGTGCATCCTTTTGATGATCCATACACAATAGCAGGCCAAGGTACAGTAGGAAAAGAAATTCTTGCAGACGGAATTGATTATGACATCTTGTTTGTTCCTGTAGGTGGTGGAGGATTATTGGCAGGCATAGCTGCTTGGGTTAGACAAAATAAGAAAAAAATAAAAATTGTAGGAGTTGAGGTTGATGATTCAGCGTGTCTTACGGAGGCCATAAAAACAAATAAAAGAGTATTGCTTAAAAAGGTTGGATTATTTGCTGATGGTGTTGCTGTTTCGCAAGTAGGAAAAAGCAACCTTGATGTTATTAAAGAATGTGTTGATGAAGTCATGACTGTAAATATTGATGAAGTATGTGCTGCTGTTAAAGATATTTTTGAAGATACAAGAATATTGTCTGAGCCATCAGGAGCAGTTGCTCTAGCTGGCTTAAAACAATATACAAAAAGAATAAAAAACAAAAACCTTCTTGCAGTAAGTTCTGGTGCTAATATAAATTTTCAAAAATTAGGATTCATTGTTGAAAGATCTGAGCTAGGAGAGAATAGAGAAAAAATATTAAGTATAAAAATACCGGAAAAGCCTGGAAGCTTTTTAAAGCTTGCTAAAGTTTTTGGTAAATTGGCAGTTACAGAATTTAATTACAGAAAAGCACATGAAAAAGATGCTCATGTATTGGTTGGAATAAGAACAACATCAGAGGCTAGCTTTTCTAAACTTAAGCAAAAACTGAAGAAGTTAAAGTACAAATTTAGCGACTATACAAATAATGAGATATCAAATGATCATTTAAGGCATATGGTAGGGGGTAGGGCAAGCTCTAACAATGACTCGAAAGATTTAGAGAGAATATTTAATGGAGAGTTTCCAGAAACACCAGGAGCCTTATTAAGTTTTCTTGAAAATTTTGGTAATAATTGGAATATTTCTTTGTTCCACTATAGAAATATTGGATCAGCTTATGGGAATATATTAATTGGTATTGAAGATTTCAATTCTGATAAGACAAAATTAATAAAACACCTTGATAAATCCGGAACTGTTTTTAAAGAAGAAAGTAATAACCGAGCTTATTTAGATTTTTTAAAATAAAACTTAAAAGTTAATATTTCAACCTAAACTTTAGAGAAAAGATTTCATTATCAGGATTATCCCAAGGATCTTTAAATACATCGGATGTATTTCTTTCATTTTCATCATCGTAAACCCTCCCACCTTTTGTATAGACTATATAAATATAGGACAAAGGCACAATTTCATATTTGTACCTTATCTGGAAAGAGGTAATTCCATCTGTGAATGGTCTTACGTTAGAATTATGGTTATAAAGATAGCCTGCCTTGTCTAAAATAAGACTTATTGGATTTTCTGCTTCAAGAGCAACGAATTGACTCTTTAATCTTATTTCATGCTTAGAGCCTTTAAACCAGTTTGCATTTATAGATATAATTTTCTGCGTTAAATCATATACACCAAGCTCATTACTATCTATCCAATTTAGCCATTCATCTTCTTCTCTTACTCTAAATTGCCAACTTAACTTAAAATCTTCAACTGGATATAAAGATCCAGCGATTTTTGCAAATCTTCTTTCATAACCCTCAGAGCTCCATGTTTTATACTTATCTGCAGTTTCATAACCGATTCTCCAGTCGTACTCCCAAGTTCCATAACTTGGTGATTCATAATCTAGGTTAAAGCTAAAGCTTCCATTTCTCTTCACAAATGGAAAGTCCACATTTTTTCTTGTAATTGTTGTATTTTTTCCAGATGTTTTAAGATCCCATGAGCCCTGGAAGCTTGAAGTGTCTTTAAATTTAAAATTATATTCTTGTTTTATTTGAGTAGGGTTAGAATTTCCAGAAGTATCAGAATCATAGTTAAAGTCGGTGCCAATCTTTCTTTCTTTTATAAAGCTAGATTTACTAAAATCTACCTTTGTCACATCTGAACCTAATCCCACATGAAACCAATCATTTTTTTTAAGATATCCAAAATCATTAAGCTGAAAACTGTCTTCAAAATATAAAATACTTCCAGACCTCCTACTAAGTGATGAAGGTTTGTATACAAATTGCGATCTTAGGCCAAAACCAGAAACTCCCTCCTTGTCTGAAGAGAGGAGGTCTGTATATAAGGTTAATTTATTTGAATTAACATTTGTAAAATCAATAACATTTATTGTGGCTTTTTCATTCTTAAAATTATCTACAACATGAGTTAAGAAATAACCAACAGATCTTTTTCCAAAAACACTTTTTGACCTTAAAGCATAAAAGTTTTTACCTTTTGTAAAAGATTCGTCTGACTCTTGTGCAACAAATATTCCAACATCATTATTGTTATTTTTTTGCGTGTACCTTAATGCAAAATCTATATCCGTGTAATTTTTTCTTGCATCATTACATCTATCTTTATCAGAAGATGCATCGCAATCATAGGAACTAGCAGCTCCTATTCTTCTAGTATTTATAATCCTATATCTATCATAGTGAGATAGATCAAATAAAGATTGATTTTCATTGAAGAAAGCTCTTTTTTCTGAATAAAAAGTTTCTTGAGCAGAGAAATTCACAATTACCTCATCACTCTCAGCTTGACCAAAGTCAGGATTAAGAGTTAAGTTAATTTGCTTACCTGTTCCAGTATTTAAAAAAACTTCAGTACCAACTCTATTCTCATTAAAACCAGAAACTGAATTATATGTTTTTGAAACATATGGGAAATAGTTAAGCTTTCTTTTTGTATAGTTTTCAACATTTATAGATCTCAAACTTGATAAAAAATTAGTTCTAAAACCGCTTGTTTTAGTATCGTTAAGCCATGATTGAGTTTTTGAATAATATCTAAAAGTTGTAATTTTTATATTTCTTTTAGGACCATCAATACTTTTCATTAAAACTACATCCCAGGGTATTAAGAACTCTGAAACCCAATAACCATCATATTTATTAGTCCGAACTTTCCAGTCACCATCCCAATCAAACTCTGGCCACCCGCCTAGTGGCCTAATACCATCCCCTTGAATATTAGCGAGAGTAACAAAGAACATGTAAGCCTTAAGCCCATCTCCATCAAAATCAATTGCAACCCCATTTTGTTCAACATTATTTGGAACTTCATCTCTCATAGATTTATTTGAGAGCATTGACTCGTTATCTTGAAAATTAGTAAATCCGATGTATATTCCATTTTCATTCGAAAAGATTCTTGTTTCTGTTTTCACCTGAGAAGGTAATAATGTGAATGGAACAGTTTCATAATACTCATTTATAACAATGGCATTTTCCCATTGTGCTTCATTTAAATTAGCATCGATTTCTATAGATTGACTATATGCAGATGGCAAAAATAAAAGGAATAAATATTTAAGTGATTTGTTCATAAGTACTTTCAGGTAAAGTATTTTATATATCAGATGAATGAAAGTACACGAGTTTCAGTTATTACAATATCGTATTTGATATCATGAGTCATTCCAAATTCCTTATTGACTAACTGATAATCAAAACCCATACCAACAATGAGAGGCCTTTTGTCTAATAAGTCTACACCCTCAAGTGCTCTATCAAAATAACCTCCGCCGTATCCAAGCCTGCAACCATTTTTATCAACTCCAACAAATGGAATGAACATAGTATCAAATGAACTAGGTTCTAAATATTCAGTATTTTCAATTTCTTTAATACCATATTTATTTACTTTAAAAATACTGCTTTCGGAAAGTAAATTAAATTTCATTTTTTTATTTGAAAAAATTCTTGGCATATAAATATTATTTGAATTAATTTTTATTTCATTAGCTAAAAGATTTATATTTATTTCTTTTTTATATGGGAAATATAAAAGGTTGTTTGTAGAAGAGGCTATGTCAATTTTATTTAAAGCAGTATTCTGTATTTTTGGATCATTTCTAATGATGTAATCATTTGATAAAAGTTGCCCCTGCTCGAGAAGTGATTTTCTAATAATATTTTTCACCATAAATTTTGCAGAGGCTGACAAACCAGATCACCGCTATGTGCTATACCTGAACCGAAAGTTCAGGTGGTGAATATCTTGTCAGATCAGGCTTCCCTTATAGGTATTGCTCAACAAAGACAGTGGAAAATCACCTAATTAATAGTATCGGTTCAAATTTATTAGCACATAAGCAAATGAACCAGAATGTAATTAAAGTATAGTTTAGTTGGAAGGCAAGTTAAAGATTATTTTTTTAATGCTTTATCTATTTTTGTAATTAGCTTAGAGATGTTGATATCTCCAGAACTATTTGAGCTAGTTTCATCTATTAGTAATTTATTCGCCAAAGTGAGACCAGCAATAATTAGAGCATTATTTTTATCGCTAATACCATCTAATTCAGCATTCAATAATTCTGCCGCCTTTATTAGGTTATTCTTTTCTTTTGGAGGACACGCTATTGTAAGATCTCTTCCAAAAATTCTTAGTGAGATCGTCTCAGTATTACTCACTACGCGCCTTCCTCAAATCTTTTTCAAGCTTTGAAATTTCTTTTTTGTGAAGCACCTTGTCTTTTTTCCAACCCCTTTCTCTTTTTACATAAGCGTCGATGATGCCTTTTTGTTCTTCAAATCTTTTTATAAGATTATTTATTCTATCTTCTAGGTCTTTTGAAGTTAATTCAGAATCTTTAGACATTTTAATAGTTTAATTCTACTTTAATGAATTGGAAAGTTTGTTTAATAAAAGAGTAGAATAAGCAGATGGATAACACTATATATAAAAAAAGAAGAGATAATCTAGAAGAAATACTACCAAATAATTCTGTTTTATTGCTTCCTGGAGCTGATCTCCAATACAGAAATGCTGATTCTGCCCATGCTTTTAGGCAAGAAAGCAGTTTTTTCTATTTTTCTGGATTTTGTGAACCTTCTTCATTAATTGCAATTATAAATAATGACATGGGTTTAAGCTCAATAATATTTGTACCGCCTAAAGACAAACTTAAAGAAATATGGGATGGTCATAGAGCTGGTCCAATTGGAGCTGTAGATAATTTCATGTTTGATAAGGCATACGACAATAGTCAAATTGATTCTATGATGCCAGATATTTTACAGGGGTCTGAACAAGTTCTGTATTCAATTGGCAAGAAACAAGGTTTTGATCAAAAAGTTATTGATTGGACTACCGCAGCCTCTTCTAAAGATAGACACAGTAAGTCTATAAATATTACTGATGCTTCATCATTGATCGGCAATGTTCGTTTAATAAAAGATGATCATGAAATTGATCTAATTAAAAAAGCTTGTGAGATTTCTGCAGATGCTCACATCGAAGCAATGAAAGCTGTTAAGGAAGGTGACAATGAGCAATATATTGAGAGTCTATATATTCATGAATTTTCAAAAAGAGGAGGTAGGTATCCAGCGTACACTCCTATAGTTGCAGGAGGAGAGAATGCATGTGTATTGCATTATGTTGAAAATGATAAGGATCTTAAAAGTAACGAATTGCTTTTAGTTGATGCTGGTTGTGAATATAAAATGTATGCAGCCGATATAACAAGGACTTTTCCAGTATGTGGCAAATTCTCAGATGAGCAGTTAAAAGTTTACGAGATCGTTTTAAGGGCAATGAATGCTGCAATAGATTCTGTCAAAGTAGGAAATAGCATTATGATGCCTCAAGAAATTTCCGAAAAAGTTATTACAGAAGGATTGGTAGAAATAGGAATTTTAGATGGTGATCCAGATGAGCTCCATAAAGAAGGAGCATATAAAGATTTTTACATGCATAAAATAGGTCATTGGTTGGGCTTAGATGTTCATGATGTTGGTGATTACATGGAAGGTGATGATTTTATTAAATTCAAACCAGGTATGATTACGACAATCGAACCAGGTATATATATTAGCAATTCAATGGATGTCGATAATAAATGGAAGGGTATCGGTGTTCGAATAGAAGATGATATTCTCGTGACTAAAGATGGCAATGAGAACCTGACAAAGAAGGTGCCATCTGATCCTCATGAAATAGAATCATTAATGTCATAAATCTTGAGTACTGTTGTAACCATATCTGGTGGCGGTATTATTGGAAATTATATTTCTGCTCGCCTTCATGCAAATGGCATTGATACTAAAGTAGTAGAAAAAAATAAGAATTCTAAACATCAATCAGAGAAAGTCAGAACTCTAACCCTTAACCCTTATTCTAAAAAACTACTTGATGAAATTGGTATAGAGGTTCCTATTGCAGAAATTAAGTACATTAGAGTAATTGATGGAGAGGGCACAGGAGCAATAGATTTTAATTCAAATGAGATACATGAAGAGAATTTATCTTATGTAGTTTTCTTCAATGATTTGCTCAATGCACTTCAAGAAAAAGAAGTTTCAAGAACTATTTTTGAAAATGAATTGATTCAAATTAATGAAGACATTAACGACTATTTTTGTGAAGTTACACTTAAAGATAAAACAAAACATTCTTCAGTATTTGTTGCTGGATGTGATGGAAGAAATTCAAATGTTGCCAAGTTATCATCTTTCAATCTTAAAAGTGCTGATTATGGTCAAACCGCAATAACATTTACTGCAAATATAGAAAAAGATAATGACAAGGAAGCTTATCAAGTTTTTTCTGATAGGGGCATTTTTGCAGTAATGCCATGTCCTTTAAGTAATCATGAATCAACTCATACGATTGTTTGGTCAATTGAAAATAAAAATATTGAAAATGGGATATCTATTGAAGAATATGCAGAAGAAAATCTTGCTTATTTTGAAAATAAATTAAAAATGAAAATTAATGCTTGTTCCTCATTTTTAAGCTTTGGCCTTAAAAATCATTATTTTGAAAATTATATATCTGGATCAACAGTTTTAATTGGTGATGCAGCTCACTCTATTCATCCCTTAGCAGGACAAGGAATAAATTTAGGTTTTGCAGATGCAGATGCATTTTGTGAAGAGGTTATTGAGGGATATAAAAGCAGAATGAGAATGAATAAAGATTTAGTTTTAAAGCGGTATGAAATTAGAAGAAAACAAATGAATCTTTTAATGCTTAGATCAATGGATTTCTTTGTTGAAATCTTTAGATCTAAAAATCTAGCAATAAAACTATTGAGAAATTATGGACTCTCGGGTGTTAATAAGATTAATTTCTTAAAAACTTTCTTTATAAATCATGCCTCTGGTAAGAATAAGTTATAATTCATATGCACACCAATATTAGATCTTATTTCAAGCGAGGTTAGAAATGAAAAAAATATCTATTTGTGCATCTTTATTTATCTTGGTTTCATGCGCATATGAACCTGCAGATGAACTGACAATCTACACATCCAGACAACCACAGCTAATTGAACCAATTGTTGAAAAATTTAGCTTAGAAACTGGAATTAAGGTGAATTTTTTATCTGGAAATGCACAAGAATTAATGGAAAGAATTGATGTGGAGGGTGATAATTCTCCTGCTGATATTTTTATGACTGTAGATGCGGGAGTCTTATGGCAAGCAGCTGAGAGAGATATCTTTAGCAGCACTAATTCAAAGATATTAGAAGAAAATATTCCATCATATTTACGAGACCCAGAAAACAAGTGGTTTGGTTTATCAAAGAGAGCAAGAACAATTGTTTATTCTAATGATCAATTTAATGATAATGATTTTTCAACATATGAGGATTTAGCTGACCCAAAATGGAAAGGCAAATTATGCTTAAGAACATCAAAGAAAGTTTATAACAGATCCCTGATGGCAAGCATGATAGATGCTTATGGTTTTGAAAAAGCAAAAGAAGTAGTTACAGGATGGATATCAAATCTTGCTACTGAAGTATTCTCCAACGATACAAATGCTTTAAAAGCTGTATCGAGTGGACAGTGTGGCCTAACAATTGTAAATACGTACTACTTAGCTAGATTATTGGATGACCCTCAATATGATAATTTGACTCTTTTTTGGGCAAATCAAAGTGATAGAGGGGTTCATGTAAATATTTCTGGAGCTGGAATAGTTAAAACTTCTAAAAACAAACAAGCTGCAACTTTACTTTTAGAGTACTTGTCATCCGAAAAGGCTCAAGATTTTTATGCATCTGCAAATAAAGAGTATCCAGTTCTAGATGGAGCCATGGTGCATGCTTCAATTAAAGATTGGGGTGAATTTATTGAAGATAATATCAATGTTGGTAAATTGGGCTCACTTCAAAAAGAAGCAGTGTTTCTTGCACAAGAAGTAGGGTACAAATAATTATTGTTATTTAAACTTTTTCGCCGCGAGCTCTTATTTCTCTGAGAACTTGACTGATGCCTTTTTTGTCAATGATACGCATACCTTTTGCTGACACCTTTAGATTAACAAATCTGTTCTCAGATTCTACCCAAAACTTGTGGGTATGCAGATTGGGAAAAAATTTTCTTTTTGTTCTATTGTTAGCGTGAGAAACATTATTCCCAGACTGAGGTATTTTTCCTGTTACTTGACACTTTTTACTCATAGAAACGCGATTTTATAGAACAGAAGCATACTTATCAATACTATAATCAATTTATATGAAACAAATTTATATCCTAAGGCATGCTAAATCATCCTGGGACAACACCAACCTAAGTGATTTTGATAGGCCTTTGTCTAAAAGAGGAATAAATGATGCAGTCAAATTAGGCAAATTTATATTAGCCAACAAAATTAGAGTATCTAATGTTATTTGCAGTAACGCCAGGAGAACAAAAGATACATTTGATTTGATCTCAAAGGACCTTGATTTTTCAATTGAAAAAGTAATATATACAGATGGTCTATATTATGGCGAACCTTATAAAATTATTGAAATGATAAAAAATCTTGATGAAAAAGATTTAAGTGTTTTGATAGTTGGTCATAATCCAACTCTACATATGCTTATTGAAAAACTTACAAATAAATTTATTCATAAATTTGCAACATGCAATTTAGCAAAAATTACTTCTGAAAATACATGGAAAGATACTTCATTTGGATCTTGTGAGTTAAAATCATTAACCAAACCAAAGGAAATAAAAATTGAAAAATATCAAAATTAAAATACTAAATCCACTTATAAATGAGTCAATACCTCTTCCAGAATATAAAACAGATGGCTCTGCTGGTATGGATTTAAGAGCCTGTATAGATAGCGAATTAACATTAAAATCTAATTGTACTGAGATGATCCCAATTGGGTTTGCAATGTATCTAGAGGATCCTGGTTTGGCTGCTTTAGTAGTTCCTAGATCTGGCCTTGGGTCTAGGCACGGAATTGTCCTGGGTAATTTAGTTGGCTTAATAGATTCTGATTATCAGGGAGAATTAATGGTTCCTGCCTGGAATAGGTCTGATGAAGATTTTGTAATAAAACCAGGAGATAGGATTGCCCAAATGATTATAGTCCCTGTTGCTCAAGTTAATTTTGAGACTGTAGATGATTTTGAGATGACTAAAAGAGGAGAGAAAGGATTTGGAAGTTCTGGTATTAACTAGAAGTGTTATTTTTTACCGAATCTTTCTTCAAATTTTTGTACTCTACCGCCAGAGTCGATAATTTTTTGTTTGCCTGTGTAGAAAGGATGAGAAGAAGATGAAATTTCAACCTGATAGTATGGATAAGTTTTTCCATCATGCTCTTTAGTTTGAGAAGTGTTCAGTGTTGAATTAATAATAAAATATTCATCCACACTTGTATCGTGGAACAGAACTTCACGGTATTCAGGATGTATATCTTTTTTCATAATAAAATTAATTTAGGATGAGAACTATATCAAAAATAAAACCCATTACAATTAAAAAATGAATATTTTTTACTATGATATTGCTGTAAATGTTCCTCTGAGAAAGTGCTTTACTTATAAATCAAATACAAAAATTCCAGTTGGTACCAGAGTGCAAGTTAGCTTCGGGACAAAAAAAGTCTTAGGTATTGTTATAAGAAAGCTAAAAAAAATTAATCCACAGATCAAGAAAAATACCATTAAAGATGCAATACCAATTGATGAACATAAATGTTTTGATAAATCCACTTTTGATTCTGTGCTGTGGGCATCAGAATATTATCATCATCCAATTGGAGAAGTATTTTTCTCATTTATTCCAACTATCCTAAGGAAAGATGCTTCAAAAAAAATTACTCGTATAAAAACTAAAATAAATTATTCAATTAATGAAGCAGATAAGTCTTTTGAATTAAACGATGAGCAAAAAAAAGCAATCAATAACATTTCAAAAATTAAGGGATTTGATCCCTCTTTATTATATGGAGTTACTGGATCTGGTAAAACAGAGGTTTATTTGCGCTTAACTGAAAATTACATTAAGAAAGATAAATCAGTCTTAATTCTCGTTCCAGAAATTAATTTAACACCTCAGCTAATCAATCGTTTTAAAAATAGGTTTAATGGTGAAATAGGGGTGTTCCATTCCAATTTAACACCTAAAAAAAGATTTGAGACTTGGTTAAAATCAAAATTTGGCGTAATTAAAATTGTTATTGGCACAAGGTCATCTATCATGATGCCTTTAGATGAATTGGGATTAATTATTGTTGATGAAGAACATGATCAGTCATATCGTCAATCGGAAGGCTTTAAATTTTCAGCTAGAGATATGGCTATCAAAAGATCACAAATCGAAAATATTCCATTGATTCTTGGCTCTGCAACACCATCACTTCAAACCTTAAAATTAGTTTCTGAAAAAAAATTTAAAAAATTTGAAATTCTAAAAAGGACTGACGGCAAAAGCCCGCCTAAATTAATTGCTTTGGATATTAATAATTCAGAATTAATTGAAGGTATCGCTGAAGAGAGTATGACAGCAATAGAAAAAACAATCAGCAAAGGTGAACAAGCTCTAGTTTTTATTAACAGAAGAGGTTTTGCACCATTATCTGAATGCGCAGACTGTGGTTGGGTGGCATCTTGTAAATTATGTGATTCAAATTTAGTATTTCATAAATCTAAAAATAGATTAATTTGCCATAAATGTGAGTCTGTTTTTAAAGTTTCTAAAGCTTGTCCTGAATGTAATTCATCTAAAATAGAAACACATGGATTGGGAACTGAAAAAATAGAGGAAGTTTTAAAATCAAAATTTGTAAACATTCCAATCATAAGATTTGATCACGACTCAACAAAGAGGAAAGGATCACTAGAAGAGATATACTCACAAATTCATGAGAGCAGAGCAGCAATATTAGTTGGAACACAAATGCTCACCAAAGGACATGATTTTCCAAGAGTAACTATGTGTGTAATATTAAATGCTGACAATGGATTAATTAGTCCTGAGCTCAATGCCATAGAAAAAATATCCCAACAACTAATTCAGGTGTCAGGAAGAGCTGGAAGAAATAACAATTTAGCGAAGGTCATCATACAAACAAGATATCCTGATGACTTAAATCTAAAAAAAATTAAAACGGGTAATTACAAATTGATTGCAGATCAATGCCTAGAAAACAGTAAATTAAAAAACTTTCCACCATATTCAAGCATTTGTTTATTGAGATGCACTTCTCCAAATTCAAACAATTGCCTAAATTTTCTAAATAGAGCTCATCAAATTTTAAAAAGTAAAAACAAACTGAATGCTATTGGGCCTCTTCCGTCAATTCCGTCAAAAGTCAAAGGAAATTCAAGATTTCATTTAGTTCTTCAATCTTCAACTAAGACATATTTAAATAGGGTTTTAAAATTCTTAATAAATGAGTTCGAAAATTGGCCAGAGGCAAAAAAAATTAAATGGTCATTTGATATAGACCCTTATGACATGTCTTAAATATTTATTTTTAGAATTTGACCAGGAAAAATTGGTTGCCCATTAAGATTATTTAATTTAATGATTGAATCAACTGTAACACCAAATCTAATTGATATTTCGGACAGCACATCTCCTTTTTGAATCTCATACAGAACCATATCCGGATTCATCTCTATTGTTGTATTAGAAATTGGTTCTTGCTTAAAGTAGTTATGAATTCCTAAGAAAATAGATCTAGCAATCATTCTCCTGCCAGCCTTACCTTTTAATCTTGCGGCATCTTCTGGATTTGTGATAAATCCAGACTCAACTAGTACAGAAGGTATGTCAACAGACTTTAAAACTCTAAAATCAGCATATTCAACATTTTGTTTGTGTATTTTGGTATATGGATCTCTTTTAAGTTGCTCCAAAATTTTTGTACCTAGGATTTGGCTTTGATCAATTTTATTTTTATACATTTCTGGATAATTGTTTCGAGCTCTATCTTCATTGAAATCATCATCTTTTAAATTTTTAATATCGGCTTGTATTCGTTTTCTTTGTTTTTCAGATAAATTTCTTGCAACAGTGCTAGATGCTTCATCAGACCATATGAAAACAGATGCTCCTTTAACAGATTCAAGCCTAAAACCGTCAGCATGAATTGAGATAAATGCATCCGCACCTTTTTTTCTGGCTTCTTGGTACCTGCTATTCAAATCAATGGTTTCATCATTTGACCTAATCATTACTGGATAATACCCAGAGGTATCTCTGAGCGTTCGCTCAAGCTCTTTTGCAATTAAAAGAGTTACGTCTTTTTCGAGTATATTATTTGGACCCACTGCTCCAGGATATTTTCCTCCGTGGCCAGCATCAATAGCGATAACAATATCTCTAATGCTATTTTCTAAATTTTTTATTCTTTTTGTAACTAAGGTAAGCATTACTCCATTTTTAGTTTGAACTTGAGTTGGCTTTTCCCAAAAAATATTTTCATATAGATCAATAACTATTCTTGAAGTATCTCCCTCTGATATCGATCTTATTTTTTTAATTGGATAGTTATAGGAAATATTAATATCCTCTTTTAATTTTGTGTCGTAAACATCCAGCACTAATCTAGATGGGTTATTTAATGAGTATGATTTTACTAAAGAGACTTTTTCTAACAAAAAAGATATTTCAACACTCTTGTCATCCTTTTCTATTACTTCATTAAAAGTTAGCTCATTTGAATTAACAAAAGAAATAAATAAAAAGCTTATTAAAGACAATCTATACATTATTTTTATCTAATCCCAAAAATATATTATTTTTAATATTAAAACTTGCTTCTCGAGATTTATCTAGATGTTCTAAGTTTATTTTCATATCATATGGTCTTGGTTCTTTTAGTTTTTCTGGCCACTCAATAATTATAATTTTCTTTCCATTTATTTTTCGATCTAAATTAAAAATTAATATGTCCTCAGCTTCATTTGTTCGATACAAATCAATATGCAGAAACAGCAAGTTATTAAATTCGTACTCTTCGCATAAAGTATAGGTTGGGCTTTTTACATTTCTGCTCCATCCAGAATTTTTTAGGATTGATTTAGTAAGAAATGTTTTCCCAGTTCCCAGATCTCCATTAAGATGGATTTCAATAACATCAAAACTAGATTTCAATAATATATTTGCAATATTCTTACCCAGAATATTTGTCGCTGAATCATCTTTAAGTATCAAATTATTCATTTAAAAGATCTCTCGATATTGATATTAGAGATGAGGCATTTAAACCAATTTCACCTGTATCTTGTTTAAATATTTTTCCTGCTCTTGAGTGAACTGCAACAGCAAGAATGCAACTATCGAGGATTCCCATGCCCTGTGCAATCAATGATGACAAGATACCTGCTAGCACATCACCAGTTCCTCCTGATGCAAGCTCAGGACCTCCTTCAGAACAAATAAAAATTCCATCTCTATCATTTGAAGCTATCAAAGTCCCATTACCTTTTAGTATCACGTGTGCATTATATTTTTTTGCAATGTTCTTTATAGAACTAACTCGATCTTTTTGAACTTCTTCAGCACTAATATTAAGAAGTTCACCAGCCTCGCCTGGATGAGGCGTTAATACTAAATTTTCAAATTTACAACATTCTTTTTTATAAAAATCCTCAAAAAAATTAAGGACTCCAGCATCTAAAATTACATTTTTAAAATTGGCTGTTTTAAGGCAATTCTGAAAAGAATTATATGCCCACTTATCATTTTTAAGCCCTGGACCAAAAAGAAGTGTATTAATTTTTTGCATTGATAAATCGCTACCAATTCCTGAGCACATCACTTCAGGGTTTCTTTCTAGGCTTGCTTGAATATTTGTATTGTGCGTTTGAAGATTTATAAGACCAGCTCCACAATATAGAGCTGCTTCAGACGAAAGAATTGCAGCTCCGCCCATTCCTTCAGAGCCCCCAACTACGAGTAATCTCCCAAAATCTCCTTTATGTGAATTCTCATCCCTTTTAGGAACCTTTATTTTAATTGAATCAAAATTAAATTCATTCATACAAGAATTATTATTTTTTAATTATGCCCAATCTATCTGAATGGAAGGATCCAATATAAATATTTTCATCAATTGGGACTGCAACTGTAGGCAATCCAAAAACAGTTTTACTATAAGAGTATATATTTTTTGATTCCAAAGATTCCTTATTTAATTCATGAATTGAAAAAGGAAGTGAGCATGCAACTCTATCCACACAGTCTCCCGCATCATTTGGCTGAAAGTTTAATGCAGTTATCCATATTGATTCATTCTTAATAAATGGATTATCAGGTGATTGAATAAAGGCGCTACCAATTTTTGTGCTTGATGATAGATCAAAAGCTGTGAGATTGTCTCCTTGGTTGTAGCTTATATAGATAATATTTTTATCTTCTTCTAAAACAATTCCATTTGGACCACTTCCATCTGAATTAGGCACTTTAGAAAAAGAGTTGTTTTCCCATTTCACTAAATATCCAGAGTTACTTTTTAACAAAGAAGTTATAAGCCATTTATTCATTGTTATTTCTCTGTCATACATATGAGTAGCATAAAAACTTCCATCTTTTTTAAGGCTTATATCATTGAAATACAGATTATCTGGAACATTGACACAACCCCTCCAATAAAATTTCCACGCATCATTTTCTTTTAGCAACTCAAACATCTCAACAGTTTCATTAGGATAATGACTAATCACACCAAGCTGATATCTTCCATCATTTCTTTTTATTAGATCTATTCCATGTGGCCCATAATTATCTGAGTTTTCTCTTTTGCAAGTTAAATCACCCCATATATTTTTTTCAATAGAAATTATTGGAACTATTCTCTCATTTGTTGCTAGATTCATAAGTGCAAAATAGCCAGGCTCGATTTCTACATAGGGCCCAACACCTCCCATTTCAGAAATTAGCAAATATTCTTCATCTGGAGTTATAACAATATCTTCAGGATTTTTAAAACCACAAACTAATTGTATTTCAAGATCAGATTCACATGCACTAATGTCTTTTTGTGGCCCAATATAATCTGACAATACTATTAAAAAAGATATAAAGATAAAAAATATTGAGAAGGGGATAGATATTTTGAAATAATTATTCATGTATAAAGATAATAATTTCTTTACAGAATCAAGAAAAAATATAACTACAAGACCTCTTATTGCTAAAACAATACCCAACGTAAGAGTGGTTATTGCCCACACTCTTTCATACCAGAATTCATTTTGAACACCAAAATAAATACACAAACAACCAATAAGAAAAGTAAAGCTACCAGTTTTTCTTAAACTAGTTGAATTTAAAACCCATTTGCCAATGATGCTTGTGAAAGGCTTAATCAGAATTAGTATTGAAAGAAGTAAAAAAAAGAAAAAGTAAAAGTAATTCATTTAAAACCTAAAATAAACGTTTTTTGATTATATCAATAATCTCTAAAGGTTTATCTAGAGGCACATGATGCGCAGCTTCATCAACTTTCTTAAAATCCATAATATCCGAATACATATTTTTTATATTTGGCAATATATTTCCACTCATCAATAAACTTTCAGCACCATATATAAATAAAGTTGGGCAGTTGAAGCTAAATTTGTAGCCAAAAAGTCTTTCAAGACTATTGAACATTAAGTCATCAAATTTCCATCGCCATCCGTCTTGAGTTTCTTTTACAGAATATTCTGCAATATATCGAAGAAACCAGGTGTTATGACACGTTTGTTCTGGCATTAGTCTAAAGCGTTCCAATATAGTTATTTTTTCAGGATAATGTTTTATCTTCCTTAGTGGCCCACCTTCATGCTGAGAAGGATCGTAATCTGGAGGCCTTATAAAAGTATCTATCATTATTAAACTTGTAACTAAATTCTTATTTTCTGATGCAACATATGCAGCAACTTGGCCGCCAAGAGAATGACCCACTATATAAATATTTTCGATGTTCATCTCAATTTTTTCCTTATCAATAATTGAAAAAATACACTTTCCAAAGTCTGTAATGCTATAAGTATCTCTGAAATCTGAGTCTCCCATACCAGGAAGATCTACTGCTATTACATTTGATTCATTTAAAAATTGCGGTGCAATAGGATCCCACCATTTTTTATGTGCGCCAGTACCATGAATGAAAATTAGAAGATTAGTTGAGTTATTTTTAGAAACCCATTTTGAATAGGATATTTTTCCATCTTTATCATTTATAGATTGTTCAGAGGGCTTAATATTAATTGATTCTTTGAACCAAGTGGGAGCATTTGATATATCATTTTTAAGATTGTCAGTAATCGTCATAGGAAGTATTCTAAGCTATATCAAGAAGATTTATGAATAATATTTTAATACCAGCTGCTACTGTTTTGGTTCTTAGGGATTCTAAACAAGGAATGGAAGTTTTGATGGTCAAGAGATCTAAAAGACCTCCCTTTGGCAATCTTTATGTATTCCCAGGAGGAAAAATTGATGATCATGATCATTCTAGTGATTATGATAATTATTGTGATCGTCTAGATGATATTTCAGCTTCAGACAAACTTGGTATAAAAGATGGAGCTTTGAGTTATTGGATTGCTTGTATAAGGGAGTGCTTTGAGGAGGTTGGCATATTAATGGCAAGAAAGAAATCAGGAGAGTATCTAAATCTTAATGGAGACGACAAAAAAAAATATGATATCTACAGGAAAAAATTAATCAATAATGAAATAAATTTATCTGACATTTGTAAAAAAGAAGAGTTAATTTTAACAACTAATAACATTACTCCACTATCACATTGGATAACACCTAATATAGAAGCAAAAAGATTCGATACAAGATTTTTTATAGCATATCTTCCAAAGAATCAGACTGAAAGTCATGATGGAGAAGAACTAACACATAGCTTGTGGATTAATCCTAAAATAGCTTTAGAAAAAGCTTTCGCTGGAGAAATGCCAATGATTATGCCAACGATTAAAAACCTAGAATCTTGTTTAGAATTTTTTAATGCAAAGGATATGCTTGACCATCAAATAAAGTTAAAAAAAGAAGATATACCATCGATACTACCAAAATTTTTTAAAGAAAATGGTAATTGGGTTGGGCTTCTCCCAGGAGATGAAGGATATGATGATCGCTAATGGCTAGTTTATTAAAAAAAATAACAGCTCCAAACGGTGGAGTTTTTACTGGAAAAGGAACAAATACGTATTTAATTGGAAAGGATGAAATTACAGTTGTAGATCCTGGACCTAATATTCCTGAGCATATTGAAAATATCATCAATCATGGCAATGGAAGAATTAAACAAATTTTGGTTACACATACACACACTGATCATTCACCAGCAGCACTGCCTTTATCAAAAGAACTAGAGATACCTATGTATGGCAGACTTGTAGATGGAAAATCTGATTGGGAAGATGAAACTTTTAAACCTCACAAAATTTTAAATCATGGAGATATTATTGAATCTCAAGAATATTCGATCGAAGTCATTCATACACCAGGACATGCTAGCAATCATTTATGTTTTTATTTAAAGAAGCAAAAATGTTTGTTAACTGGAGACCACATAATGGATGGATCTACGGTCGTTATTGCTCCACCTGATGGCAACATGCGAGACTATTTAAATTCACTTCAATTACTTAAACAATATGATATAGATTGCTTTGCACCTGGCCACGGTAATTTTATGGATAACCCAAACAAAACTATTGATTCAATAACTAGGCACAGACTAGCAAGAGAAGCCAAAGTACTAAGAAATATAAAAAATCATGGAAGTCAAAAGATAGATGATTTATTAAAACATGTATATTCAGATGTTAATGAAGTTTTGTTTCCTATTGCTAAAATGAGTCTTTTAGCTCACCTTGAAAAATTAATAGAGGATAGAGTTGTTGTTTTTGAGAATGAAATCTACTCCTTATCTTGACCTTTCTTTTTAATAAGCTTTTCTAACTTATCAAGATCAAATTCATCTGACGTATTAGATTTAATAAGATTGATCTCATTATTATCCCTTTCTTTTAAATCAACTTTCATACTATTGCTTTTTTCAGCCCTCTCAATTGCAACTTTTTTTAACTCTGATTCCATACAATCATACTGATCAGTAACTTCTTGAGTTTGACGATCTATTTTATCTAGCCTCACAGGCACTGGTTGATGATGCATTGGTTTTTGAAGACAAGTTATAGACGCTCTTCCTACAATTGGGTCATTAGCTATTATCTTTTCATATGAACCATCTTTTGGCGTTACCTTGCAACCAACCAACACAAATATACTTAAAATTAAAAAAACATTTTTCATAAGCTTTGTTTATTATTAACTAAATCATCTACAACCAATGGATCTGCGAGAGTTGTTGTATCGCCAAGATTTTTAAAGTCTCCTTCAGCTATCTTTCGTAAGATTCTTCTCATAATTTTACCGGATCTTGTTTTTGGTAGAGCAGGGGCATTCTGTAATAAATCTGGCTTTGCAATAGGGCCTATTTCACTTGAAACAAATTTTATCAATTCCTTTCTAAGATCTTCACTAAAAACTTCTCCTGTCATTAATGTAACGAATGCATATATTCCTTGTCCTTTTATAGGATGTTCTATTCCCACAACCGCAGCTTCAGCAACTTTATTATGAAGGACAAGAGCACTTTCAATCTCTGCTGTACCAAGTCTGTGCCCTGAAACATTCAAAACATCATCGACACGACCAGTTATCCAGTAATAACCATCTTCATCTCTTTTAGCACCATCTCCAGTAAAATAAATGTTTTGATATGTCTCAAAATATGTAGATATCATTCTTTGATGATCGCCATAAACAGTTCTAATTTGACTAGGCCAAGATTTTTCTATGACTAAATTTCCAGCATTATTTCCATTTAGTTTTTTTCCTTCTTCATCAAATAATGCAGGCTGTACCCCAAAGAAAGGAAGAGTTGCTGATCCTGGTTTTGATGGAGTTATACCAGCGATTGGAGAAATTAGAACAGAACCAGTTTCTGTTTGCCACCATGTATCTATGACATCGCATGCAGAATTCCCAACTATGTCAAAGTACCATTGCCATGCTTCTGGATTAATAGGTTCTCCAACCGTTCCTAAGACTCTTAAACTTTTTCGGCTAGTTTTTAAAACTGGTTCGTTGCCTTGAGCCATTAAGGCTCTTATTGCTGTTGGAGCAGTATAGAATACGCTCACATTATATTTGTCGCATATTTCCCAACATCTTGAGGAGCTTGGATATGTAGGAATACCTTCAAACATAACTGTTGTAGTTCCATTTGAAAGTGGACCATAAAGAATATAAGTATGACCAGTTATCCAACCAATGTCTGCGGTACACCAATATATATCTGTCTCTTTAATACCAAATAAATATTTGAAACTTATATGAGCTCCAAGCAGATATCCAGCAGTGGTATGAAGGACGCCTTTTGGTTTTCCGGTTGATCCTGATGTATACAATATAAATAGTGGATCCTCGGAATCCATAGGCTCAGGTTCACAAATATTTGAAACCTTATCTCTAATTTCCTCGTACCAAACATCTCTAGCTTCATTCCATTTAATTACACCATTTGTTCTTTTTATAACTAAAGTTTTGTTTACATCAGGACATTTTTTTAAAGCTTCATCAACATTAGCCTTAAGAGGTATTTTTTTACCTCCTCTAATTCCTTCATCAGCAGTAATTACTAGTTCACAATTAGCATCTAAGATACGATCTTTTAAAGACTCAGGTGAAAAACCCCCAAAAACAACTGAATGAATTGCACCAATTCTTGTGCAAGCTAACATTGCAAAAGCTGCTTCAGGAATCATTGGCATATAGATACAAACTTTTGAGCCTTTTTTTATTTCGAGGGATTTAAGAACATTTGCAAATTTACATACTTCTTCAAATAATTCTGCAAATGTAAATTGTTTAGTTTCTTCAGAATTATCACCTTCCCAAATAAGAGCAACTTTATTTGCTGAATGAGGCAAGTGACGATCAATACAGTTCAAACTTATATTTGTTTTACCTCCTTCAAACCATTTAGCATTTGAGAATTCTCCACTATGGGTGGTATCAAAGCCTTTAATCCATGAAATATTTTCTTGGGCAAGATCCTTAAAAAAAACATCAGGATTTTCGATTGATTTTTTATATAAAGCCTTATATTCCTCAAAATCTTTTATATGCGGATTTTCTGATTTAGGTTTTATCACTCTTGTTTTTATTTAATTTAAATAATTGAAGGCTGTGGATTTACAAAATTAATGCCTTTAGGATTAGACATAATCATTGTTACAAGATTCTCATAATCTGATTCATTGGATTCGAGGTCAATGTCAGCAGCATTAATTATTAAAAGTGGTGCTGATTTATAATCTAAAAAGAATCTAGAATATGCATCATTTAGTTTCTCAAGGTAATCTAACGTTAGATATTGTTCATTAATATTTCCTCGTTTAGTTATTCTTTCTTTTAAAATTTCTATTGGCGCTTGAAGGTATATAACTAAATCTGGTGAAGGAGCATCTAGTGTTATATGTTCATAAACTTTGTTGTATAGACCTAATTCTTCGTTTGAAAGAGTAACTTCCGCAAACAATCTATCTTTCTCAATCAAAAAATCTGCGACACGAACGTTCTCAAAAAGACTTCTCTGTTTTAGATCTTGTATTTGTTGCATCCTTTGAAAGAGAAAAAATAACTGAGTAGCAAGGGCAGATTGTTCAGGGTTTCTATAAAAATTTTTTAAGAATGGATTTTCCGCTGGCTGCTCTAAAAAAGCATCATAATTGAACGTTTTTGCTACTTTATTTGCAAGGGTTGTTTTACCAACACCTATGGGACCCTCAATGGCAATATATTTCGGTAGTGGTACTTCGTTTAAAGCTGGTTTCATAATCTACTATTCTTACTTATAGATTATATTAACTCTTCCTGGAAACCAAATTTTTTAAAAGAATTTTCTTCACTAACTTCATTAAGATCTAATATTTGCTGTTTCTGAGAAGCAGAATTGTTTTTTTGAAACTTTGTCCACCAATCACCCAAATTACTTTGACAGTTAGAAGCTCTCTCTCGAATAAGAAGAAAATCATAAGCAGCTCTAAACCTAGGATGTTTGAAAGTTTTATAAGGCTGTTTTCCAATTCTGCTATGTAGTTTAAGTTGAAGAACCCAAATATCTTTTATGTAGCTATGAAATTTTCTAGGAATTGCAGTAATTTTTTGTTGATTCCTAAGAATTTGATCCATGGATCTAAAGAATTTTCTTAAGTTTATTTCTTTATCACCTCTAGATTTCTTTAGAAGCTCAGGCCAGAGCATAGCGGCAATTAAGAATCCAGGTGTTACAGATTGATCATTCTTAACTCTTTTGTCAGTATTTTTTAGTGCTTCTTTTATTAAATTTTGTGAAAAATGAGAGTTGCTTGGACTAGTTAAAATCAAATATTTATTTAAATTAAAAGACACTAGTTTATTAAAGTTTTTTTCAGCTATACCACTAAGAAAAATCTTACAAAACTCATCAAACATTCTGGCATTAGATATATTGTCTAACAGATAACCTTTTTTATATATTGCGCTTTTGACGTCTCTATCTATTTTAAAACTTAGTTTATTGCTAAATCTAATTGCTCTAAGGCTTCTAACAGGATCCTCAGAAAATCGTTTCATTGGATCTCCTATAGATACAATTTTTTTATTTTTTATATGGGCAATGCCAGAATTATGATCTTCAATTTTTCCTGAAGTAGGACAATAGTAAAGCGCATTAATAGTAAAATCTCTTCTAAAAGTATCTTGTTCCAATGTACCCCAGATATTATCTCGCAAAATCTTTCCAGACTGATCAGTAACTAAATTTCCTTCATTTGCCTCATCATCTCCAGATCTAAAAGTGGCAACCTCAATCAACTCTGATCTATTAAAAATATGAACTAATTTAAATCTTCTTCCAATTATCCTTGACGCTTTAAAAGTATTTCTTATTTCGTTTGGCGTTGCATTTGTAGCAATATCAAAATCTTTTGGAGTAATGCCGCACAACAGATCTCTAACGCATCCGCCTACTAAATATGCTTGAAAGTTATTTTTTTGGAGGTCTTCTACAATTGATATTGCAAATTTGCTTATTTTTTTATTGTCTATCAAATTATTATATGTTCAAGAAATATTACCCATTTAATTGTTTCTCTTTAATTTCATCTAATGTCTTACAATCAATACAATGGGTTGCTGTTGGTCTCGCCTCTAATCTTTTGATACCAATTTCATCGCCGCATGAATCACACCAGCCATAATCATCTTGTTTAATTTTCTCTATTGAAATAGCTATTTTGTTAATTAACTTTCTTTCTCTGTCTCTTGTTCTTAATTCAAAAGCAAATTCTTCTTCTTGGGAAGCTCTGTCAATCGGATCGGCATATGTTTCACCCTTTGTTTTTAAATGAGCAAAAGTTTTTTGCATTTCTTCCTTAAGGTGTTCTTTCCATAAAAGAAGCACAGCAATAAAGTGCTTTTTCATAGCAGCACTCATATATTTTTCATTTTTCTTTGGCTTATAAGGAGCGATCTTTGATTTATCGTTAGCAATTTTTGCAACGACTTTCTTTTTAACAACTTTTTTTACTTGAGTTTTTTTCTTAGCTGGAGCCTTCTTTAGTGAAGTTTTTTTTAAAATAGGCTTCTTTGTTTTTGTTATTTTCTTTTTTATAGCTTTTTTAGCAGGCATGTGTTCTCACAAGTTTTTTAGGGTGGAGAAAATATCAGATACTAAGGAAATAAGCTAGCTTTTTCTTAATTTATTTGAAACTTCTTCATAACCTTTAGGGGTCAGCCTTGGCCCAAATGTTTGAACCACTTTGGACGAAGCATAATTACTGAACTCTGCACATGCTTCAATATCATTCCCATTTAGGTATGCATGCATAAATGAACCAGCAAACATATCACCGGCTCCATTAGTATCCAAAGGATCAATTTTGATTGCAGGTGAAAAAATTTCATCACCATCTTTGATTACAACACTTCCTTCAGAACCTTTTGTAATAGCGATCATGTATTTTTGATTTTTATAAAATTCTATTGCTTCTTCAAGGCTTTCGGTTCCAGCAAACGCAATAGCTTCATCATCATTACAAAATACCATGTCAATACCATAAGATTCTATTTCTTTAAACTTATCTCTAAAGCCATGAACAATACCTGCATCAGATAATGATAATGCCTTTAATGTTTTTTCATTATCAATATTTTTAAGAACAGAAGTAACAGCATTAAAGTTTTCATCACTAGTTACCATATAACCCTCGATATAAAATATTTTTGAATTTTGAACTGCATCATAATCTATATCTTTTGGCCCAAGAAACGCACTTATGCCTAACATACTGCTCATGGTTCTTTTAGCATCAGGTGTTACAAATATTAAACATTTTCCAGTAGGCATATCAGATTCTTCTTTGCTTACTCCAATATGCTTAACTCCAGCTATTTGAAGACTGTCGAGATATTTTTTTCCATCGACGTCATCAGCCACTCTGCAAACATGATGACAGCTTGATCCATAGTTTGCTGCCGCAACGAGCGAATTAGTTGCTGATCCCCCACAGTCTGAAACAGAATTAACACCCATTTCTTCCAGTTTTTTTATTATTGGAGCGTGCTCTTCTGCAGATGCAAGAGTCATAGAATCCGCCTCTAAACCAATTTCATTTAAAAAAGAGTGATCCACCATATATTGTGTATCTACTAAAGCATTACCTAAAGCGCTGATATCATATTTCATTCTTATATTCCTTCTTTTAATATTTTTCTAACTATCTTAATTGTATTATTAATTTCTTTATTAGTGTGTTTTGTTGATATAAAACCTGCTTCAAATTTTGAAGGGGCAAAATATATACCATTTTGAATTACTGAGTTGAGAAAACTTTTAAAGTAATTATCATTTGTATCAATAACGTCATTAAGGTTTTTAGGTAACTTTTTGGAGAAGAAGAATCCAAACATTCCTCCAATTTGATTTGTTGAGAATGGAATTTTATTAACTTTGAACAATTCATTCATACCTTTTAGTAGGTTGCTTGCTTTATTTTCTAGTGATTTATATGGATCATTTTTAACAAGGAGTTTAATTAAAGAATATCCTGCTGCCATTGCAAGAGGATTTCCTGACAATGTACCTGCCTGATAAACAGGACCATTTGGGGCAAGACAATCCATAATGTCTTCCCTGCCTCCAAATGCACCAACTGGAAGCCCACCCCCAATAACTTTTCCAAGCGTGGTTATATCAGGCTTAATACCATAGATTTCTTGAGCACCACCAAGAGAAACCCTAAACCCGGTCATAACCTCATCAAAAATTAGCAAAGAATTATTTTCATTAGTTTTTTTTCTCAACAATTTTAAAAAAGATTTGTCACTGGGTATAAAACCCATATTGCCAGCAATTGGTTCTATTATTACTGCAGCCAGATCATCTTTTACTTTTTCAAATGCATCTAGGAAATCTTCCTTATTATTGAATTCACAACTTATAGTTTGCTTAGCTAGTTGTTTTGGAATTCCTGGAGAATCTGGTAATCCAAATGTAGAGACGCCGGAGCCTGCTTTAATAAGAAGTGAGTCGACATGACCATGATAACAACCATCAAACTTAATAATTTTGTTTCTACCCGTGAAGCCTCTTGCTAATCTAATAGCGCTCATAGTTGCCTCGGTTCCAGAATTAACCATTCTTATTTTTTGGATAGACGGAACACAATCTTTAATAAGTTCTGCTGTTTTTGATTCGAGGCTTGTTGGAGCACCATAACTTGTTCCTAATTGAAGCTGCTTAGTTATAGAATTAATTATTTGTTTATTAGAATGACCTAAAATCATAGGGCCCCATGAACCAATATAATCTATGTATTTGTTATCATCGGCATCAAAAACATATGCTCCTTTTGCTTTTTTAAAAAATATAGGATTGCCACCAATATTTTTAAAAGCCCTTACAGGAGAATTTACTCCACCAGGCATATGCAACTTAGCTTCTTTGAAAAGCTTTATTGAGTTTTTAATTTTATTTGTCATCTAGATATTTTTAGCGAAGTTTTTAACTTTATCCCAATCTGTAAATTCATATCTCTTTGAAGTATCAGTAGGACCTTTAGTGATCCACATAATAAATTTAATTGCGTATTTATCAAGAAATTTATATTTTGGGTAATCAATTTTACCAGCAAAAACTTCAACTTTGTTTGGAATCCAGGTTGTAGAATTTAAGAACTTTTGCACATAAGGGTTTGTATTAGGTGTATTTTTTTCAGCTTTTCTGGCAACAACGTTAACTGAAAAAAAAGCATTTTCTTTTTCACTAATTACTTCAATATTAGATTCAATAAAATCAAATAACTTCGTCCTATATTTACCATATCGTATGCTCGCACCAATGATAATTTTTTCATAGTTTTGTATTTCTGGATTATCATCAACTGAAAAAATATCCGAATCTCCAATCATATAACCTGCAATTTTTTCACAAATTTCTTTAGTGTGACCATCGACAGATGAATAAATTATTATAGATTTTTGCATTAATTCTCTTTATTAAATGGATTGCTTGAAAAAAATTATTTTAAGCATAACTATATTTTATACTGATATTAAAATTATAATGTTCTGATATGAAAAAATATTTTTTATTTACAATATTGATTTCAAGTCTCAATACCTTCTCAGCAGTTGAGATAGAAGATTGTGCATCAATTGAATCAGATATTAAAAGATTAGCATGTTATGACTATTTAGTTACAGGAGTATCTAAATCATCTAATGAAATAGATGTGACAGAAGCCTCCACCTCTGAAGAAAAAACTGAAGCTACTGCTAATTCTAGATCTAGCTTTGGTTTTTCCAGAAGACAAATGAGTCAATCTAATGAAAAAAGTCCAAAAAATTCACTTTCTTCAGCTATCAACTCCATATCAAAAACTTTTGGAGGTAAAACTCGTTTCAAACTAACAAATAACCAATTATGGGAAACTCAATCAGTAGTTTCATCTAAATTAGGAAGCTTTAAAGTTAAAAGTGAGGTTCGTATTGAGGAAGCGAATATGGGCGGCTTTTGGATGATTAATAAATCTTCAAAAGTAAGAATTAAAGTTAAAAGGATTTCATAATATGTCTGATATCTTATCTCAATCATTAACTCTTACAGATAGTGCAATGTCTAGGATTGCAAATGTTATGAGTGCCAATGAAGAGCTTGGAACAAAATTTAGAGTATACGTGACTGGAGGAGGCTGCTCAGGTTTTCAATATGGATTTAAATTTGATTCTGAAACCGCATTTGATGACGATATTATTGATTTTGATAATTTCTCGGTACTGCTTGATTCAATGTCGTATCCCTATCTTTATGGCTCCACACTAGATTTTATTGAAGACTTATCAGGCTCAAAATTTGTCATTAAAAATCCAAATGCAAAAACTACTTGCGGATGTGGCGAATCTTTTACGATTTAGAAAAGTAAATCTCACCTCTTTTTAAATACGCCAAATATGCAAAAGCTGTAGCTTCAACAAACTTTGAATTAATTTCAGAGTCTGTTGTTCTAACATTAGAATCCAATTTTTTACTGATCGCTTTCATTAAAAAGGAGTTTTTTGTTCCGCCTCCATGAAAAATTATTTCAGACGGACATTCACAGTAATCATAAAAATCCTTTATTTTGATTGCAGTAAATTCAGTTAGTGTTCTTATAATATCTTTAGGCGGCATTTCTAAAAAATTTTTATCAATTAGTTTATAGTAATCGTTTTTATCATCCGCTCTAGGATAAGACATATTTTTTGTATCCATCAAGAGTTTATTAATTAACATCTCATTTAAAGTCCCATCTGAAGCAATCTTGCCATCAAAATCAAAAGGTAAATCGAAATGTTTTTTTATAAACATATCAATTAAACAATTACCTGGCCCAACATCAGAAGCAATTACTATTTGATCACCTTTAAGATAAGTTCCATTTGAAATACCACCTATATTAAAAATTAATTTATTTTTATTATTTTCAGCATACAAGTACTTATGAAATGCAGGGATCAATGGTGCCCCCATGCCACCTTGTTGAATATCAAAATTCCGAAAGTTGGAACAGACATTGATACCAGTCATATCAGCTATTTGCTGGCTGTTCCCTATTTGATAGCTTTTTTCATATGTATGAAAAATAGTTTGGCCTGATAATGCAATTAAAGAGATACTCTTTCTGCTAATTCTCGATTTATCTATTAGAGTCTCAATCAGATCAATAGTTTTTTTATTAAGAGTTTTTTCAACCTCCATAAGGTCAGCAGATTCATTTACTTCTTTAAAACCTAATCTTATGCATTCCTCATATTTATCTTTATATTTACTCCCAAGCTCAATTTGTGCAGTTTCTATAAGATCAACATTTTTTTTAAAATCAACAATACATCCATCAAGTGAGTCTGCACTTGTACCTGTCATAATCCCAATAAAATAATTACTCATCTTTTATAAGATTATACTCTGCAAGTTTTTTTAGGCTTTCATCAAGAGCCAATTTAAAATTTTTTGTCTGTTGTTGACTAACTGGTTGTGCTGATGGGAGTTTCACTTTCACAGGATCAGTCCTTTTTGTACCTTGCCAAAACTCAAAGTGAAGATGGGTGCCGGTTGCTCTTCCAGAGTCCCCAACATAACCAATTATTTCTCCTTGTTTTATTTTAGACCCGACTTTAGTGCGCGTATTGAATTTTTCTAAATGGGCATATAGAGTTTTTATATTTCCACCATGTTTTATTTCAACTGTTCTTCCGTAACCACTTTTATTCCCTACAAAAGATATGATTCCATCTCCAGAAGCCTGAATAGGAGTATTCCTTTTTGCCGCATAATCCACCCCATTATGAGCTTTTATTTTATGAAGAATAGGATGCATCCTATTTGGATTAAAGTGAGAGCTAATATATGCAAAATCTAGAGGAGCTCTCAAAAAGGCTTTCTTAACATTTTCACCTTTTTCGTTGAAGTATTGTTTTCCCTGTTCTGAGTCATAAAATCTTTGAGCAACATATTGATTATTTTGATTAATGAACTCTGCATAAATAATATCCCCAGATGAAATTTTTTCACCTTGGGAGTATTTGGTCTCATAAATAACCTTAAAGTTATCTCCTTTTCTAACATCAAAAATAAAATCAACATCCCAGCCAAATATAAATGCAAAATCCATGATAATGCTATCTGGAATACCTTCATTAAGCGCATCTTTATAGAACGAGCTAGATATTGAACCAGATCCATATGATTGAATCGTTTGGATTTCTTTTTTAATTTTAGAAATTGATATGTCATCATCAATCATTATCATGATCGAGTTAGTTTTATTCTTTTTTATTTCAATACTAGTTAATTTTTCTCCAATATAGTTAAATTCCATAATATCTTCTGGATTTATAGTTGAAAGAACATTACTAGTATCACTATTGAATATTTTATATGCAGTATTTAATGGGACTTTTTTTTCTTCAAAAATTACCGAAAGACTATCTCCAGTTTTAACTTTGTGAATGCTCTTATTTTTTATGAGCATAATTGGATCATCTATAGTTTTTGAAATTGTTATGTCCTCTTCAGGTAGAGGTTTATTTAGAACAGAATCAGCATATAAGAGCAAAATAAGACATATTGAAACAAGAAATACAGAAAGTATTAATTTTATAGGAGGACTTTTAAAACCTATCATATGTCTTCTTGCAAATTGAGTAACTCAGTATTCCCCCCAAATGCTACAGAGTTTTTAGAAATAACTTTTTCATTAAGAAACTGAAGAAGATAATTGGGTCCGCCTGCTTTGAAACCACTGCCTGAAAGTCCAATTCCGCCAAAGGGTTGAGATCCAACAACAGCGCCTACCATATCTCTATTTATATAAATATTTCCAATATTAGACTCTGAGCTTATAAAATCAGCTCTTGATTCTATCCTTGAATGAATACCCATCGTTAAGCCGTAACCACTTTCATTAATTTGATTTATGGTTTTATCAATCTCATTAAACTTGTATTTAATTACATGAAGAATTGGGCCAAATTGCTCTTCTTCAATTTGAGAAATATTATCAATTTCAATAAGAGTTGGTGGAACATGGGTTTCTGAAAAATCTGATTCACACTGAAACACTTTCAAATTATTTTCCCTACAATCCGAAATATAATCATTGAGCTTCTTTAATGCGTTTTTACTAATTATTGGGCCTATATCTGCAGAAAAATTATTAGGATCATTTATTTCTTGAATTGCCATGCTTCCTTTAATCATTTCAGTCAATTCATCATAAATTTCCTCTTGAATGCATAAAACTCTTAGCGCCGAACAACGTTGGCCTGCACTATCAAACGCAGACCTTATTACGTCATCAGTTACCTGTTCAAGCAAAGCACTCGAATCAACCACCATTGCATTAATACCTCCAGTCTCTGCTATGAGAGGTATTATTCCCTTTTGATTTTTTATTAAGCTTGATTGAATTTTTTTAGCAGTATTTAATGAGCCAGTAAAAGCAACACCATTTAAAGGCTTAATTTTCGTTAATAATTCGCCATACATGCCATCACCAATTATTAACTGGAGTGCTTCTAATGGAACTCCATATTTATGAAATATTTTTACAACTAGATAACCCAAGATCGATGTATGTTCAGACGGCTTTATTAAGACATTATTACCACATGCAAGCGCTGCAGATATTTGACCTATTAGGATTGCAACTGGGAAATTCCATGGACTTATACATAAAAACCTTCCCTTATTTGAGTATGAAATATTATTTATTTCTCCAGTTGGACCCTCTAACTCATTATTTTTATTAATTTCTTTTATTTGTTCAGAATAATACCTAAGGAAATCTATTGCTTCTCTAATTTCATCTATAGCATTTTGGATTGTTTTCCCAGCCTCATTAATTAAATAAAAAATGAGCTGGTTAGGTTCTTGCTCTATATGATCAGCAATGTCCTGAAGAATTTTTGATCTTTCATCTACACTGAAATGATTCCATATAGACTCAGATTTATTTGTTATAGCATTCTCAATATTAGAAGGGTCGTCAAAAGTTACTGAGCCAATCAGTTTATTATTTGCAACCGAAATAGCCTTGTGTGCACTTGTTGAGGATTTAACTCTTCCAACATAGATTGATTCTGCATCAACAAGCGCATTCTCAAACTTAGCTAAACTAGATTCTAGTCTTTTTAAGTTCTCATCTTCAGTCAAATCATAACCCGATGAATTTTCTCTCTTATTAAATATATCTTTAGGCAGCGGAATTTCTTTAGTTTCTTTTTTCATTCTTACCATAGGATTTTCTGCTAGCCATTTTGAGTCTGTTTCTGGATCAAGAAGTCTATTAATAAAAGAGCTATTGGCTCCATTTTCAAGTAGACGTCTCACAAGATATGGCAGCAAATCTTTGTAATTGCCTATTGGAGCATATATGGAAGGTCTTTTATCAAGACCTAAAACTTCAGATGCACTTTTATAAAGCAGCTCACCCATTCCGTATAATCTCTGAAATTCATATGGACTATCTTTTGCTAAAAAGCTTATCGAAGAAATTGTATGTGCATTGTGAGTTGCAAACTTAGGATAGATCTTTTTATTTTGGAGTATTTGTCTTGCACATGATAAAAAAGAAATATCAGTTAAAGATTTTTTTGAAAATACTGGATAGCCTTCATATCCAGAAACTTGAGCATGTTTAATTTCATAGTCCCAATAAGCCCCTTTAACCAAACGTAGATGCATTTTTTCTCTCTTTTTGAGCATTGTATTGAGCCAATAAATAACGTCGTGTGATCTTTTTCCATAAGCTTGCAGAGCAATACCAAAACCTGGCCAATCCTTAAGGGCTTTGTCGTAAGCAAGCATTTCAATAATGTGGAGGCTTAAAGATAATCTATCTTGTTCTTCAGCATCGATTGTTATTTCAACATCTTTTGATTTTGCATAATGAATCAATTCAAGTAATTTAGGTATTAGTACTGATTCTAGATTATGAATTTTTCTCATTTCATACCTAGGATGAAGTGCAGATATTTTTATTGAAACTCCATTAGATAGATTTTTGATGAGATTAAGTTTGCCCACTTCATCAATTGCATTCATATATGCATTGAAGTAATTCTCTGCCTGGCTTTCAGTTCTTGCTGCCTCTCCAAGCATATCAAATGAGAATGCATCTTCCTCAAGGTTTGATGATTTTTCTATATCTTTGAAATCTTTACCAATCACAAATTCTTGACTCAATATCTGCATGGCAGCAAGAACAGCATTTCTTATTGGCATCTCACCAGATTTTGAAATTAAATTAGAAACAAAACCGTTGGGATCTTTAGACCATTGAAGTGGAGTATTCACAACTTTACCCGCAAGCAGCAACCCCCACGTAGACGCATTAACAAAAAGGCTATCGGCTTTATTTAGATGATTAATCCAGTTACCTTCAGACAACTTCTCTGAAATAATCAAATCTCTAGTTTTTTTATCTGGTATTCTAAGCACCGATTCAGCCAAACACATCAAAGCAACACCTTCCTGATTATCAAGACCATATTCATTTAGGAATGCGTCTAGCATAGTCCTGTCGCCTTTATTCTTTCTACAAAGATCAATTATTGATGCAGCATTATCTAATGTTGATTGTTCATCTAAAAAAGCAGAATTAGATAAAAGATCTTTAAGTAGTTCGTCTTCAGGTAAAAATTTATTTTTTGCGTCAAGCATAATCATTATTTTAATCTTTAAGTGTTAACTAGCAACATTGTGATTCTATTAATCATTTAAAAATACTATGATAGTAGTATGAAAGAAGCATTAAAGCTTATAAAAAGAGGTTCCGATGAGATTCTTACTGAGTCGGATCTAAAAAAGAAGCTCGAATCAGGTAAACAATTAGTTGTTAAAGCAGGGTTTGATCCGACTGCTCCTGATCTTCATCTTGGCCACACAGTTTTATTAAATAAATTAAGACATTTTCAAGACCTAGGACATAAAGTCATTTTTTTAATTGGAGATTTTACTGGAAGGATTGGAGATCCTTCAGGCACAAATAAAACGAGACCAACACTAGATGCAAAAGACTTAGTCCAAAATGCAAAGACCTATGAAAAACAAGTTTTTAAGATTCTCAAAAAAGATTTAACCGATGTCCGTTTTAATTCTGAATGGTGTGAAAAGCTTGGAGCAGATGGACTCATTGAGTTAGCTTCAAAATATAATGTTGCTCGAATGCTTGAACGAGATGATTTTAATAAAAGGTTCTATTCAAATAAGAGCATAGCAATTCACGAATTTCTTTATCCTCTTGTTCAAGGATACGATTCAGTTGCCCTTGAAGCAGATGTTGAATGTGGAGGAACAGATCAAAAATTTAATTTATTGGTTGGCAGAGAGTTGCAGAGAGACTACGATCAAGAACCTCAAGTTGTAATTACAGTACCTATTCTAGAAGGTTTAGATGGCGCCAAGAAAATGTCCAAGTCGTTAAATAACTTTGTTGGTATTGATGAAGAACCAAATGAGATGTTTGGAAAAATTATGTCAATATCTGATGATCTAATGTGGCGTTGGTTTGAATTATTGAGTTTTATTTCAGAGGTAGAAATTAACGATTTGAAAAAACAAATGGAGCATGGAAAAAATCCAAGAGATATTAAATTTGTCTTAGCAGAAGAACTTGTCGATAGGTTTCACGAAGATGGAGATGGAGAAAAATGTAGAGAGGCTTTCTTAAATAGATTCCAAAAGGGAAATATGCCAGATAAAATTGAATTAACCGAAGTTAAAATTGAAAAAGATACAATTCTTTTAGTCAATCTTTTGAAAGATACAAATATGATTACCAGTATTTCTGAGGGAAATAGATTAATAAAACAAGGCGGAATTAAGATTAATTCCAAAAAGGTTGAAGACTCAAAATTAGAAATTTCAAAAGGAACTGAAGATATTTATCAAGTTGGCAAAAGAAAGTTCCTTAAAATAAAAGTTTAAGTATGAAAAATCTCTTAATCCTCTTTAGCTTGTTTATATTAATTTCATGTGCCCAAGATAGCCCAAATGTTCAGCAAATTGGAAATATGCAGTTCTTTATAGATAACAAAAAGAATGTAGAGGTTGTTGAAATTGAACCAGGGCTTCAGTATTCAGTTATTAATAATGGTGATGCAAGTGGACCAAATCCGGAATTAAATCAAACTATAACTGCTCATTTTCATGGCACTCTAACTAATGGAGAAGTTTTTTGGAGCTCTCTTGATACCGAACCATTAGAAATAGAGTTATCAAAATTAATCATAGGTTGTCAAAAGGCAATATCTTTAATGAAGAAAGGAGATAAGTGGATGGTATATATTGACCCAACTATGGCTTATGGTGAGGAGGGTAGACCAGGTATACCTTCCAACTCAATTCTCATCTTTGAAATAGAATTACTAGAAATAATCTAAATTTTGATTAAAGGATTATAGGTAATTCTGTCAGGAATTTCTTCTGCGCCCGGCACCCCTCTAGCAATTAAAAATGGTTTTAATTCTTCTATAGCTTTAGGTTCATCATAATGCCCAATATTTGGATGAAGATGATGTACAAAATGTAATTGCATTGAGTGATTAAGATACCTTGGCATCCAATGTTGCCAAAATCTTGTATCGTTATATCTTCCAACTTCTGTACCAATATGCGGATAGTATGAAAAAAATATTTGTGTATATACAGTGCCAATTTTTGCAGGTAGCCACCACAATAAAAGTGTTTGGAGTGGAAACACGAAAACTAGTAACATTAATATTGATCTGTATGCCAAAGCAACTTTTATGCCTTTTTCAAAACCTTTTTGAAAAGCTACATCATTAGAATATATTTCTTTAGCTTTATCATATTCTGTTGATGCTCCATTTAGAGATACCAAAATAAGTTCTAAAACAGATTTAGCATTTGAAGTTAAAAAATCAGGATCCTTATCATCATGGTTTGTATATGCATGATGCTTCATATGAGTAACCCTTAATATTTCATAGGGATAAATTAATGTAACAAGAGTAAAGTTACCAACAAAAGAATCTAACCATCTTTTTTTAGGATTGCCCCTTGAGTAGTTTCCATGTTGTGCTTCATGTGATGGCAAATAGGCCATGCACGCACAGATGCTAGCAATTAAAAATCCTACCCATAAGGGAATGATTTCATATATAACCAATGGCCATAAACTAAACCATACACAGGCCTGACCAATGCCAATTAAAATCATTTCCCATTGAAATCTTTGAGCGTATTTTTTTGCAACAGCCTTTTCTTTTTCAAATGAAAACTCTTCAGATATAGCATCTCTGATTTCTAGACCCATAACCATTTTCCCCTAATGTGTGCTACAAGCCCAATAACAAAGCCTAATAGAAAACTTATTGACGAAAGATACGGAACTTCATTTAAGACAACAATTTCCTGAGATACTGCATTTAAAACACTCCCAATAAAAATTAAACCAAACCATATCTTGTTATAAGCTAGAATAGTTTCTAGAAATTTTTGCATAATCTATCTTATCAGAACTTTTTAGAATTATGGTGGGCCTGGGAAGACTCGAACTTCCGACCTCTCGATTATCAGTCGAACGCTCTAACCAAAACTGAGCTACAGGCCCTATCAACGAATGTGCATTCTACCTTTGAATCGACGTTTCGACAATTACTCTAATTAACTTTTAAAGATTTATAGAGTGTGAAATATATATAACCCAAAGGAAGAACAAGAATATATTCTGAAAGCGCAAGCATTGAGGTTTGAATGAAACCTTGTGGAATCGTGCTAGATAATATTAGAGCAACAATAAGAGTTAAAGCTACAAACACTAGTGTGAAAACAAAAAGTTTAGAACCATGTTCGTCTGTATTTTCCCACGATGAGCTTATGGATTGAAAAACCTTTTGATCTTCAAGCATTATATAAAAAGGGAATAAAGCTAATCTAGCAGTAAGATATATTCCTGGCAAAATTAACAGTAAATATCCAAAAGCTGAGACTATTGTGACTATTATAAAAGTTCCAAAAAGTGGAAAGAATTTCGCTAAGCCAGATTGCAACGCATTTATAGGATTAATTTCTTTATTACTATCAATGGCCATATAACTTAAATAAAGACCTCCAATAAAAGCCATTTGTAGAACGATACCAGTAATTGAAACTAAACCAATAACCAAAGAATTAGATTCTAAGAATTCTATGAAATCCTCTGGTTGAGTCATATCACCAAGAGGTATAAGCAAATATCCTACAGTAGACTCTATCGCTATCAATGGAAGAGCTAATACAAGAAAATATTTCCAATTTTTAAAAACAAACTGCCAAGCATCTATGAATTGATTCATGAGGGAATTGTAAAGTAATATGCTCATTATGTATAAAAATACTCTTAACTTTATATTTCTTATAGCTCTATTTTCATGTAGTTCTTCAAAAGATGGATTTGAATATCCAACTTCTAAAAAAATTGATTTTGTAGAAAATCTTCATGGGGTTGAGATCTCTGATAACTACAGATGGTTAGAAGATTTCACAAGCGATGAATCAATTAATTGGATACAAAGACAAAACGAATTTACTCAGAAGTTTATAAAAAAAAATAAGTACAAAAAAAGCATATACAATTATTTAAATAAAATCTGGGAAAGTGAATCTATTTCAACTCCCTATAAAGTTAAAGAAAAAACTTTTTTCTATTTCAATGATGGCTCATTTCAACAAAGTAAGTTGATGATTCAAGATTGTGATCAATGCGAACCAAGAGTTCTTATCGATCCAAATCTTTTCTCTGAAGATGGAACATTCTCTTTAGGTGGAACAAGCATCAGTAACGATGCAACACATATAGCTTATTCGATCTCAGATGGTGGCTCCGATTGGAGAACTTGGAAAGTAATGAACATAGAAACTGGAGTGGTGTTAGAGGATGAACTGAAATGGGCTAAGTTTTCAGGAGCATCTTGGGAGAATGATGATAGCGGTTTTTACTATAGAAAATATGAAGAACCAGATGGTGAACTCTTAAAAGAATTAAATGAAGCTCCAAAGCTAATGTTTCATAAAATTGGAACAGATCAAGCTGAAGATCAATTAATTTATGAAAATCCTGAAAATCCTAGGTGGGGATTTGGCATAACTGTTATAAAAGACAGCGAGATAAAATTATTGTCTATTTCAGAGGGTACAGACGATAGAAATAGAATTTATCTGAAATTAGATAAAAATAGTAAATTTATGCCTATTATTGACGATTTAATTGGCACATATAGCTTTATTGATAGCAAAGACAATATTTTATGGTTTTACACCACTGAAGGTGCTCCAAACGGCAAAATTGTAAATTTAGAGGTAAAAAATGGTTCATTTATATGGAATGAAGTAATTTCTGAGTCTCAAAATGCTATTAGATCCGTCAATATTATAAATAACTCATTTGTTATAAATTATTTAGAGGATACTTTTTCACAAATTAGTGTTTTTAATCTCTCGGGTGAATTCATTTCCAAATTATCTTTACCTAAAGAGGGAACTATAAGTGGATTCAGTGGAGGTATTGAAGATACTAGTTCGTATTTCGCCATCACAAGTTATGTAACTCCCAGAGAGATATATGAGATAGATTTAACAGATTTATCTTTTAAATTATTTTGGAAAGAAGAATTAGCTGGATACGAATCATCAGATTATGTTTCAAGGTTAGAATTTTATTCATCAAAAGATGGAACACAAATTCCAATTCATATAAGTCATAAAAAAGATCTAAACATTGATGAGGATACACCTTTACTAATTTATGGTTACGGTGGTTTCAATATTTCCATTCTTCCAAACTTTAGCAAAAGTCATACGGCATGGAAAAACCAAAATGGAGTTTATGCGGTTGCAAACATAAGAGGTGGAGCAGAATATGGAGATGCTTGGCATGAGGCCGGCATGTTGTTAAATAAACAAAATGTGTTTGATGATTTTGCATACGCAGCAAAATTTTTACATTCAAAGAATATAGGCTCACCAAAAACTACAGCAATTGATGGAAGATCAAATGGTGGGCTTTTGGTAGCAGCGACCATGTTACAAAATCCTGATCTGTTTAGGGTTGCAATTCCACAGGTTGGAGTTTTAGACATGCTTAGATTCAATAAATTTACAATTGGTTGGGCTTGGGAAAGTGATTATGGTTCTTCAGATAAAAAAGAAGAGTTTGAAAATCTTTTAAAATATTCTCCACTTCATAATATAAAATCTGATGTTTGTTATCCAACAACACTTATCACAACTGCAAGCCGAGATGACAGAGTAGTGCCCTCACATTCTTTTAAATTTGCTGCAAAATTACAAGAGCTTCAGTCTTGCAATAACCCAATTTTAATAAGAGTAGAAGATAGAGCTGGGCATGGAGCAGGCACTCCAAAAGATAAAAGAATAAATCAAATTTCAGAAATTTATGGATACGCTCTTAATATCATAAATAACTGATATGCGGTAAAATTTTACTTTCTAAATTATTAAATTTTTTTAAACTTAAATTTCTACTATTAAAGTAATTAAATATTTATTAATATAACTAATTAATGCAAAGGGGTGGCTAATTTGGCCTGAGATCTTACGAAACCCTTTGAACCTGATCAACACAATAGTTGCGGAGGAATTGCATATGTATATCAGAAAAAAAATCCTATTTTTACTACCGTTAATTATTTCACTTTCAGTTTCATCTAATGATATTGAAGAGATAATTGTTAAAGGGGAATACAGGGAAAAATCTATTAAAGAAGAAGATTCTAGTATCTCTGTCATCCAGTCTGAAAAAATAAAGACACAAGCTATTAAGCATTTTCAACAACTATCTTATCTTGTACCGAATCTAAATTATGCTGCCTCAGATTCTAGGGCTAGGTATTTTCAAATTCGTGGAATAGGAGAAAGATCTGGCTATCAAGGTACTCCAAATTCATCTGTAGGTTTTTTAATTGATGACATCGACTATTCTGGTCAGGGAGGTATTGCAACTTTATTTGATGTGGACCAAGTTGAAGTTTTCAGAGGACCGCAAGGATCTAGAACAGGAGCAAATGCTTTAGCAGGATTAATTTATATAAAAACAAAAGATCCAACAAACGAGTTTGAAGGCACTTCTGAAATAACTCTTGGAGATTATGGAACACAAAACTTGGGAATTGCTTTTGGCGGCCCTATGAAAAACAAAAAACTTAAATATCGTTTAGTACTCAGAACCGACTATGCAGATGGGTTTAGAAAAAACATTTTTTTAAATAAATCAGATACTTCTAAAAAAGACGAGCTGACATTGCGATATAAATTAAATTGGGATTTTAATGAGACTACAGATATTAATTTTATTATCTCAAAAGTTGATATGGATGATCCTGCAGATATATGGACGATAGATGGAAGTTTAAATACCTTATCGGATCGCCCGGGAATGGATTCACAAGAAACAAACTCATATGGAATTAAAATTACAAAGAACTTTATTAATTTCGATCTTCAGAGTTTTACCAGTTCGACTAAAACAGACGTTATTTTTAGTTATGATGCAGATTGGGGTAATCCTGATTCACATTTTCCTTATATTTATGACTATTTCTCAGAAACACTTAGAAAAAGAGACACTTTTAGTCAAGAAATTCGTATTTTGTCGAAAAATACAGATTTTTCTCAAAAAAAACCATTTGAATGGGTTTTTGGCATGGATTTTAGTGAATTAGAGGAAACAAATGTAACTAGAGACGATGGAATTTATGGTGATCCATCTGATCCATATGGCCCATATGACAGTGAATCAGTAATCTCAAGAAATTATAAAGCTGAAAATTTTTCATTATTTGGAAACATTGATTACTTTCTTACAAAAAATTACAAACTAGCTATTGGATTAAGATGGGAAAATTGGGATTCAAAATATAATGACTCAAATCAAGAATCATTCAACCCATCAGATAATATGAATGGTGGAAAAATTTCACTAATTAAAAATAATGAAAGTTCTAATATTTATTTATCAATTGCAAAAGGGTATAAGCAAGGAGGATTCAATATTGGATTAGACGCCACCGACAGTTCAATAAAAGATTCTCTTATATATGATCCTGAGTTTCTAATAAATTATGAAATTGGAGTTAACTCAAATGGTAATGATACAAACTTAAATTATTCAGCAGTTATTTTCTTTTCCAAAAGAGAAGATCAACAAGTTTTAATTTCTAAACAAATAGATCCAACTGATCCAAACACTTTTTCTTATTTAACTCAAAATGCTGCTGAGGGAGAAAATTATGGGCTGGAAATAAGTTCTAATTATTTTGTTAGCGATAATCTAAATCTATTTGCAAACTTTGGTTTTCTTAAAACAAAAATTAAAAATTGGGAATCTAGAATCGATTTGGAAGATAGAGCTCAAGCACATGCACCTGAAAAAACATATTCAGTTGGAATGAACTATGATCTTAAGAATAACTTTTATTTGAAATTTGATATCAATGGGAAAAGTAGTTTTTATTATTCAGATTCACATGATAATAAATCTCAAAGTTACCAACTCATCAATATAAATTTTGGTTATTCAAAAGATAATATTTCAGCTGAACTTTGGATAAGAAATGCTTTAGATAAATATTATTCAACAAGAGGATTTTACTTTGGTAACGAAGCTCCAAATTTTGAAGATACACTGTATAGAAGGCAAGGTGATCCAAAGAATTTAGGACTTTCATTAAGATATAATTTTTAAGACCAATGTTAAATATTATTTTAGAGTTAGTTGCCGTATTAACAGCAGTAACATACTTAATTTTAGCAGCTAAAGAAAACGTAAAGTGTTGGTATGCGGCATTAATTAGCTCTTTAATTTATATCTATATTATGTTTCAAGCAGGCCTTATCATGGAATCTATTTTACAGATTTTTTATGTATTAATGGCTGTTTATGGATACATTCAATGGACTAATAAAATAAGTGTTGATACAAATTTATCTATAAAAAGTTGGAATAAAATAAATCATTTATACTCCATTAGTCTGGTAATCGCACTATCAATCTTTTCAGGTATTTTTCTTGAAAAGTATACACAGGCAGCTCTGCCATTCTTAGATGCATTTACTACTTGGGGAGCAATAATAACTACCTATATGGTGGCAAAAAAAATAATAGAAAATTGGATTTATTGGTTTGTAATAGATTCAATTTCCATATATTTATATATTTCGAGAGAATTATATTTAACAGCCTTTTTATTTTTAATTTACCTAATAATAATTATTTTTGGTTACATATCATGGAAAAAGAAATTAGAAAGATAGATGACTAAGGCTCTAAAAAAAATAGAAAATATTGGAATAGTATTTAAAGACTTATCTAAAATTAAACAAGGAGAAACATCTGATACCTTTGTAGGAGACTACAATAATAAAAAAATTATTCTTAAGGTTTACAAGGAGTCAAAATTAAAAAATAAACAAAATGATTTGCTGAATGAGAATCTTATGAGACAACTAAGCGATCTAAAATTATTTCCAAAAATAATTCATATTAGTGATGAAGATAATTTTTTTATTTATGAATATTTCGAGTCAACGTCATATGAAGTAGATAACAATTTTATTAAAAAGTTAGGGAGTAAAATTAAAGAAGTTCATGAAACAAAACCAAATATTAAAATTAATACTTTCTACGATCAGATTAAAAAATATGAAATTGAGCTTGAAGAAATTAATACAAAAAAAGTTTTTAAAAATCTTTACCAATTAATCAATCAGACAGAGAAAGAAAATAATAATCTAGTGTTTTCACATAACGATTTAAATAAAAATAATATTTTGATCAATGAAGATATTTGTTTTATAGATTATGAATACGCATCTTTAAATAATATTCATTGTGATCTAGCAAGAGTTATCGAAGAATTTGGTCTTAATAATTCACAGGCAGAGCATTTAATAGATTGTTATGGCTATAGAGATAAAATTAACTTTATTCAAAAAATTGATATTTGGAAAAACATAAATACATATCTAGACTATATTTGGATATTAATAATGCAAAAAAAGGGATTTATCAGTCCGAAAAGCGAGCAATATTTACAAAATTTAGAAAAGATTAAGCTATTAAAGCAATAAATATTGAAATAATTACAATGGATATAGGTATATATTTATCAATTTTAGCCACTAAATCATCTTTTTCTGGAAATTTAGGCACTTCAAATGAAAATAATGTATGTTTTTTAGTTTCAGTATGCGAATTAGTAATATTCCTTTCATTTGTACCCATATTTATATTTAAATCAGTCATATCGTCCTCTTTATGTTCATTTTGTCCACTGATGGATATTTTTCTCTTAATAATATCACTTTCATAGTCAAAAGCATCAATACTATTATCTTTATTTTGAGTATTTAAAGCTAACTGATCTAGTTCTGCAAGAATTTTGTCTCTTTTAATTATTGCCTCATTCAAATCAGTTGTTTCAAGCGATTTTTTAATAAAATCCTTGCCTAGTGCATTTGCTTGGCTTTTAGATAATCTCTTTTGAATAAAATAAATATCTCTATTTTTACCCCTCAAAACAAGATATTTTTCATTATTTGTACTCATATGTACCCACAATTTTAAATTAGTTTGTATAATTTTACAATATTTGTACTCATTAAATAATATATTTGTACTCATATTTCGTTCATTTATGTTTTTGTACTCATAATTTAAGCAATTTGCTTCATTTTTCTTATATTATGTTATTTATTTTAATTATTAACATCTTTTTTAATCACTTAATTTATCTGTTGTTTTTAATTTATTTTGATTTAATATTAACTTTCATATATTTAGCGGGGAGTTGAAATGAAAATATTATGTGTGTTATACGACGATCCTATTTCTGGTATGCCAGAAAGTTATGCACGAGATGACCTACCAAAATTAGATAAATATCCAGATGGGATGACTTTACCATCACCAAGCTCTGTTGACTTCACACCTGGTGAACTACTTGGTTGTGTATCAGGTGAATTAGGTTTGCGAAAATTTTTAGAAGATGCTGGACATACTTTAGTTGTTACTTCAGATAAAGATGGAGATGGTTGTACTGCTGATAAAGAATTGGTTGATGCAGATATTGTAATTTCTCAACCTTTTTTTCCATATTACCTAACAAGAGACAAAATGGAATCTGCACCAAATCTTAAGATGGCTATTACAGCAGGCATTGGGTCTGATCATGTTGATCTCCAAGCGGCTATGGATAATAACGTTGATGTTGTTGAGGTTACATACTGTAATTCAAGATCTGTGGCTGAGCATATAGTAATGATGATTTTATCAATGGTTCGTGATTATCATAATCAGCATAGAATTGTTAAGGAAGGTGGATGGAATATAGCCGATGCTGTTCAAAGATCTTATGACGTTGAAGGTATGCATGTTGGTACTGTTGCAGCTGGAAGAATTGGTATAGACATGCTCAGAAAAATGAAACCATTTGATGTTCATTTACATTATTTTGATATTCATAAACTTCCAGACGAAGTAGAGGCTGAATTAAACTTAACTTACCATGATTCTGTCGAGTCTTTAGTAGCAGTTTGTGATGTAGTAAATATTAGCTGCCCACTGCATCCTAAAACAGAGCATTTATTCAATGACGAAATGATTAGTAAGATGAAACGAGGTGCTTATATAGTTAATACAGCTAGAGGAAAAATTTGTGATAAAGACGCAATAGCTAGAGGCTTGGAGTCTGGGCAACTTAGTGGTTATGCTGGTGATGTATGGTTCCCGCAACCCGCACCAAACGATCACGTATGGAGAACTATGCCAAATCATGGAATGACTCCTCATACCTCTGGTACTTCACTATCAGCTCAAGCAAGATACGCCGCCGGTGTTAGGGAAATTTTAGAATGTTTCTTTGAAGACAAGCCTATAAGAGAACCATATTTGATTGTTCAAAATGGTGATTTGGCTGGTATGGGAGCTCACTCTTATACTAAAGGAACTGCTACGGATGGTTCTGAAGAAGCAGCTAATTATAAAAAATAAATCCTCTTTCTAATCAGGACGAATTAAATTTTCGTCCTGATTAGTTTTATAATATTTTAATGAAATATTCTTATTGGAAATCTAATTTAGTTATTCTTGCCTCACTTCTTGTCATCTGGTTTGTTGTTTCATTTGGTTTTGGAATATTGTGGTCTGAAAAATTAGATAATTTTAGTATTGGGGGTTTTAAGTTAGGCTTTTGGTTTTCACAACAGGGGAGTATTTACTTTTTCGTATTAATAATTTTTATTTATGTTTATCTATTAAATAAACTTGATAAGAAATACTTCGATAACTCAGATCAATCAAATATCGAAGAAGAATGAGTCTTCAAGCGCTGACATACTTATTCGTTGGAATATCATTTGCTATTTACATTGGAATAGCAATTTGGTCTAGAGCAAGATCAACAAATGATTTTTATATTGCTGGTAAGGGAGTTAGTCCTGTAGCAAATGGAATGGCTACAGCCGCTGATTGGATGTCGGCGGCATCTTTTATATCAATGGCAGGATTAATTGCCTTTTTGGGAAAAGATGGCTCAGTATATTTAATGGGCTGGACAGGAGGTTATGTTCTATTAGCACTTTTGCTAGCACCATATCTGAGGAAATTTGGTAAATATACAGTTCCTGATTTTATTGGCACAAGATATTACTCAAAAGCAGCAAGATTGGTAGCAATAATATGTTTGATATTTATATCTTTTACATATGTAGCTGGTCAAATGCGAGGTGTTGGAATTGTATTCTCTAGATTTCTTGAAGTAGATATTAATACAGGCGTTATTATAGGAATGCTTATTGTATTCTTTTATGCTGTTTTAGGAGGTATGAAAGGCATTACATATACTCAAGTAGCTCAATATTGTGTTCTTATATTTGCCTATCTTGTTCCCGCGATATTTATATCATTAATGATAACGAATAACCCAATACCGCAACTTGGTTTTGGTGACAAAATAGCAGGTTCTTCATTGTATCTGCTAGATAAACTAGATGAGCTTTCAATTGAATTAGGTTTTAATGCATACACCGAATATACAAAGTCTAATATAGATGTATTTTTTATTACTGCAGCCTTGATGTTTGGAACTGCTGGCTTGCCTCATGTCATTGTAAGATTTTTTACTGTTCCTAAAGTTAGTGATGCCAGAAAATCTGCTGGTTATGCATTAGTCTTTATAGCTCTTTTATATACAACAGCTCCTGCAGTTGCAGCTTTTGCAAAGATTAATTTTATTGATTCTGTCCAAAAAGTTGAATACGAGTCAGCACCAGATTGGTTCATAAACTGGGAAAATATTGGTCTGATTGCATGGAAAGATAAAAATAACGATGGGATCATAAACTATTCATCTGGAAATGCACTTGAAGGAGTAAAACCAAAATACACAAACCAATTTGGTGAATTTGGTGAAAGAATTGTAGAAAATGCCCCAGACCAATCTAACAATAATGAGGTTTATATTGATAACGATATTATGGTCTTAGCAAATCCAGAAATTGCCAAACTTCCTAACTGGGTCATTGCTTTGGTTGCAGCCGGAGCTCTTGCAGCTGCATTATCTACAGCAGCAGGACTTCTATTAGTAATTTCAGCTTCAATTTCACATGATCTTATGAAAAAGATTTTGTTACCAAATATTACTGAAAAACAAGAACTTTTTTATGCAAGATGTGCCGCTGCGGTTGCAATTTTTATTGCTGGATTATTTGGTATCTATCCTCCTGGATTTGTAGCTCAAGTTGTTGCTTTTGCTTTCGGATTAGCAGCTTCGACAATATTCCCTGCATTATTCTTGGGCATCTTTTATAAAAGATTAAACAAAGAGGGTGCTATTGCTGGAATGCTAACTGGTTTGATAGCAACATCTTCTTACATAAGCTATTTTAAATTTGTAAATCCAGCAATTAATAATTCAGATTATTGGATCTTTGGAATTTCTCCAGAAGGTTTTGGTTTTTTAGGCATGATACTCAATTTTGTAGTTGCATTAATTGTTTCAACTTTTTATAGTAAACCACCTAAAGAAATCTATCAGATGATAGATGAAATAAGAAAGCCATAGTCTATGAAAAAAACAGTTGCCATTATCGGCTCTTCAGGAGCTATTGGAAATGCGGTATCAGATAATCTTATCAATGATGAATCTATAGGCATCATTTATAAATTTTCCAGATCGATGTCTGTTAAAGAAAACGAGAGAGTTAAAAATATTTTCTTAGACATTGAAGATGAGGAATCTATTAAATCATCCCTTGACCATGTTCCATCAGATACAAAGTTTGACTTAGTATTTGTAGCAACGGGTATCTTACATAATGATAAAGAAATTTTTCCAGAAAAGAGCATTAAAGATATAGATATTGATAAATTAAAAAAAGTTATATTGGTGAACACAATAGGACCAACTTTAATAGGAAAATACTTTATTCCTTACTTAAGAAAAGATGAAAAAAGTGTCTTTGCTTTTTTGAGCGCCAGAGTAGGTAGCATTTCAGAAAATAAACTTGGAGGTTGGTATTCCTACCGCGCTAGTAAGACAGCCTTAAATCAAATTATTAAAAATTTTAGTATAGAGATAAAAAGGACAAATAAAAATGCAATTTTTGTTGGGCTTCAACCAGGTACTGTTAAGAGTTTTCTCAGCAAGCCATTTGAAAGAAATGTCAAAGAAGATAATCTTTTTACTCCTGAATATAGCGCAGAAAAATTGCTTCAGGTAATCAATGATCTAAGTCCAGATGATTCAGGTAAATTTTTTGCCTGGAATGGAGAAGAAATCCAACCATAAAAAAACCCAGCACTAGGCTGGGTTTTCTGAATAAATTTAAATTATTCTGAGTCGCTTACAGCAGCTACATAAATAGCTAAACCAAATGCGATTTTGTTAATAAAATCAGCAAGGTTATAGATTGTATTTGCACCTGCCATATCACCGCCACCCATAGCGCCTAGCCAATATCCAATTGGATATATAGCCCAACCAAAAGTAACAATCAGTCTGATTGTTCCAAATGCGCTTTGTGCTGCAGCATTACCACTTGAAGCATTAAGTTGTCCAGCTTCGCCAGAAAATACTTCCCAGATAATATATAACCATGCAATTGTTGCAACTACTCCGCAAACCGTTGCGTTTGAACCAGTTTCACCCATAAAGCCAACAATAAGCATCACTAACGAAGCTCCTAAAAGCTTCCAGAAAACACTTGAGCTAACATTGGTACACACTTTAAGAATTAAGTAGAACTCAATAATTTGAAGTGGAACTGTGATTAACCAGTCAATGTATCTATATACTGTAGGTGATGTTCCAGTTTCAACCCAAACACCTCTCATATAGAGATAATGCCAAAACGCCACACCAGTAACTAAACCAGCTACTGATAATGATGTTTTCCATTTGCCGTGAACTCTGTCTCTTTCAACAAAGAAGAAAACAGTAGCAGCAAGCATAGCAGCTGTTACCAGCCAGAATGTTACTCCTGTTACGTCACTTGTCTGCAGATCAGCAGCAAATGCTGGAAGTGCAACTGCACCAACCATCATTAATAAAAATTTCATATATAACTCCTTATAAGTAGAGTTGGAGTACAAAATACTCCCCCCGTTAATATACAAGAATCTATGATACCAAAATATCAAAAGGTAGCAAACTTGAGGTATCTATTATAAATATAGATTATTTTGAATTATTTAAATTAAATATCTTCACTTTAACTATCAATGAACAGAATTATCATTTAAAGCATAAATATGAATATATTTATCCTGTGATAATATATTTAAAAAATAGGGATTATATGAGAAGTTTCACATCTTCAAAACCTTTGAATGGCATAAAAGTAATAGAGCTATCTAATATGATTACATGCTCATTAGCTGCTATGACAATGTCATCTCAAGGAGCAGAAATCATAAAAGTTGAACCTCCAAAAATCGGAGATAAGATGAGGCCGCTGGGAACTCAAAAGAATGGAGTATCTGGATTTTTTCATAATTGTAATCGAGGCAAAAGATCACTTGCAATTGATCTTAAATCTGAAGCAGGGGTTCAAGCTATAAAAGATCTCATTTCTGAAACCGATATTTTAATGCATAACTATAGACCAGGAATTATGGATAAATTAGGTCTTGGATCTGAAACTTTAAGAGAGATAAATCCAAAACTAATTTATATAGCTGTAAGTGGCTTTGGGACTAAGGGGCCAATGGCTGATTTACCCGCATTTGATCACGTGATACAAGGCTTTGCTGGGTTTACTGATCTTCAATCATCTGATGATGATTCCTTTGACTTTATCAAAACTTTTATTTGCGACAAGGTCACAGCCTATACAGTTTGTCAGGCTGCTACAGCAGCATTGCTTGCAAGGACAAGTACAAAAATTGGACAACATATAGACATTTCTATGCTTCATGCTTGTTTATCATTCATGTGGCCAGATGGAATGATGCACAGAACTTTGAAAGATAAGGATAAATTTGAAATGTCTCCAGGATCAGACTATTTTCAAACTATAAATTATAGCGATGGAGGAGTTGCTTTAGCTGCTTTAACAGATGAACATTATGAAATTGTTTTACCTATGTTAGGTTATCCAGAACTTGTTGGCACTCCATTATTTTTTTCAATAGCATCCAGGATGTCTAATATGAAAGAAGTTATGAAAACATATAAAGAACCCAAAAAAGATATAGGTGTTGATAAAGCGCTTGAGATTCTTACACAGGCTGATATTCCATGTTCTCCATGCATTAAAAGGGATGAAATAGAAACAGTTGAGCAAATTAAGGCGATAGGCGCACTTGAGACTTATGTTACTAAAGCCATGGGCGAGCTTACTGTCACAACTCCACCAGTTTTATTTGAGGGCAAATCCACTTCCCATGCAGAACCTAGTCCATTATTAGGAGAACACAGTAGAGATATTCTTAAAGAAATTGGCTGGGAAGACGTAAAAATAAGCAAACTCATAGATTCTGGCGATGTATTAATAACAAGTATTTAAAAGATATTTCCATTAATAATACAATTTAGGTATTATTTTGTTATGAAAGTAGCTATTTATCCAGGTTCATTTGATCCTATAACCTTCGGCCACATGGATATCATTGATAGAGCAAGCGGTCTCTTTGATAAAGTAATTGTTGCTGTAGCAAAGAGTGAAGCAAAAAATACTTTATTTAGCTTAGAAGATAGAGTTAGATTAGTTAAAACAATATACAAAGATAACCCAAGAGTTGAAATTGTAGATTTTCCAAGACAACTAACAGTTGATGTGGCGAAAGATCAAGGAGCTTGTGCAATCATAAGGGGTCTCAGAGCAGTATCTGATTTTGAATATGAATTTCAATTGGCAACAATGAATAGATCTTTGGCGCCTGATATTGAAAGTATCTTTTTAACTCCCAAAGAAAGTTTGATTTATGTTTCTTCAAGTTTAATTAAAGAAATTTGTGATCTTAAAGGAGATATTTCTAAGTTTGTACATCCTTCAGTAGAGCAAGCTCTCAAAGCAAAGTTAGGCTCTTAAACCTGACAATTCTCACAAAAGAACGTAGATCTTTGACCAAGAACAATTCTCTTTATTTTACGTTTACATTTTTTACAAGGCTTATCTTCGAGGCCATAAACATTTAGCTCTAGTTTAAAATATCCTTCACTTCCATCAGCGGAGTAAAAATCTTTTAAGGTGGTGCCTCCCATCTTAATTGCTTGCTTAAGAACTTTTTTGATAGCTTTTATTATGTCATCACACTCTGAAAGGCTAATTTTCTTTGCTGGCCTCAATGGATTAATTGATGCAAGAAATAAACTCTCAGATGCATAAATATTACCAACACCCACAACTTTCTTCTGATCCATTAGTAATTTTTTAATATTAAGTTTGCTATCAAGAGTTAAGGCATGCAGATAATCTTTATTAAAACTTCTGGATAGAGGCTCAATTCCCAAATTTGATATAAGAGGGTGATCATTTATATTCTTGGTTATATGAAGCGAACCAAATCTTCGTACGTCATTAAAAATAATTTTTTTATCTTTAAAAACAAATTCGACATGATCATGTTTCTTAAAATAATTATCTTTTTTATTCTGTATTCTTAACTTACCAGACATTCCAAGATGAAGCATTAAAGAATAGACATCTAGTTTAATAATTATGTATTTAGCTCTTCTCGATATTTTATAAATTCTTTTATTAGCTGTTAATTTTTCAAGATCTTTATCAACTTCCCATCTTAGACTTCTGTTATGGATTACAATTTTTTCAAGTATAGAATTTTCAAATCCACTAATTGCTCTAACGGTAGTTTCAACCTCAGGCAATTCTGGCATTGATTAATTTAAAAGGTTATTAATTTCTACAATATTACTTGGATCAATAGTTCCTGCAGCTAGAGCAAGTCTAAGGTTTGCAAGAATATAATCATATTTAGCATTTGCTAGGTTCTTTTCAGCACTATAGAGATTTTTTTCAGCCTGAAGTAGGTCAACAATATTTCTTGTACCAACTTTGTAACCAACCTGAGTTGCCTCTAAAGCACTAGTCGCAGATATAACTGCTTGTGTTTGAGCTGTAACATTAGCAACTAACGTATTTACATTTGAAAATTGCGATCTTACCTCTTGTATAATTCTTCTTTCAGTAAATAAAGTATTTTCATCAGCTTGGTTGTACTGTGAATATGCTTGTTTTCGCCTTGAATTAACTGCACCACCTTGGAACAAAGGCATGCTCAGTTGAATGGAATAATTTCTTCTTCCTGTTACTGCGGGAACAGGGATTCCCTGGCCATTTATACTAAAACCCTCGTAGTTAAATTGATTAGTTTCTGATTCAGAACCTGATCCTACTATATCAATTTTCGGTAAATGATTTGAAGCAGCGCTTCTAGCATTACTTTTAGCAGCATCTTTTCTAAGGTAAGAGGCTTTCAGTTGATAATTATTTTTTAGAGCTAATTGAACCCATTCTTCTTTAGAGTTTGGGAAAGGTGATGATATCTGAAGGTTATCTCCCAATTGATCTAATGAAAATATTTCTCTGCCAATAAGAGCATTTAATGCTTCTCTAGCAGAAAAAAGATTACCTTCATTATTTATTCTAGCTGCTTTACTAAGATCAAATGCTAATTGAGCTTCCTGAACTCCAGTTATGGCAGATAAACCAACTTCATATCTTTGCTGTGCTTGATCTAATTGTTTCTTAATTGCTTTTTCTTCAGAAACCGAAGCATTTAAGTTATCAATTGCTCGTAAAACTCCAAAATAGAGCTCAGCAGTTCTCACCAATAAACTCTGTTGTTCATATGCAAACTCTGCCTCAGATGCGTTAGTCAGAGATTTAGATCTTTTAAAATTAAACCAAGTGTCCAACCTAAACAAAGGTTGAGAAACTCTGGCTGATTTAGAGAAAGAGTTATATTCTTGTTGTAGTTGATCATTTTGATAATATTCATTCCAATTAGTTGCACCACTTAGGGTAACACTTGGCATTAAAGCTGCTCTTCCCTGAACTACTATCTCCTTATCGGCCAGATACGAGTATTCAGCAGACCTAAATGTAGGGTCGTTTTCTAAAGCTTCGTTATAGATATCTAATAAATTCTCAGATGAGAGATGACTACTCACTAAAAGGACAAACAATATTTTGCTTTTTAAATTAATTCGCATAGTGATATTTTAACCCATTAAATGTGTGCAGTGTAAACATTATAATAATTATTACTCTATATAGAGTAGTAATAGACTGGATTTTATTCAAAAAGTTTAATTCGAGCATTTTTTTTTCAGTTATTAGAGTAGAATATCTAATAATTCAAAAACTTTTATGAAAAACAAAATAACAAAAAGTTTTTTAAAAATAATCTTTAAGGCAGATTAAATTGGCCAAGAATACCTACGACTCTAAAGCTATTGAAGTACTGTCAGGTTTAGATCCTGTTAGAAAAAGGCCTGGAATGTATACGGATACTTCATGTCCAAATCATCTTATTCAGGAGGTATTAGATAATTCCGTTGATGAGGCGATTGCAGGTCACTGCTCAAACATAAAAGTAAAAATATGCAAAGATGGGAAAATACAAGTTTCTGATGATGGCAGGGGTATGCCAGTTGATATCCATCCTGAGCATAAGGTTTCTGGAGTTGAATTAATTCTTTGCAAGCTTCATGCTGGAGCTAAGTTCTCTGGCGATGAATATAGTTTTTCTGGAGGTTTACATGGGGTTGGAGTATCTGTTGTGAATGCATTATCTGAGGATCTTAAAGTAAAAATAAAAAGGGATTCTAAAGAGTTTGAAATGCATTTTAATAATGGAAATAAAAAGAAAGAACTTAAGGTAATTGGAGATGTAGGCGCAAGAAATACTGGTACCACAATAACCTTTAAGCCAAATGATAAGTACTTTGAATCTGATCAAATAAAAATAAAGGAACTAAAACATGTTCTAAAAGCGAAGGCAGTTCTATGTCCAGGACTAACCATAGACTTTCATCATGAAAAGAAAGCAGAAAAGATTAAATGGTTCTTTGAAGACGGACTAAAAAGTTATTTAGAAGATTCTTCTGTGGGTCTTGATTTGATATTAAATGATTCGATAGTTTCATCCAAGGACTCAAAAAATCAAGAAGTTGATTTTGTAATAAATTGGACAAGTAAAGCCATTAAAAACAAACTTGATGAAACATATGTAAATCTTATTCCTACCGCTCAAGGAGGATCACATTTAAATGGTTTTAAGTCAGGCTTGTTAGAAGCAATGAAGGAATTTTGTGACATAAGGAGTCTTTTGCCTAAAGGGCTAAAAATTAATGCAGATGATGTTATCTGTAATGCAACTTTCGTCGTTTCATCCAAATTACAGAATCCACAGTTTGCTGGACAAACAAAAGAAAGGCTTGATTCTAAAGATCATATGGCATTTGTAAGTAGTTCAACAAAAGACATTTTTAGCATATGGTTTAATACTCATACTGAAGAGGGTGAAAGAATAGCTGAATTAGCAATTGCAGCTGCTCAGACTAGAGCAAAGGCCTCAAGTACTGTCGAGAGAAAGAAAACCTTTAAAGGCCCAGCACTACCTGGAAAATTATCTGATTGTAATAGTGAAGACCTTAACGAAACAGAACTATTTTTAGTTGAAGGTGACTCAGCAGGAGGATCTGCTAAACAAGCAAGAGAGAGATCTTTTCAAGCAATAATGCCCCTAAGGGGTAAGATTTTAAATACATGGGATCTTCAAAGTGATGAAATTATTAAATCCCAAGAAATAAAAAATCTTTCAACCGCAATAGGTGTTTTGCCAGGTAATTCAGATATTTCTGGATTGCGATATGGAAAAATATGCATACTAGCAGATGCTGATTCCGATGGACTTCATATAGCAACTTTATTGTGTGCGTTATTTTTAAGACATTACAAAAGCCTTGTCCAAGACGGACGTATATACATAGCTATGCCTCCTTTATACAGAGTTGATTGTGGTAAAGAAGTTCTTTATGCCCTTGATGATCAGCAAAAAGATATGGTTGTTAAAGAGTTTAAAAACAAGAAGCACAATTCAAAAATCAATATTCAAAGATTTAAAGGACTTGGCGAAATGAATCCCTCTCAATTAAGGGAAACTGTTATGGATCCAAAATCAAGACAACTTGTTAGGCTTTCAATATCAGCAACTGATAACGCTAATGCGATGATGGATCTGCTTTTATCAAAGAAGAATGCTCCTGCAAGAAAAGAATGGCTTGAAAAGAAAGGATCATTGGTGAGGATGTAAAAATGACAAAAGATCAATTCGAATCAATAAGTCTAAAAAAATATGCGGAAGAATCATATTTAAATTATGCAATGTATGTAATTTTAGATAGAGCTCTGCCAAATGTAGGCGATGGTCTAAAGCCAGTGCAAAGAAGAATTTTATATGCAATGTCTGAGCTTGGATTAGATGCTGGTGCAAAATACAAAAAATCTGCAAGAACAGTAGGTGATGTAATTGGTAAATTTCATCCTCATGGAGATAGTGCTGCATATGAAGCAATGGTTCTTATGGCACAAAATTTTTCATTTAAATATCCGCTAGTTGATGGCCAGGGTAATTGGGGGTCCCAAGATGACCCAAAATCATTCGCAGCAATGAGGTATACAGAATCAAAATTAACAGCCTTTGCCAATCTTCTTATTTCAGAACTTAAATCTGGTACAGTTGATTGGCAACCTAATTTTGATGGATCACTTCTTGAACCAGTAATTTTCCCATCAAAAATACCAATGATATTACTCAATGGCACATCTGGTATAGCTGTTGGAATGGCTACAGATATTGCTTCTCATAATATAAACGAAGTAATTGATGCAACAATAAAACTTATAGATAAACCTAAAACCGATTTAAAAGATATTTTGAAAATCATAAATGGTCCGGATTTTTCTAATCATGCATCTATTATTGCTAATTCTGAAGAATTATATGAAATGTATGCAACAGGAAGAGGTGGTTTTAAAATTCAAGCTCACTGGACCCAAGAACAAAATCAAATAATTATAAATGCATTACCTTATCAAGCCTCTGGATCAAAGATACTTGAACAGATTGCAGACCAAATGGTTAATAAAAAATTGCCAATGGTAGTTGATCTTTCAGATGAGGGTGATCACAAAGAGCCTGTTCGATTGGTTATAACTCTTAAATCCAACAGGGTTAATGCGAGCGATCTAATGAATCATTTGTTTGCTTCTACTGATCTGCAAAAATCATATCGTATGAATATGAATTTGATTTCATTGAAAGGAGGGCCAAAAGTTTTTTCATTAGTAGATCTATTAAAAGAGTGGCTAGTTTTTAGAAAAGAAACTGTAAAAAGAAAACTTGAACATAGGCTAGATCAAGTAAATGATAGACTGCATATACTCGAGGGGCTTTTAACTATTTTTATTGATATCGATAAGGTAATTAAAATTATAAGAAACTCTGAGCAACCAAAAAAAGACTTAATTAAAAACTTCAAATTATCTGACATACAAGCAAATGCAATTTTAGAAATAAAATTAAGACAAATAGCAAAATTAGAGCAAATCAAGCTTGAAAAAGAGAAGAATGAGTTAGTTTCTGAACAAGATGAAATTGAAAAAGTATTGAAATCAAAGTCAAGACTCAAGACTTTAATTAAAAATGAACTTTTAGAAATAAAAGATAACTTTGGCGACGAGCGCAAATCTCCAATAATTTCAGAGTCAGAGGCAAAAGTATTCTCTGAAGAAGAAACAATTGTCACAGAGCCAATAACGGTTGTATTATCAAAAGCTGGTTGGATTCGGAGTGCAAAGGGCCATGAAATAGATCCAAGTTCATTATCTTATAAAGGCGATGATTCGCTTCAAGATTTTGCTAGAGGAAAAAGTAATCAGCTTGCTGTCTTCTTAGACTCCAATGGAAAGGCCTACTCAATTCCAAGCCATTCTCTTCCTTCGGCTAGAGGAATGGGTGAGCCAATTACTGGAAGATTAAATGCAGATTCTGGAGTTAAATTTATCTCATCTTCAATCGGAGCGGATGATGATAAATTTTTAATCATGAATTCAGGTGGCTATGGTTATATAGCTGAATATAAAAATATGATTTCAAACAAGAAATCAGGAAGAGCATTTATGCGTCTTCCAGAAAATGCTGAAATGTTAAAGGCTATCCCTTTAAGAAATGATCATACTCACATTGCTGCCGTTTCAAATATTGGTAAGCTCTTGATATTTGAAATAAGCGAACTACCAATTTTAGGAAAAGGAAAAGGCAATAAGATAATAAATATCCCTAAAGATAAACTTGCTGCTGGAGAAGAGTTCATGGCTCATGCACAACTCTTAGCAATTGATAGTTCTTTAAGAATTGAAGTTGGTAAAAGATTTGTTACTTTAAAACCTAAAGACTGGTCAGAATATATTCTTACTCGAGCAAAACGTGGTAAAAAAGTTGGCAAGCTGATAAATATTGAAAGATTAGTTGAAGAACTAAAAACCGCTAAAGAAGATCATTAGATAATTAGGCTGAATCACATTGGTAACAATTGAAAAAAAGGATAAATCAAATTATTTAATCTCTTTGAGTCCTAATAGCTCATTAGAAGGAATAGCAAGAATAATTTTTCTAGCAAGTATTACTTTCGTTTGCGGCGGTATAGCAATAATATTTTATTTTTTTGGTGCATTTATGATACTTCCATTTGCAGGAATTGAGCTAACTATTTTATTTATAGCTTTTTATTTAAGCTTTAAATGGAGTTCTAAAAAAGAAAAAATATATATCTCACAAGACATTGTAAAAATTGAGAAAGGAATTACCAAAGCTGAATATTTGTGGGAAGAATTTAGAACCTTCACCTCTTTTCAAATTCAAAAAGATATAAATAAAATAATAAGACTTAGCTTTAGATCAAAAGGTAAAGATGTTTTTGTTGGAGACTTTTTGAATGAAGATGATAAAAATAAACTAAAAGATGAAGTTGGTATAATTATTCAAGAATTAAATTCTCAAACTCCTTAGCCAGTCCATTTTTTTAACTTCTTCTCAACCATCTTTAGTTTTAATTTAGTTGGAACAGGGACTCCATTTTTAAACTTAGGAAATGCTTCGCCAACTATTAAAGGCCTTAAATATTCAATTGCTTTATTAGTAACACCAAAACCATCTTTAGTGATAAATGATTTCGGTAATTTTTTTTCTACATTTGCAATTTTTGATAAAGGAGCTGGTTCAACTTTCCATGAGTATTTTTTACCATCGCCTCTTTTTATTACAGGCATTACACCATTCAAACCGCGAACAGCATATCGCACAGCATGAGATCCAACTGCTTCTGCATGTGCTAAATCAGTCTTAGATGCAATGTGTCTGGCACTTCTTTGAAGATAATCAGAAACAGCCCAATGATTTTTTAATTTTAATTTTGCATTAATTAAGTTTGATAAAAATGGAGCTACTCCTCCAAGTTGAGAATGACCAAATGCATCCTTTAGATTAGATTCTGCTAAAAATTTACCTTTTTTATTTCTTACTCCTTCAGATGTAACAATTACACAATAACCTTCTTTGTTAACAGTCTTTTTTATCTCTAACAAAAATTTTTTTTCATCAAAAACTATTTCTGGAAAAAGAGTGATATGTGGAGCATCTTTTTTATCTATTTTGGCTAAAGATCCTGCAGCGGCCATCCATCCAGCATGCCTTCCCATTACTTCTAAAATAAATACTTTTGTTGAGGTTTCTGACATTGAAGCAACATCCAAAGATGCCTCCATTACAGATGTAGCTATATATTTTGCGGCAGAGCCAAACCCAGGGCAACAATCAGTGACAGCTAGATCATTATCAACAGTTTTTGGGATTGCAATACAATTTATGGGATAGCCCATAGCATTACTAATTTTAGAAACTTTGTAAGCAGTATCTGCTGAATCATTGCCCCCATTATAAAAAAAATATCCTATATTATGAGCTTTAAATACCTCAACTAATCTTTTATATTCTTCTTTATTATCCTCTAAATTTTTTAATTTAAATCTGCATGAACCAAATACACCCCCTGGAGTTTCTCTTAAACCTTTAATTGCTGAGATGTTTTCCTTTGAGGTATCTATAAGATCTTCTCTAAGCGCTCCAAGAATCCCGTTTTTTCCTGCATATACTTTTCCAATCTTTGATTTATATTTTTTACTTTCAAGAATGAGCGCACTTGCAGTAGCATTGATTACAGATGTCACTCCACCAGATTGAGCATAAAAGGCATTTTTTTTCATTATTTACTTACTTCCTGCTTTGAATAAGATCTAAGTATCGTATTATAACTAATATGAGAATACATATCCTAGGTGTTTGTGGAACCTTCATGGCGGGACTTGCTCAAATACTTAAAGAATCTGGCCATGATGTATCAGGATCGGATATTCAATTTTATCCACCAATGTCAGATTATCTGAGAGATATAGACATCACTACAATAAAAGGATACGAAGTCAATAAAATGCCTGAAGCAGATCTTTACGTAATAGGAAATGCTTTATCTCGTGGCAATGAATGTGTTGAATATATCTTAGAAAATAACCTTGCATATACATCAGGCCCGTCAATACTTGGTAAGGAACTTCGAGAAAGAGATGTTTTTGCTGTTTCTGGAACACATGGAAAAACCTCAACCGCATACATGTTGACACATATTCTGAATGATCAGGGACGAGACGTTGGGTATTTGGTTGGTGGAATATCTAAAAACTTCAAAAACCCAGCCAGTCTAGGGTCTGATAAAACATTTGTTATTGAGGCAGATGAGTATGATTCAGCATTTTTTGATAAAAGATCAAAATTTATAAATTACCATCCTAAAAATATAATAGTAAATAATATTGAATTTGATCATGCTGATATTTTTGATGACATAAATGATATCAAAAGGCAGTTTCACCATCTTGTTAAACTAATCCCAAATTCAGGGAACATTATTTATTATCAAGATGATGAAAATATTTTAGATGTCTTATCCAAAGGAGCATATTCAGATTTAATTGCAATAAATTCAGATAATATAAATGTAAATTTCAGTACAAAAGAACTGACAGTTCATGATGAGACTTATTCGTTAAAAGATCTCCCACTAATCGGCATACATAATTTAAGAAATTATGTATGCGCAATTATCGCAGCCCAAGTCGAAGGAATAGAAGTATCTGATTCAATAGACTCACTTAAAAGCTTTTTGGGCGTAAAAAGAAGAATGGAAAAAATTTCTGAAATAAATGAGATAAAAATTTATGATGATTTCGCGCATCATCCAACTGCAATACGCTTATCATCACAGGCATTAAGGAATAAGCATCCAAATAGAAAAATTTTAGGAATTATAGAACTTGGATCAAACACAATGTCATCTGGATATCACAAAGAAAATCTATTAGATTCTTATGAATCAATAAATGGTGTGCTTGTCTTAGATCCAAAAGGTATGTATCAAGGTGATAATATTTTTCAATCAATCAGTGCTTTGCTTGAGGAGCTCACCAAGATCATAAAAGACTATGATATTATTTTAATTATGACTAACAGAGATAGTCAAAAGTTTATAAAACCAATATTAGAATCACTTGAAGAAAAATAATTTACCTATATTTCCGCTTGGGGTAGTTGCGCTTCCTGGAAGTATTCAGCATTTACAGATATTTGAACCAAGATATTTAAAGATGGTAAAAGATTGCATGAGCAGGGGCCATGGCTTTATTATCGTTTTCCAAAAACAATATTCAAATACTAATGATTACGAAATATCCAAGAAAGGCTCATATGTAGAAATAATTGATTTTAATAGTCTTTCAAATGGACTATTAGGCATAACAGTCAAATCAATAAATAAAGTAATTATTAAAGATTTAACACAATTAGAAGACGGACTTCATATAGCAAACACTCATCCTCTAATTGATCCTGAGGTAGATGACCAAGCACTTCTTGCTGAATTTCCCGAGCTAGGGAATATATTATCTCAACTTGTACAACACCCAAAGATAAGTGAGATGCCTTTGGATGTCGATTTTAATTCTGCTGATTCAATTGCTTATCATTTAGCTGGACTCATACCTCTATCTTCGGCAAATAAACAAAATTTATTAGAAGCTTTTGATGCGGCACAAAGGTTTGAAATCTTATCTAAGTATATTGACGAGATATCCTCTAATTAAAAACTAGATTTCTATTGGCGGTTTGTCAGATTTTTTTCTTAACCAATTAATGCTTTTCAAAACACTAGGTATACCAATAAATTTTCTTTCTATTGCATATTTACCTGGATAATTAGATAACATTAAGCCAATCATAATTGTAAAAATACCTTGCCCAGGTAATACCAACATAAATATGCCACCGAGTATTAAAGAGTATCCAAGAATATTTTTTACAATTAAAGAAAATAACCAGGTTAGAGGATAATTATTTTTAAACTTAGAGCTCTTTTTTTTAATAAAATAGTCACTTGGTATCAATCCAACAAGCCATTTGATACTCAACAAGCTGAATAAAAAGATGACTGCAGATATAGAACCCAACCAAAAAATAAATTTTTTGTAATTAGCTAGAAATTCATAGATTGTATCTAAAAAGCTTATTTCCAAAATTTTTACCTTTTTTTGTGTTTATGATTTAGTATATCAATTGCTATATTTTTTTAAAAAATTTTTTAGATCTTATAAACAAAAAAAACTTGCCAAAGAAGAAACTCACTGAAATTTGTAAAGATAGTCTTTTAGATAGTAAGGCTGAAGATATTTTAAATCTTGATGTAAAAGGAATTTCTTCCTTTGCTGATCAAATAATAATTGCAACTGCAAATTCAAATAGGCATGCAAAATCAGTATCAGAAAAGCTGGTTGATAAACTAAAGCAAGATAAAATTCATATCATAGGAGTAGATGGTCAAGTTGAGTCAGGATGGATATTGGTAGATTGCGGCAGTATTGTTATTAATATAATGAAAAAAGAAGAAAGAGAATTTTATGATCTTGAGGGTCTTTGGGGAGAAAAAACCCTATTAGATGCCTCAAAATAAATGAATATAAAAATAATAAGCATTGGAAATAAACCAAATAAGTGGGAGTTAGAGGGCGAAGAATATTATACCAAGCAGTTACCAAAAAATTTAAATGTTAATTATCTTCATATCAAGGGGCAGCAGCATCCTAATATGTCTAAGAAAGAAATCTTACAAAAAGAATCTGATCTAATACTCTCAAAAATTTCAAAAAAAGATTACGTAGTTTCTTGGGATGCACAAGGAAAAGATATCAACTCTGAGGATTTTAGTATTTTTCTTTCTAAATGCATCGAAAGTAAGAAAGAAATTATTTTTATAATCGGTGGATCTTTAGGCTTGTCTGATAATGTCTTAAATAGATCTAATTTAATATTATCAGCATCATTACTTACTTTTCCGCACAGATTATTTAGACTTATCTTAATGGAACAAATTTACAGAGCTTATACAATAATTAATAAAAAGCCATATCATAAATGATTGATTTACAAGAAAGAGTCTCGGAAAGAAAAAATTTCTTTAATAGGTTGTTATTAATACATATATTTTTTACTTTTTTATTTGTGTTCATAATCTTTAGGACATATACCCTTCAAATTTCAAGTTTTTCAGATTATGAAATAGCAGCTCTCAAAAATAAAACAAGAGAGATGCTGGTTCAGCCAAAAAGAGGAATAATTTATGACAGGGACGGACAAATTATTGTTAACAATATTCCTAGTTATAATTTAATAATTCAACCATCTTTTGAAATGAATTTGGATCTTTTATTTGAAGATTTAGGATCTTATATTTCTTTTTCTGATGACGAGATAAAATCTACTTACGAAAATTTCAAAAATAAAGCATCACTAAATAGAGAGTTAGTTCTTAAGCAGGGACTTACTCATGAAGAAATAGCAAAATTTGAGGTAAGAGCCCATCGTTATGAAAATGTTTTTATTGCTGAAAGATTTTCAAGGCAAAATTTATATCCAAAGCTATTTTCACATTCGATTGGTTATACAGGAAGTTTGAATAATGAAGATTTAGAAACTATTTTAGTTGATCAATCTTTGCAACCTAAAGAAACAGTTTTTAATTATTCAAATGGTTATATAGAAGGAAAGACTGGAATCGAAAATATTTATGATAAAAGTCTGCGAGGTAAATTTGGAAAAAGAATTTATGAGGTAGATGCAACAGGTAAATTGCTAGATTTACTTAACGAAATACCTTCAATTAACGGCAGAGATCTTAAGACGTCATTGGATTTAGAAAGTCAAAAAACTGCATTTATTGAAATGAAAGAAAGAAGAGGTGCAGTTGTTGCTGTTGAACTAGCAACTGGTGCAATAGTCACATATTTAAGTTCACCCTCATTTTCTGTCAATAAAATTGCAAACGGACTATCACAAAACGAATTTAAAAAACTTATTTCAGATAAAGATAAGCCTTTTTTTGATCGAGCTGTTCAAGGAAGGTACTCACCAGCTTCTACAATAAAACCTGCAATTGGCTTGTTTGGAATCGAAAATAATATTATTGATTGGGATTACACCATCAATGATCCAGGTTATTTTGTAATTCCTGAGGATAATAGAATTTATAGAGGGTGGAAAAAGGGCGGACATGGAAATATTAATCTAAATGATGCAATCATAGAGAGTTCTAATACTTTCTTTTTTTCTCTTGCATATGATTCTGATATAGAAGATCTGACTGAACATCTTGCAAAGTTTGGTTTTGGAAGAAATGTTTGTACTGATTGTTTTTTACCAGATAACGGACTACTTCCAAATCCAAGGTGGAAAATGAACACTCATAATTTTGGATGGTTTAAGGGTGATACAGTTAACATGGGTGTTGGACAGGGTTACTTAAGCGCAACACCTATTCAGTTAGCTTATTATTCAGCACTTCTAGCCAATAAAGGATCAATAAATAAATTTTCATTTGTCCAAGGTTATTCTGACCCTATAAAAGATACCGTCAAAACTAATAATATTTATGCTTCTGATTGGAATAAGATCCATCAAAGCATGATAGGAGTTATTGATAACCCTAAAGGTACTGCAGGAAGACTTAAAAGTTTAAAAGACTATAAGATTGCTGCAAAATCAGGGACTGTTGAGTTAGTCAGCACAGAAACCAAAGAAGATTATAAAATAATTCGAGAAAACGAAGGTAATCGAGATCATGCAATTATTATTGCTTTTGGTCCAATGCCAAATCCTAAATATGCAGTAAGCGTGGTAATTGAAAATGGCGAAAGTGGTGGATCTGTTGCTGGTCCAGTTGCAATAGCTGTGATGAATACATTGGTTAAAAATGATTAAAAAGTTCTTAAATATTTTTCGAAATGGAGCATACATCGATCAATATTTATTTATTTCAATAACCCTTCTTTCAATGATGGGACTGGTTTTTTTATATAGCGCATCACAAGGAAATATGGAAACAACTATAAAACAATCAGTTTTTGTTTTTTTTGGGTTAATTCTCATGTTCGCAGCAAGTCAACCTGATCCAGATTTTTATAAGAACAACGCCTTATTATTTCTTCTAATTTCAATTTTTTTAGTTTTGCTAACTTTGCTGACTGGCAAGGAAATTAATGGAGCTAGGCGATGGCTAGATTTAGGATTCTTTACTCTGCAGACTTCTGAAATAATTAAGGTTACACTTCCAGTTTTTCTTGCAGCATATCTATTTGATAAGCCTCTGCCAATAAGCTTAAAAAACACTTTCTTAACATTGTTATTAATCTTTTTCATTGTAAATCTTATAAGGATACAACCAGACCTTGGAACAAGCTTAGTAATCTTGATAGCCGGTTTGTATATTTTATTTTTAGCTGGTTTAAGTTGGCGCTTTATAGGTATTTCATCTAGTTTGTTTATCTTATCACTGCCATTTATTTGGAATAATCTTCTTGAACCTTTCCAAAAACAAAGAGTTTTAACTTTATTAGATCCAAATGCAGACCCATATGGATCTGGTTGGAACATAACTCAATCAAAGATAGCAATTGGTTCAGGAGGTTTACAAGGCAAAGGTTATCAGCAGGGTTCTCAGGCTCATTTAGATTTCTTACCTGAAACTGAAACTGATTTTATATTTTCTGTAATTGCTGAGGAATTTGGATTTTTTGGAGTATGCATTTTATTGCTAGTATTTTTCTTTATATTATTTAGATGTCTTTATTTAGCGCTTAATGCAAGAGATAGGTTCTGTAGATTAACTATAGGGGGATTGAGTCTATTGTTTCTATCAACAATTTTTATTAATTTAGCCATGGTGGTTGGAATTATTCCGGTCGTTGGCATGCCACTCCCTTTTATAAGCAAAGGCGGTTCATCTTTGTTATCATTTTACATAGCGTTTGGGATAATAATTTCCATGGCTACACATAAAAAACTTATGAGACGATGAAAAACTTATTATTAACAATAATCTTATTTAATCTATCTATTTTTGCTGACTATTCAACTCATAAAGATAGTAGAGGCGTTATAGATGAACTTGTTAGTAAGCATGGGTTTGAGGAATCTTATGTTGTAGATGTCTTAAAACAGGCAAAAAAAAGAAAAACTGCACTAAATTCTGTTGCAAGACCAGCTGAAAAAACTAAAACTTGGGACGATTACAGAGCAATTTTTTTAAAGAAAAAAAGAATAGCTGATGGTAAAAAATTTATTAAAACCAATATAGAGGTGCTAGAAAAGGCTGAGAAAGAATTTGGTGTCCCTAAGGAAGTAATAACTGCGATCATTGGAGTTGAAACTGATTACGGAAATGTCATGGGCAATTACAGAGTTATCGACAGCCTTACAACCTTGGGTTTTGATGACCCTAGGAGGTCAAAATTTTTTAAAAGCGAGCTTATCCAATTTTTCATTCTAACAAGAGAAAATAATCTTGATATTTTAAATATTAAAGGATCTTATGCAGGAGCCATGGGTTACGGACAATTTATATCTTCAAGTTATAGAGCTTATGCAATTGACTTTGATGGAGACGGGTTTGTGGATTTATTTAATTCCCTTGAAGACGCTATTGGCAGCACAGCCAATTATTTAAAAAGACATGGCTGGAAAAAAGAAGGCAACATTGTTACAAGAGCTTACCCAAACAACGTAAGAAAATTTTATAAACCTCATGAGTCACTTACACAGTTTATACCATTAACTTTCAATGAAAATGGAGAAGAGTTACATTTTGTTGGAGATGATAACTTTCGTGCAATTGCTAGATATAATATTAGTGATGTTTACGCAATGGCAGTGTATTATCTGTCAGAAGAATTTAAGAAATAAAGGTACATGAAAGGTTTGAAAATGAAAAAATATCTAATACTTACAATAATATTTCCTTTGATTGTATCAAGTCAAAGTTTTGTTCCAAATGCTCCAGAGCTAGACTTGAAAAGTTATATTTTAATTGAACCGAATACCAATACCGTTATTGCAGAATTCAATTCATCAGATCTTATTGAGCCAGCTAGTATGACTAAAGTTATGACGGGTTATGTTGTTGCCGATCAGATAAAGAATGATCTAATTAGTCTTGAAGATAAAGTTTTAATAAGTGAAAAAGCTTGGAGAATGGAAGGCTCTAAAATGTTTATTGAAGCTGGTAAAAAAGTAAGTATTTTAGATTTAATGAAAGGAATTATTATTCAATCAGGCAATGATGCATCTGTTGCGATAGCTGAATATGTTGGAGGTACTGAAGACGGATTTGTGGATTTAATGAATTCTTATGCTGGAGCGATAGGAATGACAGATACAAATTTTGTGAACTCTACTGGATTACCAGATGATGGTCACTTCACATCAGCAAGAGATTTAGCCACCTTAACAACGAAATTTATAAATAATTTTCCTAATGAATATTCTTTATATAAAGAGAAGCAATTCACTTTTAATAACATAAAACAACTCAATAGAAATAAATTATTATGGCGAGATGACTCCTCGGATGGGGTTAAAACAGGTCATACATCAACAGCAGGATATTGTTTGATAGGATCAGCACAACGAGGAAACATGAGATTGATAACTGTGGTTGCTGGAAGTGACTCAGATAATGATAGGTTTTTGTCTACTCAAAGACTGCTCGAGTATGGTTTTAGATTCTACGCAACTCAAAAATACTTTGATGCGTTTAAAGAATACACAACAGCAAAAGTATGGGGTGGAAAATTAGACAACGTTAAGTTAGGAGTCAGTGAGGACATCTCAGTTACTCTTCCTAGGACCAGTTTTAAAGATATAAAGGTAGATTATAAATTTAAAAATAATGTACAAGCTCCTATTATAAAAGGTTCGGCTATGGGATCTCTAGATATTATTAGTAATGGTGAAGTTGTTCATACTGCTGAGCTAATCGCTCTAGAGGATATAGAATCAAAGGGATTCTTTGGAAGATTATGGTCAAGATTTATACTTTGGATAATGAGCCTATTTGGTATGTCATAACATGAATAACATACTTGGCGTTTTTAATGGCAAATTCCAAGATTTAGAGAAAATCAAAGTTTCTCCTCTTAGCAGAGCTTATACATTTTCAGATAGCGTTTATGAGGTAATACCTTTTTACAATAACAATATTATTGCTTTTGATAAGCATATTAATAGGCTGTCTAATAGTTGCGATGCACTAAATATTAAAACAGATATCAGTTTATGCTCTGATGAAATCCTTCATCTAATATCTACGAGTAACCATAAAAATGGATATGTTTATTACCAAATTTCACGTGGGGTTGATGCTCTAAGATCTCATATGTATGACACTTCTTTGGAAGTTGAGACTTTTGGATATGTTGTTAATCACGCATTTGAATCTAAAGATTTGAAAGTTTCTCTTTGTGAGGATATTAGATGGCAAAGGTGTGACATTAAATCCACATCATTGCTAGGAAATGTTATGAGTATGAACCAGTCAAAAAATAATCACTGTGATGAGGTAATAATGCATAAGGATGACGAAATAACTGAAGGAGGCGCCTCAAATGTTTTTTTTGTTATTGATGGAAATATTCATACTCCATCTCTTTCAACTAAAATACTTCCTGGAATAACGAGAGAGTTGTTGATATCTGAAACGAAACAAAATGGAATATTTATTGAGGAAGGAAATTATTCTGTGAATGATCTACTTCGGGCTGAATCTATTTGGCTGACAAGCTCAACTAAAGGCCTTGGGCAAGTAATTGAAATCATAGGACATGACACGAAAATTCAAGTAAATAATGAAGTTTTTCACAAGTGTAACGAAATTTTTAATAATGCTTTTTTAAGCGGTTAGTTTAACAACAACGTTATCTAATTCTTGCCAGAATTGTTCTTTTGTAAGTCCCGCCAAACCTTTTGAGGCAAGGTCTAATTCATAAATTTTTTTCTGAAGTGGAATAATTTTTCTAAGAGAATTTTTCTTTATAAAATTCATATAAGATGGAACTTTACTATTCCATATACCGGCATCAGCTAGCCCAGATTTAATATCTGAGCTCTGAAGTGCTATTGCAGATGTATTAACCACCTTGCTTATAACCCATACAATAAGCTGGGCATAATGGTCATCATTTTTATGGATAGATTTTAATATTCTCAATGCGCCTGTTGTATTTAAGTCAATTATTTTATCTTCAAGCTCAAATGGATGAAATTCACCTCCATCGAATATCAATCCAGTTTTAACTTCTTCATTCTCGTCGTACATTAACTTCAAGAGGTTTATCTCATTTTGTTGTGCTATGAGATTCCCTGGAAAAAGCTCTGAAATTTTCTCAACATATTGCTTTACGTGTTTTTCTGATACGAATTCTAGCTGATTCTTTAACCATATTTTTTCTTCAAATGATTTTAGTTTTTTACATTCAATAATTAATGCTGAATTATTCATTTGCTTCACCCAAGATGAATTATCATTAATCTTTTTCATAGATGACCTTATTAAGATAATATAATTTTCAGATTCTTTTAATGAAAAAATTTTTAGAACATCATTTGGCATTTTTCCACCTTCATGAATGATTTCAATAATCATCTTTGTTCCAAAAAGAGAGCCACCTGCATTTTCAATGAGAATTTTTTCAATATTAGGAAAATCTTTCTTAACTATAATCTTTTTTTCTATATAACCTTTTTCATTAAAGAAGGCATTTATTGAGTCCCTTGCATAATTATGGAGAACAATTTCTTCTCCATAAATAAAAAATAACTTAGGAGATTTATCTATGTATTTAGCAAGAGCCTGAGATTCACATTTCAATTAGACCAACCTCTAAAACTATTTGATCTAAAAAATCCTCGTATATTTCTTTTTTAATAAAATCTAGCATTTCATTTTCAGCAAGAATATTTAATTCATTAGCATTGTATCTTTTCATAGCCATAAGTTTTTTCTTATTTATCTTATTTCCAATAGTTATCGTTAATAATATTGAAGATTTAACCTCAACTTCCAAGGCTCTGAGCGCCTTACCTGAAAAAATGTCATAAGTTTCAATAGTAAAACCTGAAATTTTTATGAAATTGGAATTAAGGCTATTGGATAAACTATTATCTTGAAAAACAATGTTTATTTTATTTTTTAATTCATCTGGTACATCTGAAGTAAAAGATAATTGGAATTCTTTATCCTTTACATTTGAATAATCCAAAACATTAAAAGCACATCCTGATATTAAAAATAATATTATGAAAACAAAGAGCGATGACTTTTTTATTGGAGAGCTATTATTCATATTTATATAACAAAGTTTATAAGTTTATCTTTTACATATATAGATTTTTTAATTTCATTGTCTCCAATATGAGCTTTGACATTTTCTAGCTGCGAAGCGATATTTTCAATTTCATCTTGTGACCTATTTTTTTCAATTATAGTTTTTCCTCTAACCTTTCCATTGACTTGAATTATTAACTCAAACTCTTCAACTTCAAGTAGCTCTTCTTCAAACTTCGGCCACCAAGATTCAATTGACTTATCATCATAATTAAATTTTTTCCATAAATGTTCACATATGTGAGGCGCAATTGGAGATAACATTTTTAAGATAAATATTATTGCTTCATCAACACAAAATTTACTAGATTCATTAATATCATTATTTTTATACTCATCTGGTATAAAGTTTTGCAGTTCCATGATTGCAGCAATAGCTGTATTAAAAGAAAATCTTTTTTCATAATCGTTTTCAACTTTCTTTAGAGTAGCATGCGACTTTTGTCTGAGTTCTAAATCTTTTTTATCAAAGTTTAAATCATCAACACTAAGTGGTTTATAGGTCTTATTTTCTATCAGCGACCATATTTTTTTTAAAAATCTTGAAGCTCCTTCGACAGACGACTCACTCCATTCTAAACTTTGCTCCGGAGGAGATGTAAACATCATATAAAGTCTGACCGTATCAGCACCATATTTATCAATATATGATTGTGGATCAACTGTGTTGCCTTTTGATTTAGACATTTTTGCACCATCTTTTAAAACCATGCCTTGTGTTAATAGTCTTTTAAATGGCTCATCTCCATCCACCATGCCTAAATCTCTTAAGGCTTTGTGAAAAAATCTTGAATATAAGAGATGCAAGATTGCATGTTCAATCCCTCCTATGTAGAGGTCAACTGGTAACCAATATTTAGTGCTATCATCAAATATTTCTTGGTCATTATTAGCTGAAGTAAACCTTGCGTGATACCAAGATGAATCCATAAAAGTATCAAATGTATCGCTTTCTCTTAAAACCCCATCTTCTATATTAATAAAATCTTGAATTTGACTAAGTGGAGTTGGCGATTTATTTTTTTCTAGCTCTGGAAGTACCACAGGAAGATCTTTTTCGTTAACTAATTGAGCCTCTCCATTTTTATAAACTACTGGTATTGGGCATCCCCAATATCTTTGCCTACTTACACCCCAATCCCTTAATCTAAATTGTGTAAGCTCAGATCCTTTTCCAGATTTTACTAGTTCTTTTATGATTTCATTTGATGCTTTATCTGACAACATGCCATCATATTTATCGGAGTTAATTAATTTTCCTTTATCCAAAATTGGAAGATCTAAGTTATCATCAGTTTCAATTACTTGATCAATATTTAAATTATATTTTTTAGCAAATTCATAATCTCTTGCATCATGACCTGGAACACCCATTACCACTCCAGTCCCATAATCAAGTAAAACAAAATTACCAATCCAAACTGGGATCTCTTTATTCGTGATTGGATGTGACACTTTTATTCCGGTATTAATTCCTAATTTTTCAGCTGTAGCCATATCGGCTTCAGCTGCTTTTGATTCTTTACATAGATCTAAAAATTTCTTTACTTCACTATTTTCATCACCAAGCTTTATTGAAAGTGGATGATTTGGAGACAATGCTAAAAATGCAACACCAAAAATTGTATCTGGTCTTGTTGAGAATGTTGTTAGCTCTTCACTTGTGCCAAGTATTTGATATTTAATTTCAGCCCCATTAGATTTACCAATCCAATTTTTCTGCATAAGTTTTACATTTTCAGGCCAATTCAAATTATCAAGTGAGTCTAATAATTCTTCAGCATAATCAGTTATTTTAATAAACCATTGATCTATCTCTTTTAATTCAACCTTAGCACCAGATCTCCATCCCATACCATCAATAACTTGTTCATTTGCAAGAACCGTTTGATCCACCGGATCCCAATTAACAAGAGATTTTTTTCGATATACTAAACCTGCTTCATAGAACTTTTTAAAAATCACCTGTTCCCATTTATAGTATTTTGGATCACATGTTCTAAGTTCTTTTGACCAGTCGTAGCTTAAACCGAGGGATTTTAATTGAGTTTTCATATTTTCAATATTTTTATCGGTCCAGTTTTTTGGGCTTACCTTATTTTGAATTGCTGCATTTTCAGCAGGAAGACCAAATGCATCCCATCCCATAGGCTGAAAAACATTAAAATTTTGCATTCTTTTATATCGAGAAATCACATCTCCAATCGTGTAATTTCTAACGTGACCCATATGAAGTTTTCCAGAAGGATATGGAAACATTGAAAGGCAGTAATACTTTTCCCTATCATCAATTTTAGACTCAAAAGTTTTATTTGCATCCCAATGATCCTGTATGCTTTTTTCAATTATTTGCGGATTATATTTATCGATCATCTGGATTTTAGAAATTCGTTTTCAAGATAATTTATTGTATGTTTATTTTCTAAGAATATCTCATCATCTAATATATTTTGATGCAAGGTCTGATTAGTTTTGATTCCCTCCACAAAAAATTCGTCTAAAGCACTTTGCATTCTCTTTATGGAAGATTTTCTAGAATTTGCTTGAGTAATAATTTTTGCCAGAAGTGAATCATAAAATGGTGGTACGTCATAACCACTATATATATGTGAATCATATCTAATTCCAAACCCTCCAGCAGTATGCATTTTTGTTATTTTTCCAGGACAAGGTTGAAAGTTTTCAGGATCTTCTGCATTTATTCGGCACTCTATAGCATGACCATTAAAAATAATTTCATCTTGATTTAATTCTATACCAAGACCTAAGGCAATTCTTAATTGAGCCTTAACAAGGTCAAAACCTGTAATCATTTCTGTTACAGGATGTTCTACTTGAATTCTTGTATTCATTTCTATGAAATAAAATTTATTATTTTCATAGAGAAACTCTAGAGTTCCTACGCCCTCATAATTTATCTCTTTGCATAAATTGACACATGAATCCAATATGGAATTGAGGTTATTGATATCTAAATCTGGTGCTGGGGCTTCCTCAATAATCTTTTGATGCCTTCTTTGCATACTACAGTCTCTTGTTCCTAAATGAATTGCATTCCCTTTTCCATCGCCAACAACCTGTATTTCGATGTGTTTTGGATTTTCAATATATTTTTCAATATAGATTTGATCGTTCCCAAATGCATTTGCAGCTTCTTGCATAGTGATTTCAATAGCACTAGACAGATCATTTTCCGATTTAACTACTCTCATGCCTCTTCCACCACCACCAGCAGTAGCTTTCAAAATAATAGGGTATCCAATTTGATTAATGATATTTTTAAGTTCATTTTTATCCTTGGGTAATTCATCTGAGAATCCAGGCACTATAGGAATATTATGCTTAGCAACAAAATTTTTGGCAGTAATTTTGTCTCCCATATTTCTAATCGTTTGCGTTTCAGGCCCAATAAATTTGAAACCACTTTTGTTGCATTGATCTGCAAAATCAGCATTTTCTGCTAAAAAACCATAACCTGGATAAATTGCATCCACTTCAGTTAATTCAGCTGCAGAAAGTATTGAGGGTATATTTAAGTAACTATCAATTGGAGCTGCTGCACCAATACAAACCGTTTCATCCGAAAATCTTAGATGTTTGAGATCCCGATCGACTTCAGAGTAAACACTTACAGTTTTGATACTTAATTCCCTGCAAGCCCTTAAAGCGCGAAGTGCTATCTCTCCTCTATTGGCTATTAAAACTTTATGAGACATTTATTCTATAACAATGATGGTTTGTCCAAACTCAACTGGCTGAGCATCGTCAACCTCAATTGATAAAACTTTTCCATCAAAGTCAGACTTAATTTCATTCATCATCTTCATTGCTTCAATAATACAAAGGACATCTCCTTTATTAACAATGTCACCAACTTTTACAAATGGTTCTTTGTCAGGACTTGGCTTTCTGTAAAAAGTTCCGACAATAGGAGAGGTTACTAAATTACCTCGCAGTTCATGATTATCATTAACTTCATTGCTAGAACTATTTATATTAGTATCATTATTTAAAGGAGCATTATTAACATAGTTATTTTGGTTGATTGATTTTGATATTCTTACTGATTCCTCACCCTGACTCACTTCAATCTCATTTAAATTAGATTCTTCTAACATCTCTATTAATGTTTTTATTTTTCTTATATCCATAAATTTACCTTTTTATTTATTTTTTATTGCATCATCTAGCGCAAGTAGATATCCATTTGTTCCATGTCCGCTATATACGTCCTCAGCAATGTCTGAGAAAAATGATTTTTTTCTAAAATCTTCTCTAGAACTTATATCTGATATATGAACTTCATAAAATGGAATTTTAACAGCCAATAAAGCATCTCTAAGTGCAACACTTGTGTGTGTATACCCAGCTGGATTAAAAATTATTACATCAATTTTTTCTATTAATGCATTATGTATTGAATCTATTAGTTCATGTTCAGCATTACTTTGAAAAAAATCTATTTCACAATTAGATCCATCTGCATGAGCTTTTAGCTTCTTTTCAATATCTTTTAATGACTCTGATCCATATACGTCCTCCTCTCTAAGACCAAGAAGGTTAAGATTAGGACCATTGATTATTAAAACTTTCATTTAACAGATTTTAACAGAAAATAACATATTTTAAGCGAATTTATAAAAAATATTTTTGAACAGGGTAACAAAAACCTGCTTCAGCACACCCTTGATAAAGAATCACGTAATTTGACAGATCTTCATTATTATCCAAAGAGATTCTTAGAAAATTTTTGTATACTTCAGTTTTTCCAAAAAACTCATCTTCAATTTTATATTTATCAGACTTAAGCAGCATATATTCAACTATATTGTTATTTTGATTAATCTTTATTGAATCTGAGTACAAATAATATTTGTCTTTGATATTCCACTCAACAACAATTTTGTTTTCAGCCTGTGAAACATTTATTTTAAAAACTTCTTCTGCTGGGAGTATTTTATTATTTTCATATAAAAAACTATTTTCTTGTGATTGAATCTTTGGACCCATACAAAAAAATAAAACAAAAATATATATTGACCATTTCATATGCATCTAGGATAAACTTCTGAAAATATAATGTGAAGCACTTGTTCAACTATAATTAAAAAATGTTTAATAACTTTTTAATCAAAATATTTTTATTAATTCCAGTTTCGGTTCTAAAACTTATTTTAGTTTTTCATACTGATATAAAAAGAAAATATATTTTTGATACTCAGTCTCAATTCTTAACCTATCTTCTTCCTAAATTTGATTTACATAAAGTCAAAGATAGTGAGATTGATGAAGTAAGAAATAAGATTGAAAAGAAAAGACTGTCCTTAAAAATTTCTAAATTACCTTCAAAAAAGATTTTTAAAACTGATCATATAATTGATGATGACAATTCATTAATTTTGAGAGAATACGTTCCATACAAAACTGATAATAAAAATATAATTTTATTTTTTCATGGAGGTGGATATGTTCTTAGTTCAGTTAATACTCATGACGATATGGTTGCATACTTTTCTGAAAAATTAAGGACAAGAATTTTTTCACTTGATTATAAACTCGCTCCTGAGAATAAATTTCCTGTCGCATTAAATAATGCAATTGCTGCAATTGAATGGTTAAAAGATCAAGGAAACAATTTTAAAAATATTAGTTTTTGTGGTGATAGTGCGGGGGCACATTTAGCAGCCTCCTTAACTCATTATCTTAGTAATAACCAGACTCCAATACATAGCCAATTTTTAATTTATCCTATGTGTGATCCTAACTGTAATTCTGAATCTCAGAAACTTTTTAATGAGAGGTATTTCCTGACTCAAAAGGCGATGAAGTGGTTTTGGGGACACCTAAAATCTCATGATAAAGACATGGAGAAAGATACTTTTAATTTATTAAATATATCAAAGAAAATAACCGCAGATCATACATTTATAATAACTGCTGGATTTGATCCTTTGCATGACGAAGCAGAAAAATATGCTTCTACTCTTCATAATATGGGTAATAGTGTGAAACAATTACACTATCCATCGTTATTCCATGGTTTCGCATCTATGACTAGATTGAAAACTGCTAATAATGCTGTAAATGATTTTCTTAGAGAGTACAAAAAAATATTATGAAAAATATAGTTGAAGTAAGAAACTTATCAATTGATTTTAAGGTAAGAGACGGATTATTTTGTGCTGTTAATGACATAAGCTTTGATATACAAAAAAATAAAACATTAGCTTTGGTTGGAGAATCTGGCTCGGGTAAATCAGTAACTGCAATGTCAATAATGCAATTACTACCTGTGCCTCAAGCAACTTATAAAAAAGAATCCTCAATCACTTTTAATGATAATCAAATAATTGGAGCCTCAAAGAAAGACCTCCTTGCAATAAGAGGTAATATTATTTCGATGGTTTTTCAAGAACCAATGACATCCTTGAATCCATATCATAGAGTTGGAGATCAAATAACAGAGTCTGTTTTACTTCATACAAATAAATCAAAAAAAGATGCATACGATGAAGCTGTTCAATTAATGCGACTAGTTGAGATTGATGATGTTGAGAGAAGATTTAAATCCTACCCGCATGAACTTTCTGGCGGCCAAAGACAAAGAATTATGATTGCAATGGCGCTCGTAAATAAACCGGAGCTCTTGATTGCCGACGAACCAACCACCGCACTTGATGTAACTATTCAAGCTCAAATTCTTGATTTGATGTCAAAATTGAAAAAAGAATTGGGAATGTCAATTCTTTTTATCACTCATGACCTTGGACTAGTAAAACAATTTTCTGATCAAGTTTGTGTAATGCAAAATGGAAAAATTGTTGAAAAAGGAGATACAGATGTTGTATTTGAAAATCCAAGTCATTCCTACACAAAAAAACTACTCAACGCAGAACCGCAACCAAAAGAAAATATCAACAATGTTGAAAAACCGTTAATTGAAATAAAATCTCTCGATGTTTTTTATGATATGCCTTCCATAAATTTCTTAAAAAAGAATAAATTTCATGCCGTAAAAGATATCTCTTTAAATATTAATAAAAATACTACCATTGGCTTGGTGGGGGAGTCAGGCTCTGGAAAATCAACTCTAGGGAAGGCAATCGCTAACCTAATTAATTTTGAAGGTAATATTTCATTTGATGGCAAAGATATCTCAAAATCTAGTAAGGAAATTAAAAAACACATACAGATAGTATTCCAGGATCCATATGGTTCGCTTTCCCCTAGGATGACAGTTGGTGAAATTGTAGGAGAAGGGCTTGGTGTTCATTTTAAACTAAGTAAAAAAGAGTCTGAAACAAGAATTGATAAGGTTTTATCTGATGTCGGAATAGAATTAGCTGCAAAAAATAAATATCCACATGAGTTTTCAGGCGGTCAGAGACAAAGAATAGCAATAGCAAGGTCTTTGATAATGAATCCTGCATTTATGATATTAGATGAACCTACATCTGCTCTTGATAGATCTATTCAAATCCAAGTTATAAATTTATTAAAAGATATTCAAAATGAATATGAGTTAACTTATTTATTTATCAGTCATGATTTAAAAGTAATTAGGTCAATGTCTGATTACATTTTTGTTATGAAAGACGGAAAAATAGTAGAATCAGGTATATCAAGTGATGTTTTTGAGTATCCAAAAGAAAAATATACTAAAAAATTACTTGCAGCTGCGTTAAGATACGCATCCAATTAAAATACTGATACAAGATGAGTTCGAGAAAATATTCAAAAGATCTAGTTGATGGGCCTAATCAGGCAGCATCTAGATCTATGCTTCGGGGTGTAGGATTCACCTCAGATGACTTTAAGAAGCCATTTGTTGGCATTGCATCAACTGGAGCAAAAGTTACTCCATGCAATATGCATTTAAATCAGCTTTCAGAAATTGTTGAAGGCTCTGTTAATAATGAGGGAGGAAAGGGTGTTCTTTTTAACACGATAACTGTTTCTGACGGAATATCGATGGGAACACAAGGAATGAAATATTCGCTTGTTTCTCGAGAAGTAATTGCAGACTCAATAGAGACCGTAGTTGGTTGTCTTGGTTATGATGGATTAATTGCTATTGGTGGTTGTGATAAAAATATGCCAGGTTGCTTAATAGGAATAGCAAGGCTTAATAGACCAGCTATATTTATTTATGGTGGTTCTATAAAACCAAGTAGTGAAAATACCGATTATGTAACAGTATCAGAAAAAGTTGGGGAATTTTCAAAAGGTAAAATTAATGAAGAAGAACTTATTCATTACGAAAAAATTTCTGTTGAAGGTCCAGGATCATGTGGTGGCATGTACACAGCAAATACAATGGCCTCTTCAATTGAAGCTCTTGGTATGAGCTTACCGGGAAGTAGCAGCCAAGATGCTGTTTCAGATTCAAAGAAAGATGACTGTATTTCATCAGGCGCTGCAATAATGAATCTTTTAGAAAATGATATTAAGCCGTCAGACATTATGACAAGAAAAGCATTTGAAAATGCAATTACTGTAGTTATAGCATTGGGTGGATCGACAAATGCCGTTTTGCATTTGTTAGCAATAGCTCATTCTATAGGAGTTACTCTAGATCTTGACGACTTTACAGCAATTGGAGAGAAGACTCCTGTTCTTGCAGACTTAAAACCATTTGGCAATCATTACATGTCAGAACTTAATGCAAATGGAGGCATTCAACCTTTGATGAAATCTCTTTTAGAAAAAGGATTATTGCATGGTGATTGCTTGACTGTTACCGGCAAAACCCTAAAAGAAAATCTTGAAAATGTTAAGCCATACAAAGATCATCAAATAATAAGAAGTTTTGATGATCCAATAAAAGATAAAAGTCATTTAAGAATAATGTATGGAAATTTGGCAGTTGATGGTGCTGTAGCTAAGATCACTGGAAAAGAAGGAACTTCTTTTAAGGGCAATGCAAGAGTTTTTAACTCTGAGGAAGAAGGTGTCGATGCAATTCTTGCTAATAAGATTAATGAAGGCGATGTAATTGTTATAAGATACGAAGGACCAAAAGGTGGTCCAGGCATGCGCGAAATGTTAAAACCAACTTCTGCAATTATGGGACTGGGCTTGGGAGACAAAGTAGGTTTTATTACAGATGGAAGATTTTCTGGAGGAACACATGGCTTTGTAGTTGGGCATATTTCACCTGAAGCAGCAGACGGAGGCAATATCGCATTAATTGAAGAAGGTGACACCATTATAATAGATGCAGATAATGATCAGCTAAATTTGGAAGTAGATGAAGACGTGCTTAATGATAGAAGATCATCATGGGTGAATCCAATAAAAACACCTACCAAAGGAGTGCTTGCAAAATATGCTCAAAGTGTAAAATCTGCAAGTCTTGGAGCTATAACTGATTAAAATGATAGATAGAAAATTTCCAAATACTAGATTAAGAAGATTAAGAAAAAACTCAAACATAATTGATCTTGTATCAGAAAATACGCTTACTAAGAATGATTTAATTCAACCTATTTTTCTTAAGGAAAATCTAAATGGACACGAACCCATTGAATCAATGCCAGAAGTTAATAGATATGGATTAGACGAATCTTTGAAAGAAATTCAGGAGATTATTAATTGCGGGATAAATACTATAGCTCTTTTCCCAGTTATCGATCCAGATAAAAAAGACGATCAAGGTAGTGAGGCAATAATTGATAATAATTTTATATCTACAGCAATAAAAACTATTAAAAATGAATTTCCAGATATCACCATTATTGCTGACGTTGCTTTGGATCCATACACATCACATGGACATGATGGAATAATTGTTGACGATTGTGTAGACAATGATTCTACTATTGATGCTCTTGTAAAACAGTCTTTACTGCTTGCAAATGCTGGCGCGGATATCATTGCGCCATCAGATATGATGGACGGAAGAATTAAATTTATAAGAGAAGGATTAGAGGATGCTAATTTCATAAATACAATTTTGTTATCCTATGCTGCAAAATATAATTCTAAATTCTATGGTCCTTTTAGAGATGCAGTTGATTCAGCAGCAAATTTAGGTAAATCATCTAAGTCAAGTTATCAAATGAATGTAAGCAATCACGATGAGGCTATCCATGAGGTTGGAATGGATATCTCTGAAGGGGCAGACATAGTCATGGTTAAACCAGCGATGCCATATTTAGATATCATATACGCAATAAAAAAAGAGTTTATGATTCCAACTTTTGCATATCAAGTTAGTGGCGAGTACAGCATGCTAAAGTCTGCAATTAATAATGGATGGCTTCATAAAGATGTTATGTTAGAATCCATTATCAGTATTAAAAGATCCGGCGCTGATGCCATTCTTACATATGCAGCAAAAGAAATTTCAAAGGAGATTTTTAAATCATGAGTAACGTAGTAGAAGTTCAAAATGCTGAAGACTTCCAAGAAAAAGTTATCAGTTCAAGTAAACCAGTTTTAGTAGACTTTTGGGCCGAATGGTGTGGTCCATGTAAACAACTCGCACCCTTAGTGGAAGATATAGCTTCAGAGCATAAAGATGACATAACTGTTTGCAAAATGGATGTTGACAGCAACAGAGACTTAGCTGCGTCTTATGGAATAAGATCTATACCAACACTTATGATATTTTCAGGTGGAGAAATAGTTGGAACTGAGATTGGGGCTCTGACAAAACAACAACTTGACGAATTCGTTAAATCAAAGATTTAATGTATAAATTTTTTTGCATCTTTAGCAAAAAATAGTTATTATTTTCAAATCCAGTTTTAGACACTTTCCAGTTTCATTCAATTCAGATAAATAAATACCGGGGAAATTTATGAACCTAAGTGAAATTAAAGATAAACCTATAAGCGAATTAGTAGAAATCGCTAGCGAGCTTGGTCTTGAAGATCTAGGTAGATTAAAGAAACAAGAAATTATTTTTCGTATTTTTAAACATAAAGCTTCAGAAGGAATAGATATCTTTGGTGGTGGCGTGTTAGAGATTCTTAATGATGGTTTTGGTTTTTTAAGATCGCCACAAGGTTCATATTGTGCAGGTGAAGATGATATATATGTTTCACCAAGTCAAATAAGAAAGTTCGGATTACGAAAAGGCGACTCCGTGGCTGGAAAAATAAGAACACCTAAGGATAAGGAAAGATACTTTGCATTAATTCAAGTAGATACTATTAATGGAGAAGAGCCAGCAAAGACAAAAAATAAGATATTATTTGAAAACTTAACTCCACTATTTCCTACTGAAAGGTTAATGCTTGAGCAAGGAAGTGGCTCAAATGAAGATCTTTCTTCAAGAATTATTGATTTGATTGCTCCGGTTGGTAAGGGTCAAAGAGGTTTGATTGTTTCACCTCCAAAAGCAGGTAAAACTTTAATGCTTCAAAGTATTGCTCATTCAATCAAAAGTAATAATCCAGAAGTTGAGCTAATAGTATTATTGATTGATGAAAGACCTGAAGAGGTCACTGATATGTCCAGAACTGTAAAAGGAGAGGTGGTCGCAAGTACTTTTGATGAACCGCCAACAAGACATGTTCAAGTTGCAAACATGGTTATTGAAAAAGCAAAAAGATTAGTTGAGCATAAAAAAGATGTAGTAATTCTCCTTGATTCTATTACAAGACTCGGAAGAGCTTATAACTCTGTGCAGCCAGCATCGGGTAAAATTTTAAGTGGTGGTGTCGACTCAAATGCTCTAGAAAGACCTAAAAGATTTTTTGGTGCAGCTAGAAATTTAGAGGAGGGCGGAAGCTTAACAATCATAGCTACTGCTCTTGTAGAAACTGGTTCAAAAATGGATGAAGTAATTTTTGAAGAATTTAAAGGAACTGGAAATATGGAAATCCATTTAGAGAGAAAGATTGCTGAAAAAAGAATCTATCCTGCAATTAATGTCAGAAGGTCTGGAACTAGAAGAGAAGATCTTTTAACTACTGATGATGAATTACAAAGAATGTGGATTCTAAGAAAAATTCTTGATGAAATGGAAGATGCCCAAGCGATTCAGTTTTTAATTGATAGGATTAAATCTCATAAAACAAATGATGAATTCTTTAATTCTATGAAAAATGGAAATGGTAAAAAAACTAAATAGTTTTTCGAATTTCATCTAATAAATTACCTGAAAAATAATTAATTGTTTTAGCCTCATAGCCTAACTTATTAATAAATTCTTTTATTCTTTCAGAAATACACACAAAGGATATCGGACTATTAGCAATATAAATATTCTCAAAGAATATTTCTGTAGCAAAAGTACTTGAAAAGATAACAACATCAACCTCGTTAAACTTTTCACGAATTTCCTTGTAGTTCAAAAATTTTTTCCTTTTGTAGCACACTATATTTTCAGCATCAGCACCATATTTGATGATGTGATCATGCAATTCGTCTAATCCATCCAAACCTTTAACGATAGCAAATTTTCTTTTAATTAATTTTTTGCCAAGCAATTCTTTGAGACTTGATGAACCAGGTATTTCTGGAGTAGTAGAATTTATACCAATTTTATCAAGAGCCCTTTTGGTTGATTCACCCATAGCGAAGACATTAATTCTTTTACATATTTCGAAATGTTTAAAGTTTTTAACTGAAGCTACACTTTGAAAAATAATGTCTGTAATTGAAGTATCTAAAACCTCATATTCAAGTGGCTCTATTTCAAATAGAGGTATATTTTCTATTGAATTATCTAGGCTAGAATTTTTGCTATTTGTACTTGTATCAATTATGTTCATGTAATAATTTAATACCATTTTTTTTATGAATATCTTCTAAAATTTCATTGATGTCATTTCCTGAAAACGAAATAAAATTCTCAACACCATATATTTCACCACTTAGATAATTTTCTGATGCAAGCAGTGAAATAGCAGAATTACAGTCTGCGTTTAGTTTCACTAGCAACTCTCTCTCCATATTTATTTCTTTATTAAGATTTGTCATATCTTTATATATTTGAGATGACTTAATGATGCTTTCAGCTGCATTACCTTCCTTCCATTGGACTGCAAGAACACCCTGTCCAGAACATGTTGTGTGATCTAACCTTTTATAATTCTGATTTTGTATCAAAAAGTCCAACCTTGAAAGACCTGCTTCTGCCAGGATAATGCAATCGTATTGACCATCATTTAGTTTTTTTAGTCTTGTATCTATGTTGCCATTTAAAGGCTCAATATTTGTCGCATTCATATGAAATTTTGCTTGCATCTTTCTTCTAAGGCTTGAAGTACCCAGTTTCATGTCTCTTTTAAAATTAGGCTCTGTATCCTTTCTAAATATTAATAAGTCTTTTACTTTTCTTTTTGAATTTTCTATAAAGTAGAGATGTTTAAGCCCTTTAGTTTTTTTAGCAGGCATGTCTTTAGCTGAGTGAATAGCAACATCTACCGAATCATTTAAAATAAGCTTTTCGATATCTGAAACAAAGTTACCCTTATCAAATAAAGTCTCGCCTTTAGCACTTAATTCATCACCCATAGTTGAAGTTTCGATAAGATCATATTCTTTTATCAAAAAAGTTTTATTGAATTCTTCAACTTGTTTTAAGGCTAGTTTAGAAGATCTAGATGCTATTTTAATTTTCATATCTTAATAGGAGGGCTTTAACATCTCCGACATTTTTTTCTTTTAGTATTGTAAATGAACTTGGTATTTCTATGGATGAGAATTTGCTATGCTCCAAGTAAATTTTACATGTTGGACTTAGCGTTTTGTTGTTAGCTAAAACTTTGAGCACTTTTTCTTCAATATCTTTATTGAATGGAGGATCTGCAAAGATTAGATTAAATTTTGATAAATCATTTTTTGATGCCCAACTTATAGCATCTTTAAATAAAACAGTTGATTTTGATTCTAATTCAAGAGCCTGCAAAGTGGATCTGATAAAAAGATAATTTTTTTTATTTAATTCAACAAGAAATGAATTTTTTGCACCTCTTGATATAGCTTCAATACCAAGAGCACCTGTTCCAGCAAAAAGATCCAAACATTCAAAGTCTTTGATTTCAAACTGTAACCAGTCAAACAATATTTCTCTCAGCTTATTTGATGTTGGTCTTAATGAGCTCTTATGATCAAAGGGAATGCTTTTTCCTTTTAAATAACCGCCACTTATCCTTATACTATTTTTCATCTAAATTAATTTTCTTTAAGTATAATTCATACTATGAGCATTCAAGATAATTTTAGATTAGCCATGAGGAGATATATTTACTCTGTAAGTATTATGTCCAATAAAGACAATGCCGATAATCCAAATGCTATAACCGTTTCATCTGTAACATCAATTTCTATGGATCCGCCTAGTTTGTTAATTTGTATTAATAAGTCTTCGAGGATACATAACAGTATCGAACTTGAATCTAAATTTTGTATAAATCTTTTAAACAACAAACAAGAAGATCTCTCAAATATATGCTCTGACGAAGATATGTATGATCAAAGATTTAAAGACGAAAACTGGAATCTAGATGGCATTCCTTTTCTTAAAAACGCCCAGGCAAACATATTTTGTAAAGTAGATAAATTAACTTCATATCATACTCATACAATTGTTATTGGGCTTGTAGAAGATGCAAACTATGCAGATGAAATATCTACACTTACTTATGTCGATGGTGAGTATAAGTAACTAATTTTTTATTATTCCAGAAACAACTTTATCTAAATGATCTTCCAGGTTGCCTGCTATAAACAGAGCAGAAGGCATAGGGCCATCGTCAGGATTCATCAAGGGCTCATTTGCAATCACCTGAACCTTTCTTAATATTCCTACAAGACCATGGACCATGGACCATAAAGTAATACATTTAAAAGCAATAACCTCATCACTATCATTTGCTAATTTAGAAAAATTTGATCTGAAGTTATCAAAGACTGAATTTGCTGATTCAAGTAATTCAGGATAATTATTAAAGTTGCCTACAGCTGTACCTAGCATAAGGTCATAGGTATTTGCATTTTTGAGACCAAATTCTATATATTTAATCGCCATATCAACGATTTGTTTTTTGGTAACTTTTTTATCAACATCAACATGGATGGCCTTTGATAGTTTATTAAAACCATTTTTTGAAACAGCAGCATATAAATCTTCTTTTGTTTTGAAGTGTCTATAGGGTGCTGTTTGAGATACATTACTTTCCTTGGCTAAGGATCTAATGCTTAATTTTGTGTAGCCATCTCTTTCACACATAACACAGGCACAACTTATAAGCTCTTCTTTTAGGTTGCCGTGATGATAATTTTTCATAGGCTTAATTTAATGTTGACACTGCTAACATAATCAATTAATGTTTACACTGCATACATTAGGTTTTTTAAATAACAATGTCAAATTTTAGATTTAACAAAATTTTTTTATCTATTGGATTAGTTTTTAGTTTCCATGCTTTCTCTATTGAGGTTCTTGAGGTCAAAATATTAGACTCTTATTCAATTACAAAAAAGTTTCCTGGAAAACTATTACCAATAGAACAATCTAAATTAGCATTCGAGATACCAGGAAAAATAAATAATGTATATGTTGATGTTGGCGACTCAGTAAAAAAAGGTCAAGTATTGGCAAAACTAGATGATAGAGAAGCTTCAGCTCAACTTAATCAAGCAAAAGCAGCTTACGAATTATCAAAACAAATTCTTGAAAGATTTGAAAATTTAAGACAACAAGGACACATATCTATTCAGGATTTAGATAAAGCAAGATCAGATTATATTATTGCAAAATCTCAATTTGAATTCTTTGAAGTCAAGCTGCTGCAAACAAATCTGATAGCTCCATTTGATGGAATTATACAAAGTAGATTTTTAGATACAGGTACAGTTATTAACTCAGGAATCCCTATACTTGAGATAATTGATTCGAATTACGTAGAGGCACATATCTCTGTACCTGTTATCTACTTGAAGGATATGGAAATTGGAAAAGAATACAACTTCCAATTCGATGGAGAAATGATAAAAGCAGTTTTTTCAAAACTTGCGCCAATGTCACCAGGCGGATCAGATAGTAGACTTGCAATTTTTAAGTTTAATAAGTTTTTTAATCCTGGATCCATAGCAAGTCTTGAAATTAAGATTACTGAAAAATCAAAAGGTACTTGGATTCCTCTAAAGTCTCTATCCCAGTCAGAGCAAGGTTTATGGTCTGTTTATACGATTGAAAACAATATAGTTGTGAAGGATTTGATCGAAATTATCTATTTCGAAGATGATTATGCATACGTAAGAGGAACCTTAAAAAATAATGACTTAATTGTATTAGGTGGAGCGTCAAAAATTATTGAAGGTAAAAGAATAAATTAATACAAATGAAGTTTATTAGTATATTTCTTGATAGACCTAGAATTCTTTTTCTGACTTTAGCTTTTATTTTATTGTCTGGTATTTCCTCAATTTTTACTCTCCCTATTCAAGAAAATCCTGAGTTAGCAGAAAGATGGTCAACTGTTACGATTTCATATCCAGGAGCGACGCCAGAGAGATTGGAAACTCAAGTTATTAATGATCTAGAAGTAAAACTTCGGGAAATTGTAGAAATAGATGTACTTGAATCAAATATCACTCAAGGCTTTTCTAGAACATTAGTAGAATTAGAGCAGAGTGTTCCGCCAAGATTGATAGAAGAAACTTGGTCAAGAGTGCAAGGTAAAATTGATCAAGTAATAATTCCTGAGGGATCAAGTATCTTACTTAAAAGGTCTTCAGGACCTCCTATAACAGTTGAATATGTAATTGATTGGAAAGGTGAGGGTGAACAACCAATAATTATGATGTCAAGATTGGCTCAGCAATTAAAGAGAAAGCTAAGTTCCATTCCTGCTACTGAAAAAACTGCTATCTATGGAGAGGCTGAAGAAGAAATAGTTGTTGAGGTTAATTCTGCAAAAATGTCTTCTTTAGGTTTGACATATCAAGACATAAGTTTTGCAATCAAATCATATGACAATAAAAAACCTGCAGGAATTGTATCAGACCAGTATTCAGAATTTCTTATTAGGCTTAAAGATAATGTAACCAGTCCTCAACAAATTGGTGAAATACCTATAAAGGTAATCAATCAATCAGAAATAATTAGACTAGAAGACATTGCCATCATATCAAAGCAACCTGCTTATCCAATTGAAGATATCTTTTTATTTAATGGTAAAAGGGTAATCTCAGTTTCTGCAACTGGCTCTTTCTCACAAAGAGTTTTTAGTTATGTAGATACTGCTGAAAGGGCTGTTGACGAAATGCGTCAATCACTTCCAGAAGAATTTTCAATTGAGAGAATTTATGATGAGTCAAAATATGTCTCAACTAAATTTAATGAACTAATAAAGAGTTTCTCTATAGCATCTTTTTTTGTTTTAAGTCTTAGTTTCTTTTTCTTAGGTATTAGACCTGGAATTATTGTTACTGCCATTTTGCCATTCTCAGTTTCGTTAGTATTCTTGGGCTGCAGATTAATTGACTTACCACTTCATCAGACCTCTATAACAGGAATAATAATTGCCTTAGGTCTTTTAATTGATAATGGAATTATAGTTGTAGAGGATTACAAATACAGAAGATCAATTGGCTTATCGATAAAAGAATCTATTAATGAGACTTTAGAAAATATTACGGCCCCATTGGCAGCTGCAACAGCTACAACTGTCTTCGCTTTTATGCCAATAGTCACTGGAGAGGGTTCAAGTGTTGAGTTTGTAGGTGGTTTAGCACTTACAGTAATCATGTCAATTGCATCATCATTAATTTTGGCCTTAATCATGGTCCCAGTTTTAATGAGTTATATGGAAAAAATTCCTTACTTTGCAAATATTAAGGTACATGAAGAAGGTTACAGAAATGAAAAAATACTTAAAAGATATAGAGATTTTTTAACTTGGAGTTTTGAGATTCCTAGACGTGCAATATTATTATCAATTTCATTACCTCTTCTTGGATTTTTACTTTTCGGAACAATACCCAAAGATTTTTTTCCTGTAAATGATAGAGACATGTTTAGAATTCATATAGAGCTACCTACAAATTCCTCATCTATTAAAACCATGGAAAGGTCAAAATTAATTAGACAGCAGGTTATAGATAGTAATCTTATAGAAATTGAAAAGGACTATTGGTTTGTAGGAAGAAGAATGCCACGAGTTCTTATGAATATTGTAGGTGGCGGAAATAAAGAGGGCTCGAACAATGAAGCTCAAGCTGTTTTCTACGCAAACGATTATTATGAGATGATCAACGAACTACCTAAACTATCAAAAATTTTATCTGCAAAGAATCCAGATCTAATAATTTTTGTAGATAGTTTTCAGTCTGGTCCGCCAGTTTTCTCTGATGTGAATTATCGAATTCTTGGTGATGATGTAGAAATCTTAAGAGAGCTTGGTTCTCAACTAGAATTGATAATTAACAATGCGCCAGATGTAAGTCATACCAAGTCAGAGGCTGGGTACTCAAATACAAATATAGAGTTCGAATTTGATAGTTCTAATATCTCTCTTTCTGGAAAAAATACTGAATTATTAGTGAATGAGTTATTTGCTGAAAATAATGGAATTATTGTTAGCTCAATGCTTGATTCTAATAAAGAAATACCTATAAGAGTCAAAGGCATAAGAGTTTCAAAAGATATTATTGGTGATACTAGCTCTCTATCTATTCCATCAAAAGATGGTATAGATTTTATTGGAAACTTTGGTACATCACGAATTAACAAAACTACTTCTTATGTTTCAAGAAGAAATAGCCAAAGGATGAATGATGTTGAAGGTTGGATCTGGACTGGAACACTACCTTATGGAACAGAACAATATATTAAAGATAAAGTTTATAACTTTGAAAAGAGTTTACCGCCTGGTTATTCAATGCTTATTGGTGGAGAAGCTGAATCAAGAGGCGAGTCTCAATCTCAAATATATTCATCAGCCATAATTTATATTTTTCTTATTACTATTGGTCTTGTATTTGCCTTGAACTCATTTAGACAAACAGCATTAATTTTATCTGTAGCATTATTTTCAATTGGCCTTTCTTTTCTGGGCCTAAAAATAGGCCAGCAAAATTATGGTTTTATTGGAACAATTGGAGCACTTGGATTAATAGGTCTATCAATTAATGATTCTATAATTGTTCTTTCACATATAAAAGAGAAGGCAAGCAAGACAGCGATCAAAAAAGCAGAATTAATTGAGGTTGTAATAAGGTCAACAAGACATATTATTACTACTTCTTTGACAACCTTAGGCGGTTTTGTACCATTAATATTTGCAAGTATCTTCTTTAGGCCGCTTGCATGGGGTATGAGTATTGGTGTTTTGGGAGCAACTTTGACAGCATTATTATATATACCTGCAATGTTTATTTGGATGAATAAAATTAAGGATTAAGACATTCCTGCGAACAAAAATTTTTATTAAATTTATGTATAACCAGTGATTCATGAACAAAAGTTCCACACTCAGAACAACTGATCATCTTTTCAGATTTGTCAGCTGATTTTTCAACGAAAGCTGATTTGATATATCCCTTTGCAATTTGTATGAAAAAATAAATAATTAAGGGGATAATTAATGGTATTAATTTTAAGAGCACTTAATTATTTTGTGGTTTTGAGTTATCTAAAAAGTTCCATGACCATCTTCTTTCTCTCGGCGCATAAGCATTTTCCTGATTCGGGTAATTTATATTTATGACCACCCTAATATCTTCCAACAGCTCATTATATCCAAGATTCTCATAGCAACTTTCTAGGATTTTTAAGGCCCTATAATTTTCTGAAGAGTTTGGAATATTCTCAATAACATAATTCGCTCTTCTGATAGCTCCAACATAGGCATTAATCGAAAAATAATAATCAGCCGCTGCTAGCTCATTTTTTGCGATCATATTCCTAAGATAAACGTTTCTTTGTTTGGCATACTGAACATATTGACTATCCGGAAATCTTGTTAGGAATTCTGTAAGCTCAGCAAAAGATTCTTTAGCACCAGAGATATCTCTATTTGAAAGATCTGTGTCAGAAAATCTTATTAGTAAATCTCTATCCCTTGTATAACTTGATAGGCCTTTCATAAAATATGCATAGTCTATATTTGGATGCCTTGGATGAAGCCTTATAAATTTTTCAGCAGCTGAATGAGCTGCTTCGGTTTCCATATTCATAAAATGAGCATAAATTAACTCTACCTGAGCTTGCTCAGCATATTTACCAAATGGATATCTATTTTCAATAGCCTCAAGAGACTCAATGGCACCAGTAAAGTTATTTGAATTCATTCTTCTTTGAGCCTGATCATAGTAGATCTTTTCAGGCTGTTCTATTTCAGGACCATCAGAATTACATGCAACGATGAATAAAGATACAATTGGTACCAATAAGATTTTTTTAAATATTTGAATTGAATATTTCATTTTTGAATAGTTATTTTAACTGCATAATGACATTTTATTCTTTAAAAACATAAAATTAGAGTAAATTTTTTAATATAAGTTCATATGATAAACACAAAAAAAGTTCCCGCAGATATGTCTCAAATGAGATTAGATAAGGTATCAGCAGAATTATTTAATGATTACTCTAGAACCCAAATTAAGAAATGGATCCTTGAAGGAAGAATTTTATTGAATGGCGAGTTAGCAGTGCCTAAAGATGCTGTTAATTTGAATGATGAAATCGAGATTAATCCAACTTCAGAAAAGAAGGTATCTTGGGAAGCTGAAGATATCACATTCGAAGTAATTTATGAAAATAATAACTTCCTAATAATTAATAAAAATCCAAATTTAGTAATGCATCCAGGCGCTGGTTGTGCAAATGGTACATTAGCAAATGGTTTATTGCATCGGTATCCAGAGCTGGAAAACATTCCAAGATGTGGAATTGTGCATAGGTTAGACAAAGATACATCTGGCATTTTATTAGTAGCAAAGAATGAGAAATTTAGGAATTATTTTGTTTCTTTGCTTCAGGATAGAAAGGTTAGTAAAAAATATAAGGCAATAGTTGTTGGCAGCACTGTAGGCAGCTTTACAATAAACGAACCAATTGGAAGAGATAAAAATAATAGAGTTAAAATGTCAGTTAGAACAGATGGCAAAGAAGCAGAATCGTTTATCAAACTTGAAGAAAGTTTTAATAATTATTCTCTATTGGACGTATCTATTGCAACTGGAAGAACACACCAAATCAGAGTTCATCTATCAAGTGTAAAACTTCCCATAATAGGTGATAGAACATATAACCCATCCGGTAATATTGCTAAGAATACATCGCCAGAACTTACAGATTTCATAAGAAATTTTCCAAGACAAGCTCTTCATTCAGCAAGCCTTTCTTTCTTTGATCCTGATAGCGATGATTATTTATATTTTGAAGCAGACATGCACGATGATATGAAATCACTTTTGGATAAACTCAAAAAACAGATATAAATGCATTAAAAACTTGTTTTTGTATCTCAATTTAATGTATAAATCTCTACCTTAGGTAAATATTATGAAATTAGCTGGAAATGACATGTTAATTCAATCCCTCATTAATGAGGGTGTTGAATATATTTTTGGATATCCAGGTGGTGCTGCGTTACATATATATGACGCAATATTTAACCAAAAGGAGATGCAACATATATTAGTTAGGCATGAGCAAGGTGCTACTCACGCTGCAGATGGGTATGCTAGAGCAACAGGCAAGCCAGGAGTGGTAATGGTGACCTCGGGACCAGGTGCTACCAATGCAATAACTGGAATCGCTACAGCATTTATGGATTCTATTCCAATGGTTGTTATCAGTGGACAAGTTCAAAGTCATTTAATTGGAACTGATGCATTTCAAGAGACAGACATGATCGGTATTTCTAGACCAATTGTTAAGCATAGCTTTACTGTAGATCATCAATCAAATATTCCAAGAATTGTTAAAGAAGCATTTTATGTAGCAACATCCGGTAGACAGGGGCCTGTAGTAATAGACGTACCAAAAGATCTAACAAATCCAGATGATCTATTTGATTTTAATTATCCTGATGAAGCCAACATAAGATCATATAATCCACCAATTAAACCTGAAGAAAATCAGATAGATAGAGTAATAGAGGCTTTAAAGAATTCTAAAAGACCTGTCATTTATGCTGGTGGTGGAACAATTGCTAGTAATGCTTCAAATGAGTTAAGAGAGTTTAATAGTTATATCAAAGCACCTGTAACAAATACATTAATGGGGCTAGGTGTTTATCCTGGAACTGATAAATATTTTCTTGGTATGTTAGGTATGCATGGCACATATCAGGCTAATATGGCTATGCACAACGCTGATTTAATCTTGGCTGTTGGAGCAAGATTTGATGATAGGATCACCAATACTCCTGAGAAGTTTGCTCCCAGAGCACAAATAGTTCATTTTGATGTTGATCATTCATCTGTTTCAAAAATTATTGAGGCAGATATAGCAGTCTTTGGGCAAGTAAAAGATTCTTTAAAATCTATCAATGAGAAACTTAAATTAGAATCATCTTACTTTAATAAAGATAGATTTTCAGACTGGCATAATCAAATAGCCAATTGGAAAGATGCTCATGGACTTAATCATGATCTGTATAAGAACATAGATGATAAATCACCAATTCTACCTCAAGCCGCTGTTCAGCAAATATATCAAACTTCAGAGGGCAGAGCTTTTGTAACTTCAGATGTTGGCCAACACCAAATGTTTGCTGCGCAATATTACCATTTTGATGAACCAAGAAAATGGATAAATTCAGGCGGCTTGGGAACAATGGGTTTTGGATTACCTTCTGCTATGGGAGTAAAACTAGCTTATCCAGATGAAGAAGTTATTTGCATCACTGGCGAAGGAAGTATTCAGATGTGTATTCAAGAACTTTCTACATGTTCTCAATATAAGCTACCAATAAAAATATTTAATATTAATAATCTAGCACTTGGTATGGTTAAACAATGGCAAGATATGAACTACGAAGGCAGACATTCTTCTATTAGCTATGAGGACTCATTGCCTGATTTTTCAAAATTAGTTGAATCATATGGACATGTGGGCATAAAGATTACAAAGAATTCAGAATTAAAACAGAAAATTGAGGAAGCTTTTTCAATAAATGATAGATTAGTATTTGTAGATATTTATGTTGATCCAAGCGAACATGTGTATCCAATGCTGGTAGCTCCAAATGGCAGTCTCGAGAACATGTGGTTATCGAAAGGCAAGAAGACATGATCGAAAGACAGTTAACATTAATTATGGAAAATAAACCTGGTGCATTGGCTAGAGTTGTTGGTTTGTTTCATCAAAGAGGTTATAACATTGACAGTTTGCATGTTGACCCAATTACAGATTTTAAACCTTATGAGTTCATCGAAAGAGAATTAAATATAAAGTTTCAAAAAAATGAAGTTTCTAGACTAATAATTAAAACAACTGTTGGCGATACATTAATGAGACAAATCTTAAGACAAATTAATAAGCTCATAGAAGTTATTGCTGTGAGTGACAATGATAATACTTACTTAAAGGGGATATTAAGAGATGAAAATTTACTATGATGGTGATGCTAATATCGAGATCATTCAAGGTCTGAATGTCACAATTGTTGGCTATGGTTCTCAAGGTCATGCTCATGCAAATAATCTAAAAGATTCTGGAGTAAATGTAACTGTTGCATTAAGAGAGGATTCATTATCTTGGGATAAAGCTAAGGAGGCAGGATTAAAGGTATCAAATGTTTCAGACTCAGTTCAAGACGCAGATTTAGTTATGATTCTAGCTCCAGATGAATTCCAAAAAGGGGTTTTTGAAAAGCACATACAACCTAATCTGAAAGATGATGCCATTTTAGCCTTTGCTCATGGATTTAATATTCATTTTCAGAAAATAATTCCAGGTGATGGGCATAGTGTGATTATGATTGCACCAAAAGGTCCAGGACATACTGTTAGAAGCACTTACATTAAAGGTGGAGGAGTACCATCATTGATAGCAATTTATAATGATAATATTGAAAACAATGAGTACACTGCAAAAGATGTTGCTCTTTCTTATGCCAAAGCAAATGGCGGAACAAGAGCTGGAGTTTTAGAAACAACTTTTAAAGAGGAAACTGAGACGGACCTTTTTGGAGAACAGGCTGTTTTGTGTGGAGGTGTTACAGCATTAATAAAAGCTGGTTATGAAACTTTGGTTGAGGCTGGTTACAGCCCTGAAATGGCATACTTTGAATGTTTACACGAAACAAAGCTTATAACTGATCTCATTCAAGAAGGCGGTATTGCTAATATGCACTATTCAATTTCAAATACTGCAGAATACGGTGACTATAAAAGTGGACCAAAAATCATTACCGAAGATACAAAGAGTGCTATGAAAGAAATTTTATCTGATATTCAATCAGGAAAATTTGCTGATGATTTTCTAGACGATTGCCGTCAAAGCAATGATGGGTCTGGTGGACCTGTCATGAAATCTAATAGAAAAATGACTGAAAATCATCCAATTGAAAAGGTTGGAAAAGAGCTAAGATCAAAAATGAAATTCCTCAATTCTGAGAAACTTGTAGATAAACAAAAAAATTAGTAAAAAAAGGTATCTTCTTATATCTAACTCCGTTAGAATACGTTTCCCGTCCTCAGAGACGGTTGTTCTTTAAAATATTTGGTTACTCGTGTGGGTGTTCAAAATACGAGAAAAAATTTAGATTTTTTATTTAAAAATCAACAAACATGATATTAATTGAAGAGTTTGATCATGGCTCAGATTGAACGCTGGCGGTAGGCTTAACACATGCAAGTCGTGCGAGAAAGTATCTTCGGATATGAGTAGAGCGGCGGACGGGTGAGTAACGCGTAGGAATCTACCTAGTAGAAGGGGATAGCCCGAGGAAACTCGGATTAATACCGTATACCTCCTTAGGGAGAAAGAGGGCCTCTCTTGATGCTCTCGCTATTAGATGAGCCTGCGTAAGATTAGCTTGTTGGTGAGGTAATGGCTCACCAAGGCTACGATCTTTAGCTGGTCTGAGAGGACGATCAGCCACATTGGGACTGAGACACGGCCCAGACTCCTACGGGAGGCAGCAGTGGGGAATATTGGACAATGGGCGCAAGCCTGATCCAGCCATACCGCGTGTGTGAAGAAGGCCTTCGGGTTGTAAAGCACTTTAAGCAGGGAGAAAAAGCTATAAGTTAATACCTTATAGCCCTGATGTTACCTGCAGAATAAGCACCGGCTAATTCCGTGCCAGCAGCCGCGGTAATACGGAAGGTGCAAGCGTTAATCGGAATTACTGGGCGTAAAGCGCGCGTAGGTGGTTTGTTAAGTTGGATGTGAAAGCCCTGGGCTCAACCTAGGAACTGCATCCAAAACTAACTCACTAGAGTACGATAGAGGGAGGTAGAATTCATAGTGTAGCGGTGGAATGCGTAGATATTATGAAGAATACCAGTGGCGAAGGCGGCCTCCTGGATCTGTACTGACACTGAGGTGCGAAAGCGTGGGTAGCGAACAGGATTAGATACCCTGGTAGTCCACGCCGTAAACGATGACAACTAGCTGTTGGGAAACAAAGTTTCTCAGTGGCGCAGCTAACGTTTTAAGTTGTCCGCCTGGGGAGTACGGCCGCAAGGCTAAAACTCAAATGAATTGACGGGGACCCGCACAAGCGGTGGAGCATGTGGTTTAATTCGATGCAACGCGAAAAACCTTACCTACTCTTGACATACTTGGAAGCTCTTGTAATGAGAGTGTGCCTTTTGGAGCCAAGATACAGGTGCTGCATGGCTGTCGTCAGCTCGTGTCGTGAGATGTTCCGTTAAGTCGGATAACGAGCGCAACCCTTACCCTTATTTGCCAGCGATTCGGTCGGGAACTATAAGGGGACTGCCGGTGATAAACCGGAGGAAGGTGAGGACGACGTCAAGTCATCATGGCCCTTACGAGTAGGGCTACACACGTGCTACAATGGAGGATACAGACGGACGCTAAGCCGCGAGGTGGTGCTAATCCTAGAAAGTTCTTCGTAGTCCGGATTGGAGTCTGCAACTCGACTCCATGAAGTCGGAATCGCTAGTAATCGCGAATCAGCATGTCGCGGTGAATACGTTCTCGGGTCTTGTACACACCGCCCGTCACACCATGGAAGTGGATTGCACCAGAAGTAGATAGTCTAACCTTCGGGAGGGCGTTTACCACGGTGTGCTTCATGACTGGGGTGAAGTCGTAACAAGGTAGCCGTAGGGGAACCTGTGGCTGGATCACCTCCTTAACGAAAGATGTGTTTTCAACACCCACACGAGTAATCAAATATTTAAGTTCTTAGATATGTAAAATAAATGGTATGTAATTTTCTAGTGTATACATTTTTGTATACATGAGATCACTGCAAATTAAAAAGTAATTAATATATTTTATTAAGTACTCTCAAAATGTTAATAAATAACCTTTTTAAGGTTATATGATCAAGTAAAGGAAGAGCACAAGGCGGATGCCTTGGCAGCATAAGGCGATGAAGGACGTAGTAACCTGCGATAAGCCTCGGGAAGTTGGTAAACAAATTTTGATCCGAGGATTTCCGAATGGGAAAACCCAGTGCACATAAGTGCATTATCTTATACTGAATACATAGGTATAAGAGGCAAACCTAGGGAACTGAAACATCTAAGTACCTAGAGGAAAAGAAATCAATTGAGATTCCGGTAGTAGCGGCGAGCGAAACTGGAACAGCCCTTAAGCTTATTTTAGTCCAGCAAAATATTCTGGAAAGTTTAGCCATAGTAGGTGATAGCCCTGTATGTGAAAGACTAATTTAAGTGAAATCGAGTAGGTCGGGACACGTGAAATCTTGACTGAACATGGGGGGACCATCCTCCAAGGCTAAATACTCTATGCTGACCGATAGTGAACCAGTACCGTGAGGGAAAGGCGAAAAGAACCCCGGCGAGGGGAGTGAAATAGAACCTGAAATCTTGTGCTTACAAGCAGTCGGAGCAGACTTGTTCTGTGACGGCGTACCTTTTGTATAATGGGTCAACGACTTAATTTCAGTAGCAAGCTTAACCATTTAGGGGAGGCGTAGGGAAACCGAGTCTTAATAGGGCGTTCAGTTGCTGGGATTAGACCCGAAACCGGGTGATCTATCCATGGCCAGTGTGAAGGTCGAGTAACATCGACTGGAGGCGCGAACCCACTTATGTTGAAAAATGAGGGGATGAGCTGTGGATAGGAGTGAAAGGCTAATCAAACCCGGAGATAGCTGGTTCTCTTCGAAAACTATTTAGGTAGTGCCTCGTGTATTACTGTAGGGGGTAGAGCACTGTTTCGGCTAGGGGGTCATCCCGACTTACCAAACCGATGCAAACTCCGAATACCTACAAGTATGAGCACGGGAGACAGACTGCGGGTGCTAACGTCCGTAGTCGAGAGGGAAACAACCCAGACTGTCAGCTAAGGTCCCTAATTATGATTAAGTGGGAAACAATGTGGGAAGGCACAAACAGCTAGGAGGTTGGCTTAGAAGCAGCCATCCTTTAAAGAAAGCGTAATAGCTCACTAGTCGAGTCGGCCTGCGTGGAAGATATAACGGGGCTAAATCATAAACCGAAGCTACAGATCTTGTTTCAAGATGGTAGAAGAGCGTTCTGTAAGCCGCTGAAGGTAAGCTGTGAGGCGAACTGGAGGTATCAGAAGTGCGAATGTTGACATGAGTAACGATCAAAGAGGTGAAAAACCTCTTCGCCGAAAAACCAAGGGTTCCTGTCCAACGCTAATCGAGGCAGGGTGAGGCGGCCCCTAAGGCGAGGGCGAAAGCCGTAGTCGATGGGAAACAGGTTAATATTCCTGTGCTTTTTACAACTGCGATGGGGTGACGGAGAAGGTTAGGCTAGCACGGCGACGGTTGTCCGTGTTTAAGGTTGTAGGCTGGTGTTTTAGGTAAATCCGGAACACTAAGGCTGAGAACTTATGACGACCACTCTTTGAGTGGGAAGTAGTCGATACCATGCTTCCAGGAAAAACCTCTAAGCTTCAGGTTGTAAGAAACCGTACCCTAAACCGACACAGGTGGTTAGGTCGAGTAGACCAAGGTGTTTGAGAGAACTATGGTGAAGGAACTAGGCAAAATAGCACCGTAACTTCGGGAGAAGGTGCGCCGCGTTTAGTGATGAGACTTGCTCTCTAAGCTGAACGTGGTCGAAGATACCAGGTGGCTGCGACTGTTTATTAAAAACATAGCACTCTGCAAACTCGTAAGAGGACGTATAGGGTGTGACGCCTGCCCGGTGCCGGAAGGTTAATTGATGGGGTTAGCTTAGGCGAAGCTCTTGATCGAAGCCCCGGTAAACGGCGGCCGTAACTATAACGGTCCTAAGGTAGCGAAATTCCTTGTCGGGTAAGTTCCGACCTGCACGAATGGCGTAACGATGGCCACACTGTCTCCACCATAGACTCAGTGAAATTGAAATCGCTGTTAAGATGCAGTGTACCCGCAGCTAGACGGAAAGACCCCGTGCACCTTTACTACAGGTTCACACTGGACTTTGACTTTATTTGTGTAGGATAGGTGGGAGACTTTGAAGCTGAGACGCCAGTCTTAGTGGAGTCGTCCTTGAAATACCACCCTTGTAAAATTGAAGTTCTAACCTAGGTCCATTATCTGGATCAGGGACAGTGTGTGCTGGGTAGTTTGACTGGGGCGGTCTCCTCCCAAAGAGTAACGGAGGAGTACGAAGGTATCCTTATCACGGTCGGACATCGTGAGGTAAGTATAAAGGCAGAAGGATGCTTGACTGCGAGATCGACGGATCGAGCAGGTAGGAAACTAGGTCTTAGTGATCCGGTGGTTCTGAATGGAAGGGCCATCGCTCAACGGATAAAAGGTACGCCGGGGATAACAGGCTGATACCGCCCAAGAGTTCATATCGACGGCGGTGTTTGGCACCTCGATGTCGGCTCATCACATCCTGGGGCTGGAGCAGGTCCCAAGGGTATGGCTGTTCGCCATTTAAAGTGGTACGCGAGCTGGGTTTAGAACGTCGTGAGACAGTTCGGTCCCTATCTGCTGTGGGCGTTTGGAGATTTGAGGGAAGCTGATCCTAGTACGAGAGGACCGGATTGGACGAACCTCTGGTGTTCCGGTTGTCACGCCAGTGGCATTGCCGGGTAGCTATGTTCGGAAAGGATAACCGCTGAAAGCATATAAGCGGGAAGCCTCTCCCAAGATTATATCTCCCAGAGACTTTATGTCTCCTAAAGAGTCGTCATAGACTATGACGTTGATAGGCAAGATGTGTAAGCGCTGTGAGGCGTTGAGCTAACTTGTACTAATAACTCGTGAGGCTTGATCATGTAACCTTAAACAGGTTATTGAGAGATTCAATAAATTTACAGTGATTGTAAAAATTACATACCAGTTTGCCTGATGACAATAGCAACTTGGAACCACCTGATCCCATTTCGAACTCAGCAGTGAAACGAGTTAACGCCAATGGTAGTGCAGGGTCTCCCTGTGTGAGAGTAGGAAATCGTCAGGCTTTTTTATTATTAGGCTCTTAGTAAATTACTAAGAGCCTTTTTTTATGTCTGAGATTATAATCAAGATATGATAATTGGATTAACAGGCGGTATAGGCTCAGGAAAGTCTGCTGCTGCAAAATATTTTATTGAACTAGGTATTGATGTTATTGATGCTGATGAAGTTTCTAAGAATGTTTTAATTAAAAACGAACAGGCAAAAAAAATATTCATAGGTGAATTTAGTAATCAATATATAAATAACAACGAAATTGACAGAGATGCTCTTAGAAGAGATATTTTCCAGGATGAAACTAAAAGAAAAAAACTTGAATCAATAATTCATCCAATTGTTAGAGATGAGATATCGAAATTTTTAGTTAGTTCAAAAAGCATATATAAAATTGTTATGGTCCCTTTAATTATTGAAACAAATTCAACTGATTTTTATGACAAGATAGTTGTGGTTGACTGTGAAACAAATATACAAATTGAAAGAGCATCATCTAGAGATAACCAAAGTCAGGAAAATATTATACATATAATGAAGAATCAAGCTTCAAGAGAGGACAGATTAGAGATTGCAGATTACGTGATTGAAAATAATTCTAGCTTAGATGATTTAAGAAAATTAGTAATCAAGACTCACCAAAAAATTTTAGGAATTAAAGTAGATGACTAAAGTTAAGTGCCCACACTGTGAAAAAATTACTTCAAGTAAAAAGGATAACGAATTTAGACCTTTTTGTTCCCAGAGATGTAAATTGATTGATTTTGGGACATGGGCTGATGAGCAAAATGTAATTTCAAGACCAATTTCATCAGAAGATTTTTATGAAGAATAAGCTATATTATTTTCCACTCCCCAGTCTCAATTAATGGCTTAGCTTTTTTATATTTTATTTCTTTTGTTTCTGTACCGTTTGAGATTTTAATAATTTCATTTCTTCCAAGTTTTGGTTCGTCTCTTATCAGTGGCGGGGTAGATGATTCTTGATTCTGTACAGGTGTATGAACATCCTCTCCTGAATTAGTAAAAATGGGCTCAGGCTTTTCTAGAACAATTTCATCTTTTTTTTCTTTCTTAAGCCCGTCAAGAACCTCTTCATTGGCAAACTGAATAGAAAATAATATTCTTACAGTCTCTATATCTATCTCATCCAGCATAATCTCAAACATCGAATACGCTTCTTTCTTAAATTCATTTTTAGGATTTTTTTGAGCATATGCTCTAAGTCCGACACTTCCTCTTAAATGATCAATTTCTGCTAAATGCTCTTTCCAGTGGACATCCAAGACCTGCAACATGACTTGTTTTTCAAGTAGCAACCTATTTTCAGCTAATGGTGAGTATTTCTCTCTGTACATTTCATCAGCTTTTGAAATTATCAATTCTGCAATTGATTCAGGTAAGAGTTTAGTATCTTCTTTGATTAATGCATTAATATTTGTTGCAAGTCCATAATTTTCATTTAAAAATTCTTCAAGCTCCTTGCTTCTCCATTGAGATTCGATAGATTCAATTGGAATATAATTATTACTAATTCTTTCAAACTCTCTTCCAATCATTGTTTCAATAGTTTCACTAATATCTTCTTCTTCCAGTAATTGATTTCTCAAAGAATATATCGCCTGTCTTTGATCATTTGAGACGTCGTCATATTCAAGTAGATTTTTTCTTGCATCAAAATTCCTGCTTTCTATCCTTTTCTGTGCATTTTCAATACCCCTAGATAGCATTTTATGTTCGATATGATCGTCTCCCATGCCAATTCTTTCAAACAGCGCTCTCCTATTATCTGAAATAAATAGGCGTAATAAATCATCTTCCAATGAAAGAAAAAATCTTGAATAGCCTGGATCTCCCTGTCTTCCAGATCTCCCTCTTAATTGATTATCTATTCTTCTTGATTCATGTCTTTCAGTTCCCAGAATATGAAGACCGCCTGAGTTTAATACTACTTCATTATTCTTTTGCCAATCATCTTGAGATTGGTCTTCTTTTTTACCTCCAAGGACTATATCAGTTCCTCTACCTGCCATATTCGTAGCAATAGTAACCATTCCAGGCTTGCCAGCATTTGCAATAATTTCTGCTTCTTTCTCATGATGTTTTGCATTTAGTATTTGATGAGGAATCTTTTTTACTTTTAAGAATTCTGAAACTTCTTCGGATGACTCAACTGAAACTGTTCCAACAAGAATTGGCGCAGAATTTTTTCTTAAGGTTTCAATTTCTTCAACAAGAGCTTTATATTTTGCATCCTTAGTTAAAAATACCAAATCATTATGGTCGTTTCGAATCATAGGAACATTCGTAGGAATAATAATTACATCTAATCCATATATTTGATTAAACTCTAATGCTTCCGTGTCAGCTGTTCCTGTCATTCCTGAAAGATTTGAAAATAATCTGAAAAAGTTCTGAAAAGTTGTTGAGGCAAGAGTTTGTGATTCTCTTTGAATTGGAACATTCTCTTTACATTCTAGCGCTTGATGAACACCTTCACTCATTCTTCTACCTGGCATTGTTCTTCCAGTATGTTCATCAATAAGAAGCACTTCATTATTTCTTACAAGATAATGAACATTTTTTTGAAATAAAAAATGAGCTCGTAAAGTTGCCTGAACAAACTTCATTATTTTTAAATTTGATACTGAATAGAGGCCATCTGATCCTCCAATTATTTCAGCGTCCTCTAACAACCCTTCTACCAAAAAGTAGCCATCATCAGTCAGCTCAACACTTCTATTTTTTTCATCAATTAAGTAATGTCCTCTTTCGTCATCGGATAGAGGCTCTTCTTCAGTTTCTTCTCTTAGTTGCTTAGATAGTTTTGGAATAAATTTTCTTATTTGTTGATATAAATCAGAGCTTTCAGAAGATGGACCTGAAATTATAAGTGGAGTTCTAGCTTCATCAATAAGTATAGAATCAACTTCATCAACAATTGCAAAATCAAGTGAGCATTGAACTCTTTCTTCAACCGAATGAGCCATATTATCTCGAAGATAATCGAATCCAAGCTCATTGTTTGTTGCATATATGATGTCACACTTATAAGCATCAATTTTTTCTTTTATATCTTGATTAGAGTTAACCACTCCAACAGTTAGACCCAGAAATTCATATATGGGACGCATCCACTCAGCATCTCTTTTTGCAAGGTAATCATTTACAGTTACTAAGACTGCTTTATTGCCTATCGCTGAATTTAAGAATGCAGGTAGTGTTGCTACTAAAGTTTTTCCTTCTCCTGTTTTCATCTCAGCAATATTTCCCTCTGCAAGTGAAATACCGCCAAGCATTTGAGAATCAAAATGTCTTAGCCCTAATGTTCTTTTACTAGCCTCTCTAACTGCAGCAAAAGCTAGAGGTAAGATAGAGTATAAATCGTTATCATTTTTTTTATACTGATCAATAAGCTCATGTTTGAGTTCTTTAAAATAAGAATCTGGCTTGCTTGATAATTCTTCTTCAAGATTATTAGACTTATTAACATGAACCATCATCCTTTTCAGGATTCTGTCATTACTTGAACCGAAAATATTTGATAGAAAACTAAGCATCCTTAAAATTTAAGTGATTAATATGAATACACTTATTCCACATCCCCAAAAGGTGGCCTTACATAAGAGATTGGGGCATTTTCAGAATTTTCAAACTCTATTGTTTCGTAAGCCTCATCGTCCTCAATTATCTTTCTTAAAAGTTTATTATTTAATTCATGCCCTGATTTATATCCTGAAAATTCACCAATTAGATTTCCACCAAGCAAATAAAGGTCTCCTATCGCATCTAACATTTTATGCTTTACTATTTCATCATTAAAACGAAGCCCTTCATCATTTAATATTTCATCTTCACCAAAAATGATCGCATTTGATTCACTTGCACCCAATGCTAAATTTCTAGACTTCAAAAGTTCTGCTTCACTCATAGACCCAAAAGTTCTGGCTCGACAAACTTCTTTAACAAATGATGTTGATGAAAAATCTATTATAGATTCTGTGGGTAGTCTTTTGTGGACAGGATGATCAAAACTCACTTTAAAACTAACTTTAAATCCATTGAACGGCTTAATGGTCGCATAGGCATCGTCTCTTGTGACAGTTACTTCCTTTTTAACTTTTATGAATTTTTTAAGTGCGTTCTGATCTTCTAATCCAGCAGACTGAATTAAAAAAACAAAAGGACTAGAACTTCCATCCATAATTGGCACTTCAGGCCCATCTACTTTGACTAGACAATTATCGACACCAAGACCTGCGATAGCTGAAAGCAGATGTTCAATTGTAGATATTTTGACATCATCTTTTACAAGAGCGGTTGATAGGCTTGTATCACCAACATTTTCTGCTATTGCGGGGATAATTAAATTCTCATCTAAATCTGTTCTAATAAAATTGATACCAGTATTTACATCAGAAGGAATTAACTCCATATTAATGTTTTTACCTGTATGCAAACCAATACCCACAGCTTTTATGGAATTTCTGAGTGTCCTTTGTTTAAGCATCTTATTATTTTATATCCTAATACCTTCGTTGCCTTAAAACTTCTGAAAGTATTATCCCAGTTGCGACTGAAACATTAAAGCTTTTGAAATTTTTATTACCGCTCAAACCAATCAATGAATTGCAGTTTTCTGATGTTTTTGTTCTAATGCCAGATTCTTCTGATCCCATAACTAGAGCACAGGATTCTTTGAAATTTTCATCTAAATAATTCTTATCAGCATGCTCACTAAGACCAAAAATATTAATATTTAAATCTTTTAGATACTTTATACAATTGATTAGATTACTAACATTAAAAATTTTAACTACTTCAACCCCACCAGCTGAAACATTATGAACTACTTCATTTAAAGGGGCGCAGTGATGCTTATTAATTACAATCGCGTCAATATTTAATACAGCAGCAGACCTTATACACGCACCCATATTTCTTGGATCAATAATATTATCAAGAACTAACAAAACTACTTCATCTTTTTTGTTATTAAGGAATTCTTTTAAATCTTTAAAATTCAAATTATCTTCATTTGTAATAATTGCTTCAGGATCTTGTTTTAATTTTTTGGAAACCTCAAAGCTGATTCCATTTTTTTCGGCTAAAGATATAAGAGCTTGAATTCTTTTGTCTTCCCTGGAGAAGGGAATAAAAAGCTTTTTAATTTTTTGAGGATTAAAACTAATAATACTTTCAATGCTATGAAAGCCAATTCTTTTAGCATTATTATTCTTTACTTTCATTTTGGTATAAGTGTAATTTTTCTTTCCTCCGGAGAAACATTTACCAACTGAACCTTAATATTTTGACCAACTCTGAATGTCCTACCGGTTCTCCTCCCTTTGAGTATATTTGCTTGACTGTCAAAAATATACCTATCTTTTCTTAAATCAGAGACATGAATCAATCCAGAAATAAAATAATTTTCAATTTCACAAAATAGTCCAAATTCTGCTACGCCAACAACATGAGTGGAAAACTTATCTCCTATATAGTTTTTTAACTTATGGCAAATCATTTGCTGTATTACTTGTCTTGAAGATATTTCAGCTCTTTTTTCAAGACTTGATAGTTCTTCTAATGCTTCATCATAAAAATCTTTTGAATTCTCATGTTTAGATTTGTTTAAAATATCTTTAATCAATCTATGGGCTATTAAATCTGGATATCTGCGTATTGGAGAGGTGAAATGAGAATATTCCTCTAACTGTAAACCAAAATGACCAATTTCATTAGTTGAATATTTAGCTCTTTTTAATGATTGCAAGATTAGTACGTTAAGCACTTTTTTTTCTTCAGCTTTGGCAGAATGCTGAATAAAAGAATTTATTTGATCTATTGGGTTTGATAGAGCCTTTGATGAATATCCTTTTAATGAGAAGAATTTTTTTAAGTTATCAACCTTGATAAAATCTGGTTCCTCATGAACTCTATAAACCCCAAAACCAATATTTTTTTTAATAAACTTTGCTGCACAAATGTTTGCTGCAATCATTGATTCTTCAATCATTTGATGAGAAAAAAGTCTTTTTGGTAAATTAATTTTTTCAAGATTTCCATTATCGCTAATGATAAGACTAGGCTCTTGTGATTCGATTTCGAGTGCAGATCTCTTTTGTCTATTTTTTAACAATTTATTTGTGAGAATCTTTAAAGATTCTAAAGAATTAATAATTTCAGAATCACCTTTCGTGTATTCCAAAACTTCTTTATAAGTAAATCTATGAGCTGAGCATATAATTGCTTCAAAAAAATTATATGAATTTATTTCAGCATCCAAATTGAAGTTAATTTCACACACTAAAACATTTCTCTTTTCATTTGGTACGAGTGAACAGATATTATTTGAAATTTTTTCAGGCAACATAGGCACCACTGTATTTGGAAAATATATCGATGTTCCTCTTTTGAAAGCCTCTTTGTCTATTTCTGAATTTTTATTAACAACCTCTGCAACATCTGCGATAGCTACCCAAAGACTAAAGCCTTCAATATTTTTTTCACATAAAACAGCATCATCAAAGTCTTTTGCATCTTTACCGTCTATGGTCACGAAAGGTTTTTTGGTTAGGTCGACTCTCGAATCAGAAAATTCAAGACAAATATTTTCTAATTCATCAAAAATAACCTGTGACCATTCAAAAGGAATATTTTGTTCTTCGATAACTTGATTAATACTTGATTTTATATCGCTCATATCTGAGATTATTTTTAGTTAATAAAAAGGGCCTAAATCAGACCCTCATAATTTAAGTGTGAATATTCTTTTTTAATGATTATATTCTACTCCAACACCAAAAATTCTTCCTCTTGGGTCATGAACTCTAGTATCAAAACTAAAGTCAGGAGCATCATAAAGTCTTGGCGCAGATTTATCAAAAAGATTAATTATTGAAAGCTTTATATTTAATTTTCCAGTTTTTAAATTAATTTTTCTAGTAGCTGAAATATCCACCATAAAAGAGGATTTAACTTTATTTATGTACCCCAAATTAAGTGCAACAGCTTTTATTTCTCTCTCATTAATATACCCATCAATATACCTAGTATTTAAATTAAAACTCATCTCAGAAAACTCCCAACTAAGAAATGTATTTATTTTTTTTTCAGGCAGTGAAAAGGTGTGATTGTCATAATTAAATTTCCCAACTCTATTAATTAATTTCGTTTTATCAGAATTAGGAGTTAAAAAGTTTTTAAGAATTGAAGCATCAACGGAATAATAAATTTCTCCAAATTTACCCAAATCTTTATTACTTTTTATAGAAAAATCAAATCCGTTAATTTCTGTACTTTCTTCGTTAAAATAACTTGAGGTAACACCTATTAGGTCACCATTTTCATTTCTTGTAATCCTTGAGCTTAATGGGTTTTGATTAATAATTGCTTGGGCACTTTCAATTTCAATTCTATCTTCAAAATCCATTTTCCAATAATCAATCAAAACTCTCCAAGCTTTAATTTCATATGTTAAACCAATATTTATACTTTCAGCCTCAGCAGCTTTGAGGCTTTCGTTGCCAATTAATGCTTGTCTTACAAAAGGAGAACTATCATCAACATCTCTGACACTTCCTAGATTTATTTCACTTGAAAACATTTGTGCCATTGAGGGCATTACAAAGGATGAAGAAATAGAACCTCTTAATAGCAACTTTTCATTGGGTTGGTAGTTTAATGTAACCTTGGGATCAAGAGATTGATCGTTTCCATAATCTTCATATCTAGCAGAGGTTCTTATATTTAGCTGGCTATTTAGCTTTGAAAATAATTCCACAAAGATAGCTTTGTTATTTCTTGATTTAGAAACATTCTTTCCACCTCCAAGAAAAAAAAGATCAGCTGTCTTAAGAAGTTGCCCGTTATCATTAAATTCTGCTCTACTAATTTCTTCGTAATATATTTCTAAATATTCTTTATTTGAACTAAAACCATATGCAAGATCAGTAGTGTCACTTATATCCCTTTTTACAATGATATTGAGAGATTTAAGTCTTGCTTCCTTTGAAGAAATTTCTGCTCCAGTAACATAATCAATCAGAGATGCTGGATTTTGACTTGAATCAAATAAATTCCAAGTTTGATTGCCATCTATACCTCCATTCCCATTTAATGCAGCTAAAAATCTTGAATCAATTATGTCCGGCCTGTAGTGATTATTTTTATGCTTGCTGTCAGAAAGAGATATTTTTATTTCAGTTTTTTCATCATATGAAAAATTAAAAGTATGATTTAAATTATATTGATCTATATCTTTTGGAGAGAAGGGTGATTTGAATTCAGAGCCTAGAGGCCTTCCGTACCAAGTTACAGGAACATTGAAAGGACTCATTCCTTGATTGGGAGAAATTTTTCTAGATAAAAATGGCAGGGCTGGATACGAAGGAGATTGTGGATTGTCATTCACATCTACCTCTGAATACATCACTTTCAAAGAGTATAAGACCTTTCCAAAGTTATGATTTACTGCAGAGTAAAATTTCAAATGATCTTCATCATTAACGATATTAAATCTGTTGCCGTAAAGAAATCCACAAGTCGAAGCATTCACCAGAACTCCTCCATTTTCAATACAACTAGGATCAGGTATTTTTTGATTTTTTTGATATTCTCCTTTCCAAATACCATCATTTACTTTATCAGCTTCACTCACTTTAAATGATCTTCCAAGTCCGCTGACCGCTAACTCAGCAATTCCCGGAATTTCGGATGCATTTAAAGGTTCTTTGTTTAAAGAACTTATACTAAAAACATAATTACCATTCTCATAATCAGATCCATACAGGATTCCAATATTAGTATTATTTTGATCATAATTATCTGTTGACTGATAATTCAAATTCATTTTTAAGCCATCAAATTCGTCGTAAGTTAAAACATTTATCACCCCAGCTACTGCATCAGATCCATACTGTGGCGAAGCACTTTCTTTTACAACCTCAATTCTTCTTATTGCAATTTCAGGAATTATATTTGCATCGACATAACCTTGACCTCTTGTTGATGGTGTTCCAGCAGTTGTATGTCTATTTGAATTAAGCAAAAGTAAAGTTGAAGTATTGTCCAAGCCTCGAAGATTAATATTAGACATACCTTGATCAACTCCGTCTAAACTATTTGTTTGGAACCTTGAACCAGATGAGCTAGAAAGGTATTTACTGATTTCTGAAAACGTATTTATATCTATTGAACCAAGGAAATCATTGTCTAAAACTTTTGCAGAAACTGAATTTTCATTTACTTCTGTTTGCAGAACACCTGTAACAATAATTTCTTCAACATCTTGAGCAAAAGAATAAAAAGACGAAATACCTAAAATTAAGAATAAAAAACGCATTGGGATATAAAAAATGTATTGGGACATTATGTCCCAATACATTTATCTAGAAAAGAAAATAATTAGAAAGTTAAGTTAAATTTAACTCCAATATTCTTGCCAGGTAACGGCACTTCATTTTTCACCCACGAAGAATGATTTCTTGCAACTTCATCAAGAAGATTATTACCAAATATTGAAACTCTTAATTCATTGTTATCTCTTAAATTAAATGTTTTTGTGATTCTTGTATCTAGCATTCTGTAACCTTTTGTAACAGTTTCGCCTTCTCCAATATCACGTTGTTTATCAACATCTTTAAAATTGAGTTTGAAAACAACATCATTTTGTTTATAAGACAATGAATAAATATTTCTTGCTGGATTAATTCTTGGCACAAAATGCCCATCAGAGAATTCAGCATTTACGACATCTCTTCCAAAAGAAGCTTTTAACTCACCCATGCCTAGATCAAAAGTTCTGCCAATTTCAAATTCATAACCATCGAATTCAGCATCTTCTTGCATATAATTTGCATGAATTAAGTTGCCATGACCATGATCATCGTGATCATCCCCGTGTTCATCTTCATCATGATGTTCGTCTTCATGATCTTCATCCTCATGATGTTCATCTTCATGATCATCATGACCTTCTTCTTCGTCAATCAGAGCTATGTAATTATCAACATCAGTTACATAAAAACTTGCATATGCGTAAAAACCATCTTTTTCATAATTTAATGTAATGTCAAAGTTGTTTGAAGTTTCACTTTGAAGAGTTGGATCACCAACTTCAAATCTTCCGGTAGCCATATGTGGACCATTCATGAATAGTTCAATGACTGAAGGAAGTCTTTCAACACTTGCATAACCAAGACTAATATCAAGATTATCACTTAAGTTTCTACCAATGCTTACAGCAAAGCTGTTAGTTGTATCATCAATACTATAATTATCAATATCGCCATGGTCTTCATCAGTAACACTTCCTGATCTATCAATTTGATCTATTCTCATTCCTAAATCAACATTAAATAAATCAAGATCTTTACTAATGTAATAACCGATAGTGAATTCCTCATTATTAGCAGGATTCATGAAAGCCTCTTCACCAACAATTGAGTTATCTTCATCTACGATATTTATGACAACTTTTTGATCAGCATTATCATTGGAAATATCGAAGATCGCACCATACTCAACCGCCTCATTTGCAAAAGTAGTTGGAGCATGTTCTTCTTCGTCTCCATGATCATCATGACCTTCTTCTTCCTCATGAGCTTCAGTTAAAGTGTAATCAGATTCACGATAAGTAAAATCAACTTTATTAACTAGATTCCCATCAACATTATACGAACCTTTGACAGTGAAGCTTTCTGAATCAGTAGTCGAAAAAATTCTTTCCTCTTCATGCTCTTCTTCATCTCCATGCTCATCGCCATGCTCGTCTTCATGTTCATCTCCATGAAATGGAATACCATAAACACTTTCTAAGTTATCCATTGAGAACCCTATAAAGCCCCAATCAGTAACTTTTGAAATACCAAATTTTGTAGCTTCAACAGCATAATCAGAATTATTTATGAATCCCATATCTTCATCATGATGCTCATCTTCATCATGATGTTCTTCTTCATCATGATCATCATGACCTTCTTCTTCATGAAGAACAGCTCCATGAGGAACATCATAATTATCAAAATCTATATTCTTATATCCAAAATTAACATTAAAACCACCTATGTTATTTCTGAAATTAAAAGATTCTGCACTTCCGTCATTAACTGATTGAGTTTCATAACCAACTTTAAATTCAGGCAGCTCATAATTAATTGCTGAAATAGTGTCATCAACAACATTAATGATTCCGCCGTTAGTTCCGTTGGCATATAAAAGAGAAGATGGACCCATAACAATTTCAACTTGTTCAATATCGTTTAAGTCAACATCATTTAAGTGGTCAACTCCCAAACCAGATACGTCACGATTAACCATACCATTTTTAAGTATTTTTACTCTTGGCCCAGACATACCTCTAATAATAGGTTGTCCAACTGCAGCACCATAGTCAGCAATTGATACACCCAAATAACTATCGATCGCCTCACCTAAACTTGAAGTGGCACCATCAATAAAATCATCTCCATCAATTACATAAATAGGATTTAATACTTCAGTTGCATTTACAAAAGATGATGTGACGACAACTTCTTCTACATCCTGATCCTGTGAAATGATATTGTTTGAATGAAATGCAATTAAAATAATAATTGCGTTTAAAAATTTTTTCATTTTTTCCTCCTTATAGGAAAGTTAATTAATTTTTTAAAGAAAATTAACTTTTATAAGGTGGGGCTCTAGATAGATTTGATTTTTTATTAAAACTGACAAATCTTTTGAAAAGACTTGTTTTAAGGGGAACTTTTTGTGACTTACTTTCATCTTTTGCAAAGGACAACTTTACGTCAACATTCTCTTCACAGGCCTGACATTCAACTGCACTTTCTTCTGCATGATCAAAATGATCATGATCAACAAAAGAATGAAGCGAAAGACTCACTACAAAAAATAGTGAGAAAACTATATATTTTTTATTAATTACCATGAACGATTGATACTAGACCATGAATTTTTTACTTTTTCAAGTCATTAGTTTTTATTTTTTTAATAATGGATTATATTACTATTTATGACCAATCAACTAAAAATAACACTTTGTTGCACTTTTTTATTTTTTAGCTCAATTAATGTTCTTCAATGCAAACCGTTTGAATCTACCTATCAACCATTGCCTGCTGAAAAAATACTTATAACAAACGCGAGTATTTATGATGGAGATGGCAATGAATTCAAAAATACAGATGTTTTAGTTCAGGACGGCAAAATTATTGCAATTGGTGAGGACTTGCCTGTACCAGAAGATTTTAGAATTATTGATGCAACTGGCAAATGGGTTACTCCTGGAATAATAGATATTCATTCACATATGGGTGTTTATCCAGCTCCAGGTGTTAGAACTAGCTCCGATGGAAATGAAGCAACTAGTCCTGTAACAGCAGACGTTTGGGCAGAGCATTCAATGTGGGTTCAAGATCCTCAATATGCTCTTGCTTTGACAGGAGGAGTTACTGCATTTCATGTACTCCCTGGTTCAGCAAATTTAATTGGGGGAAGGGGTGTAACTGTAAAAAATCTTCAAAGAACAACCATTAATTCAATGAAATTTCCTGACGCCCCTCACTCGTTAAAGATGGCATGTGGCGAAAATCCAAAAAGAGTTTATGGCAATAGAGGACAAGCGCCATCAACAAGAATGGGAAATGCAGCTGGATATAGAAAATCATGGATACAAGCTGAAGGGTATTTAAGAAAAATAACAGAATATGAAAAAAAATCAGAAGAAGCAAAAGAACTTGAATATGCTCCTAGAAGAGACTTAGAAATGGAAACATTAGCTGGTGTTCTTAAAGGAGAGATCTTAGTTCATAATCATTGCTATCGAGCCGATGAAATGGCAACGATGATAGATATTGCAAAAGAATTTAATTATAAAATTACTGCATTTCACCATGGAGTTGAAGCATACAAAATTGCTGATTTATTAGCTGACAATGGAATTTGTGGAGCGCTTTGGGCTGATTGGTGGGGGTTCAAACATGAAGCTTACGATATGGTTCAAGCCAATATTGCGATTGTTGATCAAGCAAGAAACGGTAAAGGTTGTGCAATCGTTCATTCTGATGATGCAATCGGTATTCAACACCTTAATCAAGAAGCATCCAAATCCTTAGCTGCAGGAAGAAGAGCAGGTTTTGATATATCTGAAGCAAGAGCCATGAAATGGATAACTTCTAATCCTGCAAAAGCAGCAGGGATATACGATCAAACAGGATCATTACAAGTTGGGAAGAATGCTGACATAGTTGTATGGTCTAAAAATCCATTCAGCGTTTATGCACTTGCTGAAAAAGTTTTTATCGACGGTGCTATGGCTTATAACAGGGGAACTGATCTTTTACCTGCAAGCGACTTCGATATAGGAATTATATCTCCTACCAAAAACAGGACTCAAGAATAAGTATGAAAAATGACTGGCTTAAAATCTATTTAGTAAGTATTTTTGGATATGCCCTAATTGCATTTAGTGTCAATGCTCAAACCATCGTTATTAAGAATGCAACTATCTATGATGGCTTAAATAATTCACCTTTCGTTGGAAATATTCTTATCGATCAAAATAAGATTAAAAAGATTTCTACTTCTAACTTTCAAGCTGACTTAGTCATCGATGCCTCTGACAAGATTGTAACTCCAGGATTTATTGCAACTGATACTCAAATAGGAATAGTGGAAATAGGTGCCCTCAGTGTTACAAGAGATGACTCCTCGAATATGTATAAAATCGGTTTTAGTATATTTAATGGATTTAATCCGAACTCAACATTAATTCCATGGAATAGGTCAAATGGTATTACGTCTGCAATAACGTTACCCAATAATACGTCCAGTCCAATTGGTGGCTTAGGATCTTTCTTTGTTTTAGATAGTAAGCTTGATGTAACAGGTACTTCAGATATGGTTATGATCGGAGAGTTTGGTGGAAGCAGTAGCAAGTCGCGAGCGGAGCAATTTTCAATGATCGAAGACTTACTCGTTCTTGCTTCGTCACTTTCAAAAAGCGATATTAATTCTGATCTTGAATTGTCTAGTTTAATTGATGAGTGGGCTATATCCAATGCAATGGATTTGCACCCAAGAGATTTGAGAGCTTTATATAAATTGGTTAATGAAAATTTGCCTCTAATTATCAAATCTCACAGAGCATCTGATTTATTAAAACTAATAGAGTTGAAAGAAAAATTTAACTTAAATATTGTCATAATGGGTGCTCAAGAAGCAAGTCTAGTCACTGCAAAGTTGGCTGAACACAATATTCCTTTAATATTTGATCCAATGAATAACATACCCGAATCATTTGATGAGCTTGCATCCAATATACAAATGGCCAGCAAACTGGAGGAAGCTGGAATTCAAATGATGTTTACTGTATCCAGAAGCCACAATTACCATTTAATCAGACAGGGTGCAGGAGTGGCTGTAGCAAATGGATTGTCTTATGGAGCAGCTATAAGATCCCTAACTTCAACGCCAGCAAAGGTATTTGGAATTGAAGATAGGGGAGCAATTGAATCAGGCAAAATTGCAGATTTAATAATTTGGGAGGCAGATCCTTTAGAGCCATCATCTATGCCTGAATATGTATTTATAAATGGTGAAAATATTGATCTTACGACTAGATCATCCAGATTAAGAGATCGCTACACAAAGAAACTAGATAAACCAGTGATTTATAGAGATTAATTATCTTTATTTTTTACCACCCAATATAACAAGGCAATAAGAATAATATTACCGATTATATAGGTCGTTAGATCCATTTATGTATATGCTGAAACAACTAGAAGAACTACTAAAGTTAAATAGATGCCAATGTACATAAGTTGAGCAAACTTGAAATCTTTTTTTAGTATTTCATCCTTTTCTTGCTTTGATTGATTTTCTATATTCATAGTTAAATGTTTTGATAATCGTTACTTTTAGCGTAATCCATATCTTCATATTATCTTAAATGGAGCCACCTGTCAGATTCGAACTGACGACCTGATGATTACAAATCAACTGCTCTAGCCAACTGAGCTAAGGTGGCAAAGATTTGTATTATATACAAATTATCCGTTTGGGAAAGAGCATCCTGTTCCACCAATGCCACAATATCCATTGGGATTTTTTGCAAGGTATTGTTGATGGTATTCTTCTGCAAGAAAATAATTATCTATTAATTTTATTTCAGTTGTGATGCTAGCATCTTCATTCGATTTAAATCCACTTTTAACTAATTCTTTTTGATATATATCTTTAGTCTTTTTTGCTATATCTAGATCATGATCATCGGAAGCATAGATTACTGATCTATACTGTGTTCCTATGTCATTTCCTTGTCGCATGCCCTGAGTTGGATCATGACATTCCCAGAATACTTTTAGAATATCCTCTAATCCAATTTCATTTTCATTAAATATTATTTTGACTACTTCGGCGTGATTGGTATTTTTATAGCAAACATCCTCATAAGTAGGATTGTCTGTATCTCCACCCGAATAACCTACAGAGGTCATCAAGACACCAGGAAGATCCCAAAACTTTCTTTCAACACCCCAAAAACAACCTGCTCCAATAACAATTTCTTTTGAAACTGATGAAAAGTTTTGTTCAATTGGAATTTGCTTTACATAATGAATCATTTAATAAACTCCTTTAATGCTTATTTCTCCACTGTTAAATATTTTTATTCCCATCTCTGTTTCAAGAAGGGCACATCCATCTTGATCGATACTTTTAAAAATTGCATTTTCAGAAGAATCATCAGTTTTAATAATTTTAACTTCTTTATTGATGTGCATGCAGTATTTTAACCATTCATCTATCCAATCTTCATTTTCCTTATTAAATAAATTTATGATCTTGGATGTTATCATTGAAATTATATGATCTCTGCTGTCACCAACATTGTAGTGTGATAGATCTCCCCACCATTTTTCTTGTGGATCAATTAAAAAATTTATGCCAATACCAACAATAGTGGTTGTTTCGCTGTCTGAAACCACTTTTTCAACTAGTATTCCACCAACTTTTTTATTGTTAACGACAATATCATTTGGCCATTTAAGTCTAACAGCCCCTTTATTGGTATATTTTGTGAGAACTTGTGCACAAATTATTCCTACCAAAAGACTAAGAGGAGCATAGTTGAGCTCTTTTTTTGTAGATAAGCTCATGTATATATTGCCATTTTTAGGGCTATACCAGTTTTTTCCGTGCCTTCCTTTGCCAGCAGTCTGTTTTTCTGCAAGAATTAAATTAAATTCATTTTTAAAAGCAGTATTTTTTGATAATTCATTTGTTGAGGTGATTTCTTTATAAATAGTGAGATTTACTCGGTTTTTCGGTAAATTTGTTAGAATTGTATTTTTATTTAACGGCTTCAAATTAAGAAATTAGTTGACTTAAAGTAATTCTAGAACAAAAATAGCAACCTTTAAATGGAGAGGTGGGTGAGTGGTTAATACCAGCAGACTGTAAATCTGCCGCTTCGGCTACGTAGGTTCGAATCCTACCCTCTCCACCATCACATATTTACTTAATTTTTCACAAAAAAAATGCATATAAAATATCTTATAAAAAAGGTTGAGTTTATAGCTTTTTAGAGTGATAATACGCCACCAAAAATAGGATGCTTGTGGACGGGCTCATATAGCTCAGCGGTAGAGCACTTGCTTGGTAAGTAAGAGGTCACCGGTTCAAGTCCGGTTATGAGCTCCATTATTAATAATTTTAGAGAGGCAAAAAAATGGCTAGAGAAAAATTCGAGAGAACCTTACCTCACGTAAATGTGGGTACTGTTGGTCACGTAGACCATGGTAAAACAACATTAACAGCTGCTTTAACAAAGGTTGCTGCTGAAGTTTTTGGAGGAGATGCAGTTGATTTTGCAAATATCGATAACGCTCCAGAAGAGAGAGAAAGAGGTATAACAATTGCTACGTCTCACGTTGAGTACGTATCTACAGCTCGTCACTATGCGCACGTTGACTGTCCAGGTCACGCTGACTACGTAAAGAATATGATTACAGGTGCCGCTCAAATGGACGGCGCGATATTAGTAGTTAGTGCTGCTGATGGTCCAATGCCTCAAACTAGAGAGCACATTTTGCTTGCTAGACAAGTAGGTGTTCCATACATCGTTGTTTATATGAACAAAGCTGATCAAAACGATGATCCTGAGATGATCGAACTAGTTGAGATGGAAATTCGTGAATTACTTAATGAGTATGAGTTTCCAGGAGATGATACACCTATTATTGTAGGTAGTGCCCTAAAAGCACTTGAAGGTGATACTTCTGAAATTGGAGTCCCTTCAGTTCAAAAATTAATTGAGACATTAGATACTTATGTACCTGAGCCTGAAAGACCAGTTGATGGAAACTTCTTAATGCCTATCGAAGATGTTTTTACAATATCTGGAAGAGGAACTGTTGTTACAGGAAGAATTGAAACTGGAATTGTTAACACAGGTGATGCGTTAGAAATTGTTGGTATCAAAGAAACAACTGAAACAACTTGTACTGGTGTTGAAATGTTCAGAAAATCACTTGATGAAGGACGAGCAGGAGAAAACTGCGGTATTCTTCTCAGAGGTGTTGAAAGAGAAGCTGTTGAAAGAGGTCAAGTTTTAGCTAAGCCTAAATCAATTTCTCCACATACAAAGTTTGAAGCTGAGATTTATGTTTTAAGTAAAGATGAGGGTGGAAGACATACACCATTTATGAATAATTACAGACCTCAGTTTTATTTTAGAACAACTGACGTAACAGGTGCTTGTGAATTACCAGAAGGAACAGAAATGGTAATGCCTGGTGATAACATCAAGATGGTGGTATCGCTAATTGCTCCTATTGCGATGGACGAAGGTTTAAAATTTGCTATTAGGGAAGGCGGAAGAACAGTTGGTGCTGGCGTAGTATCAAAAATTGTAGAGTAAATTAAGATTTTTAAGCCGAGGCTTTATGTCTCGGCTTGCTTGTCTTTGAGGAATATGAAAAAAGTTTTTAGGCCAGTGGCTCAATTGGTAGAGCATCGGTCTCCAAAACCGGGGGTTGGGGGTTCGAGTCCCTCCTGGCCTGCCAAATGGACGAAACTGGAAGAGTGTTGAAATATGAATAAAGGATCTACTTCAAAAGCTCTTGATAACCTGAAATGGTTATTGGCGATTGCTGTTTTTGGAGTTGCTGTTGTTGGTAACAGTTATTTTGTAGAAGTCGCATTTCTATATAGAGTTTTAGGTGTGTTAGCACTGTTCATCATTGGCCTCGTCTTAATTGCCCTAACAAGCTTTGGTTCAAACGCTCTAAAACTTATGAAAGAATCAAGAACAGAGATTAGAAAAGTAGTGTGGCCTACAAGAATGGAAACAACTCAAACATTTATGATCGTATTTGGTGCAATTGTAATACTTTGTTTATTTTTTTGGGGCTTAGAGTCACTTCTTAGCTTTTTAACTAGATTGGTACTGGGATAATTATGGATTGGTATGTAATACAAGCATATTCTGGTTACGAGCAAAAAGTAAAAGCTGCTTTGGAAGAAAGAATTAATCTAAACAATCTTTCTGAAAAATTTGGAGAGATCTTGATTCCAACAGAACAAATTGTCGAACTAAAAGGCGGAGCTAAAAAAACTACTGAGAGAAAGTTTTTTCCTGGATATATATTAATACAAATGAATTTAGAGGATGATTCTTGGCAGTTAGTGCAATCTACACCTAGAGTTTCTGGTTTTGTAGGTGGCACAAGAGATAAGCCACTGCCAATATCAGAAGAAGATGTGAATAGCATAATTAATAGAATAGAAGTTGGTGAAGATGCACCCGCTCCTAAAACCATATATGAGCCAGGCGAGGTCATTAGAGTTTGTGATGGACCTTTTAATGACTTTAATGGAGTTGTTGAAAACGTTGACTATGAAAGAAACATGGTTAAAGTTGCTGTTCAAATTTTAGGTAGAGCAACCCCAGTAGAATTAGATTTTATGCAAATAGAGAAAACATAATGGCAAAAAAAGTAGTAAATGTATTGAAATTACAAATACCAGCTGGTGGAGCTAATCCAAGTCCACCTGTAGGTCCAGCTCTTGGACAAGTTGGCTTAAATATTATGGACTTCTGCAATGCTTTTAATACAGCAACTCAGGAATCTGAAAAAGGTATGCCTTTACCTGTGGTTATTAATGTATATGAAGATAAATCATTTGATTTTGTAGTTAAAACTCCACCTGCAGCTGTATTGATAAGAAAAGCTTTAAATATTCCTAAAGGAAGTGGCGAACCAAACAGAGAAAAAGTTGGAAAATTAACAAGAGGCCAACTTGAAGATATTGCTAAAGCAAAAGAACCTGATTTGAATGCTAATGATATTGATGCTGCTGTAAAAATTATTGCTGGTACTGCAAGAAGCATGGGTGTCGAGGTAGATTTATGAGTAAATTAACAAAAAAACAAAAAATTCTTCAAGAGAAGCTTGATCCTGAAAAAACATATTCAATCGATGAGGCAATGGAATTTATGCAAATGGTTAAATCAGAAAAATTTGATGAATCAGTTGATATTTCTGTGAAGCTTGGTGTTGATCCAAATAAATCCGACCAAAATGTTAGAGGAGCAGTCACTCTTCCTAACAGCTTAGGTAAAGAAGTAATTGTTGCAGTTTTTGCCGATGGAGATCAAGCTCAAGAGGCATCAAATGCTGGCGCTGAACATGTTGGAATGGATGATTTAGCAGAAAAATTTACAAAAGAAGAAATTTCTGTAGATGTTGTTATTTCAACAAATGCTGCTATGAAAGTAGTTGGTAAGCTTGGACAGGTATTAGGTCCAAAAGGGTTAATGCCGAATCCAAAAGTTGGAACCGTATCTGATGACGTGGCTACTGCAATAAAAAATGTTAAAGCTGGACAGGTAAGATTTAGAACTGATAAAAATGGGATTATTCATGGAAGCATTGGAAAAGTAACATTTGATACTGACAAAATTAAGGCAAATGCTTCTGTGTTATTGGAAGAATTAAAAAAATTAAAACCAGCTTCTGCTAAAGGTGTTTATATAAATAACATTGCTTTAAGCAGCACAATGGGACCAGGCATAAAGATTAATACTGGTGAGCTGATATAAGTTTTAGTTCTATAGAAATATAGAGCTAGATAGTTGCGTTTACGCAGCCGTCAAAGACCGTAGGTGTCGAAAGGCTTAATTGCCTACGTAGGTGGTGATCGAATTGTAATTTTGCAATTTGTCGCCGAATAGCCGAAAGGCTTTAATTGGAGAATTGCTGTGGCATTATCTAAAAGTGAGAAAGAAAATATAGTAACGGATGTTAAAGAGGTTGCATCAAATGCATCTTCTCTTGTTATATCTGATGCTAGAGGTTTGAAAGTTTCTGAACTTTCTGAAATCAGAGCTAAGGCTAATCAGTCTGGAATTCATATTCAAGTAATTAAGAATTCATTGGCTAAGTTAGCTTTTGAAGGTACTGATTTTGGTTGTTCTGATGAAGTTTTATTTGGACCTTCATTATTTGCTTTTTCATTTGAAGAGCCAGGTGCAGCCGCTAAGTTATTGAAAACTTATGCTAAAAATTTTGATGAGTTAGAAATCAAAGCATTGGTCGTGGAAGGTCAATTGTTAGATGGAAGCCAAATTGATATTTTAGCTAAGCTTCCTTCTAAGGAAGAAGCATATTCATTAATTGCTAATGTACTTCAGGCCCCAGTCAGTAAATTTGCTACTTTGTTAAATGAAGTTCCAAGTAAACTAGCTAGAGTTTTATCAGCAGTTCGTGACCAAAAAGAGGCGTCAGCCTAATTATTAAGGAGATTAAAATGGCAACTAGTAAAGACGATATATTAAAAGCAATAGAAGAAATGTCTGTAATGGACCTTGTAGATCTAATTTCTGCTATTGAAGAGAAATTTGGTGTTACAGCAGCAGCAGCAGTTGCAGCAGCGCCAGCAGCAGGTGGTGGTGATGATGCGCCTGCGGCAGAAGAAAAATCTGAGTTTGATGTTGTGCTTTCAGCAGTAGGCGATCAAAAAGTCCAAGTTATCAAAGCTGTAAGGGCAATTACTGGCTTAGGACTAAAAGAAGCAAAAGATATGGTTGATGGTGCTCCAAGCACTTTAAAAGAAGGTGTTAAGAAAGAAGAAGCCGAAGGCATGCTTGCTCAGTTAACTGAAGCTGGTGCCACAGGCGAACTTAAGTAACTTTAACAATATTAATATAACAGGGCGCATTTATGTCATATAGCTATACAGAAAAGAAACGAATAAGAAAAAATTTCGGAACATTTGCGAAAGTAATGGATTTACCGAATTTAATTGAAACTCAAACAAATTCTTATGCTGAATTTCTGCAAGCTGACGTTTCTCCTGACGCTAGGAAAAAACAAGGATTAGAAGAAGTTTTCCAATCTTTATTTCCTATTAAGAGTGTTTCAGGTAATGCCGCCCTTGAATATGTTTCATATGAGCTTGGAAAAAATACATATGATGTTCAAGAATGCTTAATTCAAGGGCTTTCATATTCTGCTCCATTAAGAATTAAAGTTAAATTAGTTCTTTTTGATAGAGATTCTAATTTTAAGGAAGTCAAAGACATTAAAGAGGGCGAAGTTTTTATGGGCGAAGTCCCTTTAATGACTGATGATGCATCCTTTGTTATTAATGGAACTGAGAGAGTCGTTGTATCACAGCTACATCGTTCTCCAGGTGTTTTTTATGATCATGATAAAGGGAAGACCCACTCTTCTGGAAAGGTTTTGTATTCTGCAAGAATAATTCCTTACAGAGGTTCCTGGTTAGATTTTGAATTTGATCCAAAAGATATTTTGTTTAGCAGAATTGATAGACGAAGAAAGATACCAGCAACAATTATGTTGCGTGCCCTAGATATGGGAACTGAAGAAATTCTTTCAGAATTTTATGAAGAGGATATTTTTACAATAGAAAATGATACCGTTAAAGCTGCTTTAGTTCCGGAAAGACTAAGAGGTGAAACACTGTCTGTTGATATTAAAGTTAAAAGCAAGGTATATGTAGAAGCTGGAAAAAGAATTACTGCAAGACATATTAAGGAACTTACGACTTCAAAAGCTACAGAAATATCACTAGCAGATGAGTTTTTAATCGGTAAGGTTCTTTCAAAAGATATATTTAATAAAGAAACTGGCGAGGTTTTACTTGCAGCAAATACTGAAATTGATGAAGAAATACTTCAGCTTATAAAAGAAAATGAAATTAAAGAAATTAGATGTCTATATATTAACGAACTAGCTAAAGGCCCATATATTTCTAATACTTTAAGAGTTGATTCAACTTCAAATAGACTAGAAGCTCTTGTAGAAATTTATAGAATGATGAGACCAGGTGAACCACCAACAAAAGATTCAGCTGAAACCCTTTTCAATAACTTATTTTTTAATGAAGAAAGGTATGATCTTTCAGAAGTAGGAAGAATGAAGTTCAACAGAAGATTGAAACTTGATTCAAAAAAAGAAAATCCACATATTCTTGATAAGCAAGACATCATTGAGGTGATGAAAGGCATTGTTAATATTCGTGATGGCCACGATATGGTTGATGATATCGATCATTTGGGCAACAGAAGAGTAAGGTCTGTTGGTGAGATGACTGCAAATCAATTTAGAGTTGGACTAATAAGAGTTGAAAGAGCAGTTAGAGAAAGATTAAGCATGGCTGAAGCTGATGAGCTTGGGCCACAAGACTTAATTAATGCAAAACCTGTTACAGCAGCAATAAAAGAGTTCTTTGGTTCAAGTCAGTTATCTCAATTCATGGATCAAAATAATCCCCTTTCAGAAATTACTCACAAAAGAAGAGTTTCTGCATTAGGACCTGGTGGTCTTACAAGAGAAAGAGCAGGATTTGAAGTTAGAGATGTTCATCCTACGCATTATGGAAGAGTATGTCCTATTGAGACACCAGAGGGACCAAATATTGGCTTGATCAATTCTTTTGCTTCATATTCAAGAACCAATCAGTATGGTTTTATAGAAACACCTTATAGAAAAGTAGTTAATGGAAAAGTTACAGATGAAATAATATATCTTTCTGCAATAGACGAAGCAGAGCATGTTATTGCTCAGGCAAACGTAATGCTTGATAAGAATAATAGGTTTGTTGATGATCTAGTTGCTGTGAGACATGCAAATGAATTTGAGTTAATGTCACCAGATCGAATTGATTTAATGGATGTTTCTCCTCAACAGGTTGTATCAATTGCAGCCTCATTAATACCATTCCTAGAACACGACGATGCAAATAGAGCTTTAATGGGCTCAAATATGCAGCGCCAAGCTGTGCCCGTTTTAAGAGCCGAAAAACCACTAGTTGGTACTGGTCTCGAGACTGTTGTGGCAAGAGATTCTGGAGTTTGTATTGTTACAAAAAATTCTGGTGTAGTAGAGAGCGTTGATGCATCTAGAATTGTAGTAAGAGTTACTGACAAAAAATCAAAGACAGCTTCTGATGTATATAATTTGATCAAATACACACGCTCAAATCAAAATACTTGCATCAACCAAAGACCAATTGTTAAAGCAGGAGATGTTGTAAAAGCTGGAGACATTCTTGCAGATGGCCCATCAATTGATAATGGAGAGTTGGCTTTAGGACAAAATATAAGAATCGCATTTATGCCATGGAATGGATATAACTTTGAAGATTCAATTCTTATTTCTGAGAAAGTCGCCAGAGAAGACAGGTTTACCTCTATCCACATTCAAGAAATTGTTTGTATTGCTAGAGATACTAAATTAGGCTCTGAAGAAATAACTGCTGATATTCCAAATGTTGGAGAAGGCTCATTAAATAAACTTGATGAATGCGGTATTGTCTATGTTGGTGCTGAAGTAGAGCCAGGAGATATCTTGGTTGGTAAGATAACACCAAAAGGAGAGACTCAGCTCTCACCAGAAGAAAAACTCTTAAGAGCCATATTTGGTGAAAAAGCTTCTGACGTTAAAGATACTTCTCAAAGATCTAGTTCCAAAGGTACGGTTATTGGTGTCGAGGTATTTACAAGAGATGGTGTTGAAAAAGATGTTAGAACACAAGCAATAGAACAGGATCATCTCGATCAATCTAAAAAAGATGCTGATGATGAAGCTGCTGTAGTGGAACATGCCACTAAAACAAGAATGATTGATCTCTTGAAATCAAAAAAAGCTGTAAAAGGCAACGGTATAAAAAAAGGAGAGGTTCTCAATTCTGACAAACTTAATGAATTTAACATTAATGATATTTTCTCAATAAGAACAGATACAGAAACAACTAATAAAGTTGTTGAAGAGACCGAAGTTCTTTACAAGCAATATATAAAAGATATCAAATCAAGATACGAAGAGAAAAAAGAGAAAATAATTAGAGGTCACGACTTAGCTCCTGGAGTTATAAAGATTGTAAAAGTCTATCTTGCTATTAAAAGAAGAATACAACCAGGTGACAAAATGGCTGGTAGACACGGAAATAAAGGAGTCATATCAGAGATTATGCCTGTTGAGGACATGCCATACGACATTGACGGAAATCCTGTAGATATTGTTTTAAATCCATTGGGTGTTCCCTCCAGGATGAATGTTGGTCAGGTTCTAGAGACTCATATGGGACTAGCTGCAAAAGGCATTGGCATGAAGATTGACAAAATGTTGAAAGAAAATGCCAAACCTGCTGAACTTAAAACGTATCTGGATATGTTATATAACAAGAATGCGGCTAATAAAGAAGATCTTAACTCTTTTAATGCCTCTGAAATTTTAGAACTTGCAGAAAATTTAAGAGATGGATTGCCAATCGCAACACCAGTTTTTGATGGTGCAAAAGAGAGTGAAGTTAAAGATCTTTTAAAGCTAGCAGATTTACCTGAATCGGGGCAAATCACATTATTCGATGGAAGAACAGGGACTGAATTTGATAGACCAGTAACTGTTGGATATATGTATATTATTAAATTAAACCACTTAGTTGATGACAAAATGCATGCAAGATCAACAGGATCTTATAGTCTTGTTACTCAACAACCACTTGGTGGTAAAGCTCAATTTGGTGGCCAAAGATTTGGAGAAATGGAAGTTTGGGCGCTTGAAGCATATGGAGCTTCATATACCTTACAAGAAATGTTAACAGTTAAATCTGATGACGTATCAGGTAGAACAAAAATGTATAAAAACATTGTTGATGGAAGTTATGAGATGGATGCAAATGTTCCTGAATCATTTAATGTGCTTAGTAAAGAAATCAAATCTCTGGGCATCAACATAGAACTAGATTTAGACAATCAATAGGAGAATAAATTGAAAGACTTATTAAATGCTTTAAAAACTGGTCAAGAAGATTTCACAACAATCTCAGCTGGCCTTGCTTCTCCTCAAGTTATTAGATCTTGGTCCTTTGGAGAGGTTAAAAAACCTGAAACTATAAATTACAGAACATTTAAACCTGAAAGAGATGGACTGTTTTGTGCAAAGATATTTGGTCCTGTAAAAGACTACGAATGCATTTGTGGAAAATACAAAAGAATGAAGCACAGAGGCGTTGTTTGTGAAAAATGTGGTGTTGAGGTAACTCTTGCTAAAGTAAGAAGAGATAGAATGGGCCACATTGATTTAGCTGCTCCAGTAGCTCATATATGGTTTTTAAAATCTCTTCCTTCAAGAATTGGATTGTTACTAAATGTAACACTCAGAGAAATAGAACGCGTACTTTACTTTGAAAGCTATATAGTTACCGATCCTGGCTTAACTGAGCTGGAAAAAGGCGAAATTCTTACTGAAGAAGAATGGGTTGAAAAATACGAAGAATTTGGTGATGAATTTTCAGCTGGTATGGGAGCAGAAGCTGTTCAAATATTACTTGAGGAGCTAGATGTTGACGATGAAATAAGAATTATTAGAGAAGAGATTCCTCAGACTAATTCTGAAACCAAACTCAAAAAATTATCAAAAAGACTTAAGCTTTTAGAGGCATTCAAAGATTCTGGAAATAAGCCTGAATGGATGATCATGAATGTTCTTCCTGTTCTTCCACCTGACCTAAGACCTTTAGTGCCATTAGAAGGCGGCAGATTTGCTACTTCTGATTTAAACGATCTTTATAGAAGGGTTATCAATAGAAATAACAGATTAAAAAGACTTTTAGAGCTAAATGCTCCTGAAATTATTGTCAGAAATGAAAAGAGAATGCTCCAAGAATCTGTTGATGCATTATTAGACAATGGAAGAAGAGGTAGGGTTATTACTGGAACTAACAAACGACCACTAAAATCCCTAGCTGACATGATAAAAGGAAAAGGCGGGCGTTTTAGACAAAATTTATTAGGTAAAAGAGTTGATTACTCTGGTAGGTCAGTAATTGTATCTGGTCCAAATTTGAAATTACATCAGTGCGGCCTTCCTAAGAAAATGGCATTAGAGCTATTCAAACCATTTGTGTATGGAAAATTAGAGAATAGAGAGTTAGCTACAACTATTAAAGCTGCAAAAAAACTTGTTGAAAGAGAAACTCCTGAAGTTTGGGAAGTTCTAGAAGAAGTTATAAGAGAACATCCTGTTTTACTAAACAGAGCGCCAACATTACATAGGCTTGGGCTTCAAGCATTTGAACCGAAGCTTATTGAAGGTAAAGCAATTCAGCTTCATCCATTAGTCTGTGTTGCATTCAATGCTGACTTCGATGGAGATCAGATGGCAGTTCACGTTCCATTAACACTTGAAGCTCAACTAGAAGCAAGAGCTTTAATGATGTCTACAAATAACATTTTATCTCCTGCAGATGGATCACCTATTATTAATCCAACTCAAGATGTTGTCCTAGGTCTGTATTACATGACAAGAGACAATGCTAATGCTAAAGGTAGCGGAAGAGTATTTAGTAATCCAGATGAAGTATTGAGAGCATATGAAACAGAAAGTTTGGAAGTTCATTCACCTATTAAAGTTAGAATTACTGATAAAGATGGTGAAACAAGTCTTGAAGAAACAACTGTCGGAAGAACTCTTATTTGGAGAATAACGCCATTAGAGGTTGGTTTCAGTAACATAAACAATGTTCTTAATAAAAAACTAATCTCGAAATTGGTTGACACTTCATATAGAAAAGCAGGATTGAAAAAAACAGTAATTTTTGCTGACCAATTAATGTATTTAGGTTTTGACTTCTCAACAAGATCTGGGTCTTCTATTGGAGTTAATGATTTTGTTATACCTGAAGAAAAAGCAAAAATCATTGATACATCTGAAAAAGAGGTTAAAGCAATCGAAAAACAATTTGATTCTGGTCTAGTTACAAGAGGCGAAAGGTATAACAAAGTTATTGATATTTGGTCTCGCGCTAATGAGCAGGTAGCAAAAGCTATGATGGAAAAAATAAGTACTGAGAGCGTTAAAACTCCAGATGGAGAAAATGTTGATCAATCTTCATTTAACTCTGTTTATATCTACGCAGACTCTGGTGCTAGAGGTTCTCCAGCTCAAATAAGACAATTATCTGGAATGAGGGGACTTATGTCGAAGCCAGATGGGTCAATTATAGAAACACCTATCACAGCGAACTTTAGAGAAGGCTTGTCTGTTCTTCAATATTTTATATCGACACATGGTGCAAGAAAGGGACTTGCTGATACTGCACTAAAGACAGCAAACTCAGGATACTTAACAAGAAGACTATGCGATGTTTCAATGGATTCAGTTATTAATATTGAGGATTGTGGAACTAAAGAATCCATAGTAGTTACTTCTATAATAGATGGCGGTGAAATTATTCAACCGTTAACAGATAGAATTCTTGGAAGAGTTATTGCTGAACCCATATTAGATGCAGATGGTAAAGAGCTTTTTGCAGTAAATACAATGCTTGATGAAGAAGCCCTTGATGTAATCAATGAGCTTAACTTATCAAGTCTAAAAATAAGATCACCAATGACATGTGAAGCATCTATTGGCGTTTGTGCAAATTGTTATGGAAGGGATTTAGCAAGAGGACATCTTGTACATAGAGGAGAAGCAGTTGGAGTAGTTGCTGCTCAATCAATTGGAGAGCCAGGTACTCAGCTTACAATGAGAACTTTCCATATCGGTGGTGCCGCATCTAGTTCATCAGAAGACAATGCAATATATAATAAAAATTCTGGGGTAGTTAATTTTTCAGATGATATTAAGTCTGTAACTAATAAGGAAAAACTAGAAGTAATAGTTTCAAGAAATGCGGTTTGTACTATTACCGATGCTACTGGAAAAATAGCTGAACAATATAAATTACCCTATGGCTCAACGCTACAAGTAAAAAATCTTGCTAACGTTGATGAAGGTACTCAAATAGCAACATGGGATCCATATACTCGACCAATAATTTCTGAAACTTCTGGTAAAGTTAAATTTACAGATATTGAAGATGGTCTAAGCGTTCGAGAGCAAATGGATGAACTCACTGGACTTTCAAGCATTGAGATTATTGAAGTAGCAGACAGACCTTCAGCAGGAAGGGATTTAGTTCCAACAATTGAAATTGTAGACTCTAAAGGAAAGCCGGTATTAGTTGGAGAGTTTAAGCAGCCAGCTATATATCCACTACCAGCCGGAGGCCTTGTAAATTTAGCAAATGGTCAAAAGATAACAGCTGGTGAAGTTATCGCAAGAATGCCACTTGTTGCATCTAAAACAAAAGATATCACAGGTGGTTTGCCTAGAGTTGCTGATTTATTTGAAGCTAGAAAGCCAAAAGATGCTGCTGTTCTTTCAGAAGAAACAGGTGTCATATCTTTTGGTAAAGAAACTAAAGGCAAGGTTAGACTAGTGATTACACCAGAGGGAGCTACTAAAAAATCTCAAAATGTTGAAATGTTGATACCAAAACATAGAACTTTAAACGTATTTGAAGGCGAGCGTGTCAATAAAGGAGACGTTATATCTGAGGGTCCTCTGAGTCCTCATGATATTTTGAGACTAAAAGGCATACCTGAGTTAACAAACTTTATCGTTAATGAAATACAAGATGTATATAGATTACAGGGAGTATCTATAAACGATAAACATATTGAAACCATTCTCAGACAAATGCTTAGAAAAGCTTTAATCCTTGATGGAGGAGACACTAAATTCATTCAGGGTGATCAAGTCAGCTATGCCGAACTTGTTGAAGAAAACAAGAAAGCAGAATCAGATGGTAAAACACCAGCAGAATATGAGAGAGTGCTTTTAGGAATTACAAAAGCATCTCTAGCTACTGACTCGTTTATCTCTGCAGCATCATTTCAAGAAACCACTAGAGTGCTTACAGAAGCAGCTGTAACAGGCAAAAAAGATCATCTAAGAGGTTTAAAAGAAAATGTTGTTGTGGGAAGACTAATACCAGCAGGTACTGGAATGGAATTTCACGATAAGCTTAGAACGAAAAATCAAAGCGATTACGATGAGCAGTTATTGTCAGAAGATGATATAGAAGCAGCATTAAGACAAGAACTTCAACAAAATGATGAAGAATAATGTTGACCATTAACACTATGCTCTATAAAATCCGCGCGTATATAAAAAATTAATATGGCAACAGTTAATCAATTAATAAAAAAATCGCGCAAACCTAAGGTAAAGAAAACTGATGTACCTGCATTAAATGCATGTCCTCAAAGAAGAGGTGTATGCACACGTGTTTATACAACGACACCAAAAAAACCTAACTCAGCACTTAGAAAAGTCTGCAGAGTAAGGCTCACAAGTGGATATGAAGTGACTTCATACATTGGTGGAGAGGGACACAATTTACAAGAGCATTCATTAGTTCTAATTAGAGGAGGAAGAGTAAAAGATCTTCCAGGGGTTAGATATCATACTATCAGAGGAACTCTTGATACTTCTGGCGTCGCAAGCAGAAAACAAAGAAGATCTAAATACGGAGCTAAAAAAAGTAAATAATTATGCCAAGAAGAAGAAGCCCCGAAAAACGTAAAGTATTACCAGACCCAAAATATAAAGATGTTGTTCTCGCAAAGTTCATGAACAATCTAATGAAAGATGGTAAAAAATCTGTTGCTGAGAAAATTGTATATGGTGCATTTGATCAAATTACTAAAACATCTAAAGACAATCCTCTAGAAATTTTTATGAAAGCTCTGGAAGAAGTGAGTCCTGTTGTTGAGGTTAAATCAAGAAGAGTTGGTGGAGCAAACTATCAAGTTCCTGTAGAAATTCGTCCCTCCAGAAGACAGGCTTTGGCTATGAGATGGATTGTTGACGCTGCTCGAAATAGAAATGAAAAGTCAATGGATTTAAGATTGGCCGGTGAGCTTCAAGATGCTTCTCAAAAAAAAGGCTCTGCGTATAGAAAAAGAGAAGATGTTCATAAAATGGCCGAAGCTAATAAAGCTTTCTCACATTTCAGATTCTGATCAAAAAAAACTAAATTATGGCTAGAGATACAGTACTAAATAAATATAGAAATGTTGGAATATGTGCTCACGTTGATGCAGGTAAGACCACGACTACTGAAAGAGTCCTTTTTTATACAGGACTATCCCATAAAATTGGTGAAGTTCATGATGGCGCTGCTGTTATGGATTGGATGGAGCAAGAACAAGAAAGAGGTATAACTATTACCTCAGCCGCAACTACTTGCTTTTGGAGTGGAATGGAACAGCAATTCCCTCAACATAGAATAAATATAATTGATACACCTGGACACGTTGATTTCACCATTGAGGTTGAGCGTTCATTAAGAGTTCTTGACGGTGCTGTTGTTGTATTTTGTGGTACCTCCGGAGTTGAACCACAATCAGAAACTGTATGGAGACAAGCAAATAGATATGAAGTACCAAGAATAGTTTTTGTAAATAAAATGGACAGAGCTGGCGCAAATTTTGAAAAGGTTGTTGATCAAATCAAAGATAGACTACAAGCAAATGTTGTCCCCATTCAGTTAAATATTGGTGCAGAAGATGATTTTAAAGGCGTGATTGATCTTATTAAAATGAGAGCAATATATTGGAATGAAGAAGACCAAGGACTTACCTTTGATTCAAAAGAAATACCTGAAGATTTAGCTGATAAGTGCAACAAATTAAGAGAAGAGATGGTTGAAGCAGCTGCAGAAGCTAATGAAGAATTAATGGATGCATATATAGAGTCTGGCGAGCTGACAGAAGAACAAATAAAAGAAGGTTTAAGAATAAGGTCATTGTCAAATGAAATAATATTAGCACTTTGCGGTTCTGCATTTAAAAACAAAGGTGTTCAAGCTGTATTAGATGCTGTAATAGATTACTTGCCTGCACCTGATGAAGTGAAAGCTATTGAAGGCGTAATACCAAATAACAATGAAGAAGAAGAAGAACAAGCTGATTCAAGGTCATCTTCAGACGATGAGCCATTTTCTGCATTAGCTTTTAAGATTGCCACTGATCCATTTGTGGGTACTCTCACATTTATCAGAGTATATTCTGGTATTTTAAGTGTTGGTGATGGCGTTATGAACACAACTAAATCAAAAAAAGAAAGAGTTGGAAGAATGGTTCAAATGCATTCAAATAATAGAGAAGAAATTAAAGAGGTTAGAGCTGGAGATATTGCAGCTTGTATAGGCCTTAAAGATATTACAACTGGAGATACTTTATCTGACTCCAGCAAACCTATTGTTCTTGAAAGAATGGACTTTCCAGAGCCTGTTATATCTGTTGCTGTTGAACCAAAATCAAAGCAAGATCAAGAAAAGATGTCACTTGCACTGGGTAAATTAGCTCAAGAAGATCCATCATTTAGAGTTGCCAGTGATGAAGAATCTGGTCAAACAATCATCTCTGGAATGGGTGAACTGCATTTGGATGTTCTTGTGGATAGAATGAAAAGAGAGTTTTCAGTTGAAGCCAATATTGGTAAACCTCAAGTAGCATACAGGGAAACCATTAAAGAAACCGTCGACATAGAGGGTAAATTTGTTAGACAAAGTGGTGGTAAAGGTCAATATGGACATGTTTGGCTAAAACTTGAGCCGTTGGGCTTAGATGATGAATACGAATTTGTAGATAAAATTGTAGGTGGAGTTATACCAAAAGAGTATATACCTGCAGTTAATAAAGGAATCCAAGAACAGATGCAAAATGGCGTTATTGCTGGTTATCCTTTGCTTGCATTAAGAGCAACTCTATATGATGGCTCATTTCACGATGTAGATTCAAATGAAATGGCATTTAAAATAGCTGGCTCAATGGCATTAAAAGAAGGTGCATCTAAAGCCAAACCAGCTCTATTGGAGCCAGTTATGAAAGTTGTAGTTGTAACTCCTGAAGAGCATATGGGTGATGTTGTTGGTGACTTAAATAGAAGAAGGGGAATTATATTGGGTATGGACGACATAACTTCTGGTAAAGAAGTGTCCTCTGAAGTGCCTTTAGCAGAGATGTTTGGTTATGCTACTGATCTAAGATCTCAAACACAAGGCAGGGCAACTTTTACTATGGAATTTACTAAATATGGTGAAGTTCCGAAAAATATTGCCGAGCAGCTAAAAACCTCATAATAACAATAATTAAAAACTGTTCAATAATGTTGACAGTATTGCTCTTAGGAGCTTAGAATACGCCACATTTTGCAATTTGTTGAATGTAAATTTTTTTTATAAAAGGTAAAAGATAGGGAAATGGAGAATCAATCAATAAGAATAAGATTAAAAGCTTTTGATTACAGATTGATTGACGCTTCTGCCAAATTAATTGTTGAAACTGTTAAAAAAACAGGCGCAGTTATAAATGGCCCAATACCTTTACCAGTAAAAAAAGAGAGAACAACAGTATTAATCTCTCCGCATAAAGATAAAGATGCGCGTGATCAATACGAAATTGTTACTTATAAAAGATTGATGGATATTGTTAAACCAACTGATAAAACAGTTGATGCTTTGATGAAATTAGATCTATCCTCAGGGGTAGATGTTCAAATAAGCTTAGGGCAATAATTTTTTAACGCGAATGCGGCCATAGAGGGTTTATAGCCCCGTAAAAGGAGACTAAATTGAGCATAGGCTTAATAGGAAAAAAATCTGGAATGTCACGTCTTTTTCTTGAAGATGGTGAATCCGTGCCTGTGACTGCTGTATCAGTATGCGGTAATTTTATAGCTGATATTAAAACTAAAGAAAAAAATGGATATAACGCTTTAGTAGTATCAAAAACTAAAAAATCTAATAATCTAAACAAATCACTAAAAGAATTCTTCAAAAAAGTGAACCTTAATCCTGGTTCTATAGCTGAGTTTAAACTTGATGATAATAACCAAGAAGTATATGAGATAGGTAAGCATCTTACCGCTGATCTATTTGAAGTTGGTCAACTTGTTGATGTCACTGGCGTGTCAAAAGGTAAGGGTTATGCAGGTGTTATAAAACGGCATAATTTTTCAATGCAAGATGCTACTCATGGTAACTCTCTAGCTCACAGAGCTCATGGTTCTATTGGCCAGTGCCAAACTCCCGGCAGAGTATGGAAAGGAAAAAAAATGTCAGGCCACATGGGCAATGTTCAAAAAACAGTTCAAAGTCTAAAAATTGTTGATATGGATGTTGAAAACAATGTTATTTATATCAAAGGTTCCGTTCCAGGTTTTAATGGCTCTGAATTAAAAATCAAACCTTCAATAAAAGCGTCATGAAAATAGAATTACTTTCAAATACAAAGAATAAGGATATATCAATATCTAGTGATATTTTCAGCAAAGAGTTTAACGAATCATTAATTCATCAGGCTGTTGTAAGTTTTATGGCATCCTCAAGACAAGGTAGCTCAAAACAAAAAAATAGATCTGAAGTTCGTGGTGGAGGCAAGAAGCCATATAGACAGAAGGGTACAGGCAGGGCCCGGGCTGGAACTATAAGAAGCCCGCTTTGGAGAGGCGGTGGTGTTACATTTGCTGCTAGGCCTAGAGACTATTCTAAAAAACTAAATAAAAAAATGTATCGAGCAGCAATAAAATCTATATTTTCTGAATTAGTAAGACAAAATAGATTAGTTGCTATCGAAAAGCCTGTTCTAGATAAACCAAAAACAAAAGAGATAGCAAGTTTTCTGAACCAGTTTTCTTTAAGCAAAGTTCTAATCATTACTGATGAGTTGGATATTAATCTTTATCTTTCAGCAAGAAATATACCAAATGTTGACGTTATTACATTTAGAGAAATCAATCCAGTTAGCCTACTAAAACCTCAAAAAGTTGCTGTTACTAGCGAAGCTTTGAAGCAAATAGAGGAGTGGATAAATGGTTAAAGAAAAATTATATACTCTAATAAAAGCTCCTATTATTACTGAACAGACAGCTCAGTTAGGCGAAAACCTTAAACAAGTTGTATTTAAAGTAGATCTTTCTGCAAATAAATTAGAAATCAAAAAGGCGGTAGAAGAATTATTTAAGGTTGAAGTAATTAAAGTAACAACATCTGTTGTTAAAGGAAAGAGAAAAAGAAACAGATTTGGTATCTATAAAAAATCAAATTATAAAAAGGCATTCGTCTCAATAAGTGAAGATTCTGACATTCAGTTTGAGGGCATTAACTAATGACTATTATTAAATCAAAACCAACTAGTCCAGGCAAAAGAGGACAGATCGTAGTTAAGTCAGATCTATACAAAGGCAAGCCCATAAAATCATTATTAGAAAAAAAATCTAAGAATGGTGGTAGAAATAATAATGGAAGAATAACCGTTAGACATCAGGGCGGTGGCCATAAACAGCATTACAGAGTTATAGATTTTAAAAGGAATAAATTTGATATTCCTGCTGTTGTCGAAAGAATTGAATATGACCCAAATAGGTCTGCCCATATTGCGCTTCTTAAATATAAAGATGGAGAAAGAAGATACATTATTGCGCCTTCTAAAATTAAGATTGGAGATGAAATTATTTCATCTGACAATTGCGAAATAAAACCTGGCAACTCAATGAAACTTAAAGATATTCCATTAGGCACCAATATACATTGTGTTGAATTAAAACCAATGAAAGGCGCTCAAATGGCAAGAAGTGCAGGAACCTCTGCTAGATTGATTGCAAAAGAAGGAATATATGCAACATTAAGACTTCAATCAGGTGAAACTCGTAAAGTTTTATGGGAATGTAGGGCTACTTTAGGTACTGTTTCTAACCAAGAGAATAATCTTCGATCGCTGGGTAAAGCCGGAGCTAAGAGATGGAGAGGAGTCAGACCAACAGTTAGAGGTGTTGCAATGAATCCAGTGGATCATCCACATGGCGGAGGAGAAGGAAGAACCTCTGGAGGAAGACATCCATCTACTCCTTGGGGTAAGCCTACAAAAGGTTACAAAACTAGAAAAAATCAAAGAACAGATGATCTAATCATCAGAAGAAGAGGTAAGAAATAACATGCCAAGATCATTAAAAAAAGGCCCTTTCGTTGATCTTTCTTTGTCAAAAAAAGTTGACGCTGCAATAGCAAATAACGATAAGAAGCCTATTAAAACTTGGTCTAGACGATCAATGATTATTCCATCTATGGTTGGACTTACAATCTCTGTTCATAATGGAAGACAGCATGTACCTGTATTTATAAATGAGGATATGGTTGGTCACAAGCTTGGAGAATTTGCAATTACGAGAACTTTTAAAATGCACTCAGGTGATAGGAAAGCAAAATAATGGAAACAAGAGCATATTTAAAAGGCACAAGACTATCTCCACAAAAAGCTGCTCTTGTTGCTGATCAGATTAGAGGCAAGACAGTCGATGAAGCTATGGATTTTTTGGTTTTTAATAAACAAAAAGGATCTGCTGTTATTAAAAAATTACTAGAATCAGCAATAGCAAATGCTGAAAATAATAATAACGCTGACATAGACAAGCTTTCAGTGTCATCAATTATTGTTAACCAAGGTATGAGACTCAAAAGAATGAAGCCTAGAGCAAGAGGTAGGGCTGATAGAATTATTAAACCAACATGTCATATTGAAATTATTTTGACTGAGGAAGGTAAATAATGGGACAAAAAGTAAATCCACACGGTTTTAGATTAGGTGTGTCAAAAAAACAGAATGCTAATTGGTATGCAAAAGGAAAAGATTTTTCAAATAACTTAATACAAGATCTAAAAGTTAGAGAGCATCTTGCCAAAAAGTTAAAAAATTCATCTATCAGCAAGGTAGAGTTAGAAAGGACTGCTGAAACTTTTGTTGTAAATATTCATACCGCAAGACCAGGAATAATTATTGGTAAGCGTGGTGAAGAAATTGAGAACTTAAAGAAATCTATAGAAAAGATTGTTAAAGGTACAGCGCAGATCAATATTAAAGAAGTTAGAAAGCCTGATCTTGATGCAAAAATTTTAGCGGAAGGTGTAGCACAACAACTTGAAAAAAGAGTGATGTTCAGACGAGCAATGAAAAGAACTGTTCAGAGTGCTTTGAGACAAAGTGCAAAAGGTGTTCGAATTGAGGTTTCAGGAAGACTTAACGGAGCTGAAATTGCTAGAACTGAGTGGTACAGAGAAGGTAGAGTACCTTTGCATACACTTAGAGCAGATATTGATTATGGCACAGCAGAGGCTCTTACAACATATGGAATTATTGGTGTAAAAGTATGGGTTTACAGAGGTGAAATTACTGAAGATCCATATAAGGCTGATCTGGGAGCGAGTTAAAAAATGTTACAACCAAAACAAACAAAGTTCAGAAAAATGCACAAAGGTCGAAATAGAGGCCTTGCTCAAAATGGAAATACAATTGCATTTGGAAGATTTGGTCTCGTTGCTTCTGACAGAGGAAGAATAACTGCTAGACAGATTGAAGCAGCCAGAAGAGCAATGACTAGATATATAAAAAGAGGTGGAAATATTTGGATACGAATTTTCCCTGATAAGCCTATTACAAAAAAACCATTAGAAGTAAGAATGGGTAAAGGTAAGGGTAATGTTGAGTATTGGGTCGCACTTGTTCAACCTGGAAAAGTTATGTTTGAAATGGCAGGCGTTGAAGAGGAGCAAGCAAGAGAAGCATTTAGATTAGCTTCTGCAAAGCTCCCAATTAAGACGCATTTCATAAAAAAGGATTTGTAACATGAGTAATGATTTAGCAGATTTGAGGAAAAAGAATATGCAACAGCTTGATGCTGAGCTTATTTCTGCTCGTGAGACTCAATTTGGACTGAGAATTAAGCATAAAACAGGGCAACTTAATGAGACAAGTGAGTTAATGAAAGTTAGAAAGAAAATTGCTCATATTAAGACAATCATGAATGAAATTAAACAAAAGGGTGATGAATAATGAGTACAACTAATCCAAGAGTACTAACTGGGGTTGTTACGAGCGATAAGGCTAATAAAACTATTACGGTCAAAGTTGAAAGGAAAGTAAAACACCCTCTATACGGAAAAGTTATAAAAAGAGCTACAAAAGTTCGTGCTCATGATGAAGGCAATTCAGCATCTATTGGTGATATTGTCTCAGTAAAAGAATGTAGACCTATATCTAAAAGCAAAACATGGGTTTTAGTGGGTAGTGAAAATGAAGAAAATAAGGAGAAAGCATAATGATTCAAATGCAATCATTATTAAAGATAGCAGATAACAGCGGTGCCAGAAGCGTCATGTGTATAAAAGTACTTGGTGGGTCTAAGCGACGTTATGCAAATATTGGAGACATTATTAAAGTTGCTGTTCGAGAAGCAATACCCACTGGTAAAGTTAAGAAAGGTCAAGTTGTGGATGCATTAATAGTTAGAACAAAAAAAGGTGTCAGAAGAAGAGATGGATCATTAATAAAGTTTGATGAAAATGCAGCAGTATTAGTAAACGCTCAAAAAGCACCTATTGGAACAAGAGTCTTTGGACCAGTAACTAGAGAATTAAGAGATGGCAAACATATGAAAATTTTGTCTTTGGCTCCTGAGGTTTTATAAAAATGAATAATCAAGTAATACCAACAAAATTAAGAACTGGCGATGAAGTGATAGTCATAGCTGGAAGAGATATTGGTAAAAAAGGTACATTGAGAGAAATTATTAAGAACAAAAATAAAGGCATAGTTACAGGAATCAATATTGTTAAAAAGCACACAAAACCAAATCCTGAGATGGGGATTACAGGCGGAGTAGTTGAGCAAGAGGCTGCTATCGCCTTATCAAATTTAGCAATATGGAACCCAAAGAAGAAATCAAAAGACAAAATTAAATATTCAACTGATAAAGATGGCAAAAAGTCTAGATTGTTTAAATCAGATGGAGCAGAGATAAAATAAATGGCTAATTTAAAAGAAAAGTATATCCAAGAACTCAGACCTGCTTTACAAGAAGAGCTTGGTATCAATAATGTCATGGCTGTTCCAAAATTGACAAAAGTAGTAATTAATATGGGTGTTGGCGAGGCTGCTAATGATAAAAAGCATTTAGAATCAGCATTACAGAATCTAACTGTAATTGCTGGACAAAAACCTATAGTTACTAAAGCTCGAAAATCAGTAGCTAGTTTTAAAATTAGAGAAGGTTGGCCACTAGGATGCAAAGTTACTTTGCGTGGTACCAAAATGTATGATTTCATGGAAAGGCTTATTAAAATTGCAATCCCTAGGGAAAGAGATTTCAGAGGCCTCAATCCAAAATCATTTGATCAACAAGGAAACTATACATTTGGAATAAAAGAACAAATAATTTTTCCTGAAATAAATTACGACAACATAGATAACATAAGAGGAATGGATGTATGTATTAATACATCAGCTAATAATGCTGAACATGCAAAAGCACTTTTAAAGTCTTTTAATTTTCCATTCAAACAATAGGTATATTTAATATGGCAAAGAAATCAATGATCGCTAGAGAAGTCAAAAGAATAAAGACAGTAGCAAAGTTCGCTGAAAAAAGAACTCTGCTTAAAAATCAAATGAATGATCAAAACTTATCTTCTGAAGAAAGATATGAAGCAAGAATTAAATTTCAAAAACTACCCCGTAATGCAAGTCCTTCGCGGGTCGTAAGAAGGTGTCAGGTTACAGGAAGACCTCATGCAGTTTACAGAAAATTTGGATTAAGCCGAATTAAATTAAGAGAAGCTGCTATGAGAGGAGATATTCCTGGTTTAGTTAAATCAAGTTGGTAATATTATGAGTTTTCAAGATCCTATTTCAGACTGTCTAACAAGAATACGTAACGGACTTATGCGTGGTAAAACTCATGTTGCAATGCCTTATTCGAAACTTAAGCATGACTTGGTAAATGTTTTGGTCTCTGAAGGTTATTTAAAGTCTTGTAATAAAACTGATGCTGAAAAAAAGCCAATGATTGAAGTCGAGCTTAAGTATCTTGACTCAGAACCTGTTATTAAAGAACTTAAAAGGATCAGTAAGCCTAGCTTGAGAAAATACTCAAGTTCATCAGATTTAGATTCTGTTAAAGGTGGGCTGGGATCATATATATTGTCAACAAACCAAGGCCTTATGACTGACAAAGATGCAAAAGCCAAGAATGTTGGTGGTGAAATTTTGTGTGAGGTATTTTAATGTCTAGAGTTGCAAAAAATCCTATACAAATTCTTAAAGGTGTTGATATTAATATTGAGAATGGTGTTGTGAAAGCAAAGGGATCTAAAGGGGAGCTTGAATTTGTTTTACCAGATTCAGTTTCTTTAAATATGTCTGAAGAAACTTTAAACGTTGAATATGATGAATCAAATCAACAATCTGTTGCATTGGCAGGAACAACTAGATCATTAGTTAATAATATGATTATTGGAGTTTCAGAAGGTTTTGAAAAAAAACTAGAGCTAGTTGGAGTTGGATATAGAGCAAAGGCTTCAGGTAAGTTGCTTGAACTTACTTTAGGATTCTCTCATCCAATAAAGTATCAATTACCTCCAGAGGTCGAAGTAGAGACCCCCTCTCAAACGGAAGTTGTTCTAAAAAGTCATGATAAGCAAATATTAGGTCAAGCCGCAGCAGAGATTAGGGCTTTTAGACCACCTGAACCATACAAGGGAAAAGGTGTGAAATATTCAGATGAACAGATCAAACGTAAAGAAGCTAAAAAAGCTGCAGCAGGAGCATAAGCATGAGCGTTAAAAACATATCTAGAATCAGAAGAGCTAAAAAATCTAGAATCCATATTAGGGAACAAGATTCGCCTAGATTATCTGTGTATAGATCTTCAAAACATTTCTACGCTCAAATATTTGATAGTTTAGGCTCAAAGGTAATAGTATCAGCATCCACAGCTGAAAAAGATTTAAAGATTGGATCAAATAATGTTGAAGGAGCAGTCGCTGTTGGAAAAAAAGTAGCTGAAAGAGCACTTGAAAATGGCATAAAAAAAGTAGTCTTTGATAGATCGGGATATAAATATCATGGACGTATAAAAGCTCTTGCAGATTCAGCAAGAGATGCAGGATTGGAGTTTTAAGTTTATGAAAGATGTTAATACGATGACAAATCAGCAAGTAGATGCCCTCGAGGAGAAACTGGTTCAGGTGAATAGGGTAGCTAAGGTTGTTAAAGGCGGGAGGATCTTTGGTTTTACTGCGCTTACTGTTGTAGGCGATGGCAATGGAAGAGTGGGTTTTGGAAGAGGTAAGGCAAAAGAGGTCCCAATTGCAATTCAAAAAGCTATGGAGAACGCAAGAAGGAGCATGGTCGAGGTTGAATTAAATAATACGACTCTTTGGTATCCAATAAAGGCAAAACATGGCTCAGCAAATGTATACATGCAGCCAGCATCTGAAGGTACTGGAATTATTGCTGGTGGTGCCATGAGGGCAGTTCTTGAACTAGCTGGAGTTCAAAATGTTTTAGCTAAATGCTATGGCTCTACTAATCCTGTAAATGTTGTTAGAGCTACTATTAATGCATTAAGTGCGATGGAATCTCCAGAAACTGTTGCAACTAGAAGAGGCAAAAAAGTTGAAGATATATCATGAGTAAAGATCAAAATATAACAATTAAATTAGTTAAAAGTGGTATTGGACGTATGAAAAATCATAAGCTTTGTATCAAGGGCTTGGGATTTAAAAAGCTTAATCAAGTAGTTACAGTAGTTGACACTCCAAGTAATAGAGGAATGATAAATAAAATTTCAGATATGGTTGAAATTATTGAGAGCTAATAATGAATGAAGAAGTAACAAATAAAATGAATCTTAATTCTTTAAGCAATGTCGGTACATCGCAAAATAGAAAAAGAGTTGGTAGAGGTATTGGATCAGGAACAGGTAAAACTGCTGGTAGAGGCCATAAAGGTCAAAAATCTAGGTCTGGCGGGAACGTAAGACTTGGTTTTGAAGGCGGTCAAATGCCACTCCAAATGAGATTACCAAAATTTGGATTTTCATCCAGAGTTAACAATTCTTCAAAAGAAGTAAATGTTAAAAATATTGAAGGAATGGAAGTAGTTAATCTTAGCACCTTAAAGGAAAATAAAATTATTGGTAAATCGATCACTAAAGTAAAAATATTTGGTGATACACAAATTGAATCTAAAGTTAAAGTTGAAGGTCTTTCAGTTTCAAAAGGCGCAAGAGCTTCAATCGAGAAAGCTGGAGGCAGCATTGTTGAAATACAAGAAACCAAAACAAAAAACAAGGAAGAGGGTTCTGAATAAAAATGGCTGATCAAGGAAGTAGCATGAGTGATCTGTGGAAACGATTAAGATTCGTTTTTATTGCTATTCTTGTTTATAGAATAGGTACTCACATACCAATACCAGGAATAGATCCTGATAGACTTGCTGCTCTTTTTGAACAAAATCAAGGAACAATAATTGAAATGTTCAATCTATTCTCTGGTGGTGCCTTAGAAAGAATGAGTATCTTTGCATTGAATGTAGTTCCGTATATTTCATCTGCAATTATTATGCAGTTGTTTTCAAACTCAATACCTTATTTACAAGAGCTCAAAAAAGACGGTCAAGCTGGAAGAAATACAATAACTCAATATACAAGATATGGAACAGCAGTTCTTGCATTTATCCAAGCCTCTGCTTTAGCTGTAACGTTATCTGCAAGTGGTCTTGCATATGTTCCAGGACCATCATTTTTTGTTTCAGCAGTTTTTTCAGTTGTTGCAGGAACAATGTTTTTAATGTGGCTTGGAGAGCAAGTCTCAGAAAGAGGCATCGGAAATGGTATCTCTATAATAATTGCAACAAGCATCTTAACTGGAATCCCGGGCGCAATTGGGCAAGCTTTAGAGCAGTCTAGACAAGGAGACCTAAGCATATTGTTGCTTATAGGTATTGGCCTTCTATCAATGGCAGTCATTGCAGTTGTTGTCTTCATTGAAAGAGGACAAAGAAGAATCACTGTAAATTATGCACAAAGACAACAAGGCAGAAGAATGATGCAAGCTCAATCAAGTCATTTACCATTTAAAGTTAATATGGCTGGAGTAATTCCTGCAATTTTTGCAAGTACATTTCTACTTTTTCCAGCATCATTATCAACATGGTTTGGTGAAAATGAATCATTAAGTTTTCTTCAAAGTTTTTCTTTAGCTCTCAATCCTGGCCAGCCTCTATATATTTTAGTTTTTGCAGGCCTGATTATTAGTTTTTGTTTCATATGGCTTGCACTAACGTTCGATACTAAAGATGTTTCAAACAATCTTAAAAGATCAGGAGCATATATTGCAGGTATAAGGCCTGGCGAACAAACAGCAAATTATATCGACTCTGTTTTAGCAAGATTAACGGTTTTTGGAGCAATATACCTAACACTTATTTGTCTATTGCCATTAGCGCTTATCAATTTTGCTGGAATTTCACCAACTATTTCTGTTGGAGGTACTTCAGTTTTGATTATAGTTGTTGTGCTTATGGATTTTATGGCTCAAGTCCAGTCACATATGATGTCATCACAGTATGCATCTTTAATGAAAAAAGCCAATATTAAAAATTATAAAAGGTAATATGAAAGTTAAAGCATCAGTAAAAAAGATTTGTAGAAATTGCAAAATAGTTCGAAGAAATGGGGTTCTGTATGTGATATGCAGTTCAGATCCTAAACACAAACAGAGACAAGGATAAGATATGGCTAGAATAGCAGGCGTAAATATTCCAGAAAACAAGCACGTAGAAATTTCATTAACGCATATTTTTGGTATTGGAAGAAAAACAGCTCAAAACATCTGCGTAGATTTAAAGATCGATTACACGAGAAAAATATCTGATTTATCTGAAGAAGAAATTGAAGGAATCAGATCAGCAATTGCAGCATATGTTGTTGAAGGTGATTTAAGAAGAAACATAAGCACCAACATAAAAAGATTACAGGATTTGGCTAGTTATAGAGGTATTAGGCACAGACGAAAACTACCTACTAGAGGTCAAAATACTAAAAATAATGCAAGAACAAGGAAAGGGGCTAAAAAGCCAATGCGAGGATAATTATGGCAGCAAAAGGTAAAAAGAATAAAAAAATTGTTACTGATGGAGTGGCTCACATCCACTCATCCTTTAACAATACTATTGTCACAATAACGGATAAGCAAGGAAATACAATTTGTTGGGCAACATCGGGCGGAAGTGGGTTTAAAGGTTCACGAAAAAGCACGCCATTTGCAGCTCAAATAGCAGCAGACAAAGCAGGTAATGCCGCTAAAGAATTTGGAATGATAAATCTAGATGTAAAAGTAAAAGGTCCTGGTGGCGGTAGAGAGTCTGCCATAAGGTCATTGAACGCATGTGGATTAAAAATAAAAAGTATTACAGATGTAACACCTCTTCCTCATAATGGGTGCAGACCATCCAAAAAAAGAAGAGTTTAACGGAGTATTAAATGGCTAGATATAGAGGACCATCACTAAGATTATCAAGAAGAGAAGGTACAGACTTATTCTTAAAAAGCGGAGTTAGAGCAATAGAATCTAAATGCAATATGGACACTCCTCCTGGTGTGCATGGCGCAAGAAGAGGAAGACTATCTGATTACGGACTTCAATTAAGAGAGAAGCAAAAAGTAAGAAGGATGTATGGAGTTTTAGAAAAGCAATTTAGAAACTATTATAAAAAGGCAGCTTCATTAAAGGGTAATACGGGAGAAAATTTACTCAGTTTACTTGAAAAAAGATTAGATAATGTTGTCTACAGGATGGGATTTGGTTCTACAAGAGCTGAAGCAAGACAAATGGTTTCACATAAGGCTTTTATGGTAAACGGCACAGTTGTTAATATACCATCATTTCAAGTGCAGGCTGGTGATGAAATTGAAGTAAGAGAGTCAAAGAAAAGCCATCTCAGAATATCTGCAGCACTTAAAATAGCAGCAACAAGAGAAGAATGTGATTGGCTAGAAGTTGACGAAACTAAATTTAAAGGGGTATTTAAATCTGTTCCTGACAGAACTGATCTAGGTACAGAAATAAACGAAAATCTTATTGTTGAGCTTTACTCAAAATAAACTAAAGGCGGAGAAAATTATGCAAACATCAGTAATAGATCTATTAGTACCAACTGAAATACAAGTTGACGATGTATCACCAACTCTATCTAAGGTCACTTTAGAACCATTAGAAAGAGGTTTTGGACACACACTTGGTAATGCTCTTAGAAGAATTCTTTTATCTTCAATGCCAGGAGCAGCAGTAACAGACGTTGCTATAGATGGTATATCCCACGAATATAGCACCATAGAAGGCATTAGAGAGGATGTCATAGACATTCTGTTAAACATAAAAGACATGCCTATTAACCTCATTGAAGGTGATACTGCTGAGGTTACGCTGGATGTGAAAGGACCATGTGATGTTTTAGCTTCATCCTTTGAAGCACCAGGAAATGTGGAGCTAGTTGATCAGGATTTTCATGTTGCAACAATTGTAGACAAAGTAAATCTCAAAATGACTCTCACAGTAAAAACTGGAAGAGGGTATGAACCTGCTGATTTAAGAGATGATGAAGATAGAGTAATTGGAGCTCTTAAAGTTGATGCATCATACAGTCCAGTCAGAAGAGTTTCCTACACTGTTGACAATGCAAGATCAGGAAAAAGAACAGACTTAGATAAATTAATTGTTGAGCTAGAAACTGACGGTACGCTTGATCCAAAAATGGCTATCGAGCACTCAGCAACAATTCTTCAGCAACAACTAAGCGCTTTTGTTGACTTAGATGCAATTGCTGAACAAGAAGCTAAGAAAGATCAGAATGACTTTGATCCTATTCTTCTAAGATCAATCGAAGAACTTGAATTAACTGTAAGATCTACTAATTGTTTAAAAGCAGAAAGTATATTCCTAATCGGCGACCTAATACATAGATCAGAATTCGATCTTTTAAAAACACCAAACTTAGGTAAAAAATCACTTAATGAAATTAAAGATGTGTTAGCTTCGAAAGAGCTTTCATTAGGAATGAATGTGGAAAACTGGCCTCCAGTAGGATAAAAAATGAGACATAGAAAATCAGGAAGAAAACTTAATAGAAATTCTGCTCACAGAAAAGCATTATTTAAAAATCTTGCTATTGCTTTGATTGAGCAAGATATTATTAAAACTACTCTACCTAAAGCTAAAGAATTAAGAGGTTTTATCGAACCTCTTATCACAATGGCAAAGGATGATACTGTTGCCAACAGAAGACATGTTTTTAACAAACTTAGATCTGATAGTGCTGTAGCAAAGCTTTTTACAGAAGTATCTATTAATGCAAAAGATCGCAAAGGTGGCTATACAAGAATAATTAAAGCTGGATTTAGACCTGGCGATAAAGCTGATATGGCTTATATTGAGTTAGTTGATAGAAATACTGATAATACTAATCCTTCAGATGAGAGCACTCCAGAAGAAGAGTCTGCTGCTTAAGACAACATTGTTTTTAAAAAGTTACCAGTAAAAGATTTTTTAACTTTAGCAACATCTTCGGGAGTTCCCTCAGCAACAATTTGACCTCCGTCACTTCCACCTTCTGGACCTAAGTCTATTATCCAATCAGCTGTCTTTACAACATCAAGATTATGCTCAATAACAACAACAGTATTGCCTTGATCTTTGAGCCTATTCAATACTCCTAAAAGTAACTCAATATCTGCAAAGTGCAATCCGGTAGTGGGTTCGTCTAATACAAACAATGTCTTTCCAGTACTTCTCTTAGATAACTCTTTTGCTAGTTTTATCCTTTGAGCTTCTCCTCCAGATAAAGTTAAAGCAGATTGGCCTAAAGTTATGTAACCAAGACCAACATCACTTAAGGTCACAAGCTTCTTTTTAATAGAAGGGTGAGCATCAAAAAACTCTAAAGCTTCTTCTACAGTCATATTTAATATTTCATTAATATTTTTTTCTTTGAATTTTACTTCTAAAGTTTGTTCGTTATATCGCTTCCCATCGCATACGTCACATTTAACATATACATCAGCCAGGAAATGCATTTCTACTTTTATCATTCCATCCCCCTGACATGCCTCACAACGCCCACCTTTAACATTAAAACTAAATCTACCAGGTTTATATCCTCTTGACCTAGCTTCAACGGTTTGGGATAAAAGATCACGGATATGTGAGAATAAGCCAGTATAAGTGGCAGGATTTGATCTGGGAGTTCTCCCAATTGGAGATTGATCGATACTTATGACCTTATCAAGATGATCCAATCCTTCTATTTTTTCACATTTTATCTCTTTGGAAAGTTTTGATTTATTCAAAATAAAAGAGCTTATTGGAAGCAAAGTTTGATTAATTAATGATGATTTACCTGAGCCAGATACGCCAGTTACACAGGTAAATAAACCAATGGGGATTTCAACAGTTATCTCTTTTAGATTATTTTCATGAGCATTAACAATTTTTAGTTTCTCATTCTTAATTTTTGTTCTTTTTTTTGGAATCTTAATTTGTCTTTTTCCAGAAAGATATTTTGCAGTTATAGAATCTTTGTTTTGTAAGATAGTCTTTATATCGCCTTGCGCACAAATCTCACCTCCGTGCTTACCTGCACCTGGACCAATATCTATTATGTGGTCAGCTGACCTAATAGCTTCTTCGTCGTGTTCTACGACAATTACAGTATTTCCAAGGTCTTTCAAATTATTTAGTGTTTTAATGAGTTTAGTATTATCTCGTTGATGTAGTCCAATTGAGGGCTCATCAAGCACATAAGTAACTCCAACCAATCCTGATCCTATTTGACTAGCTAATCTAATTCTTTGTGCCTCACCACCAGATAGTGTCTCTGCACTTCGGTCAAGAGTTAAGTAATTTAGACCAACATCTTCGAGAAAGGAGAGCCTATCAGTTATTTCTTTGATTATTTTTTCAGCAATTTTTTTCTTTGCTCCCCTTAGATCCATATTTTTAATGAACTCCAAGGAATCATTAATTCGCATACTTGTAATTTTATGAATAGGAGTTTTGTTTATAAAAACATTTCTTGAGTGAGTATTTAATCTTGAGCCACCGCATTCATCGCAAGAGCTTTCTGACATTAACTTAGCTAATTCGTTCCTTATATATTCTGAATCTGTCTCTTTAAATCTCCTCTCAGTACTTGGTATTATTCCTTCAAAACGATGTTTTCTAACAATTCTACTCCCGCTTCTGAACCTATGTGAAAAATCTATTTTTTCTTTTGTTCCCCAAAGAATAATGTCTTTTATTTCTTGAGAATAATCTTTCCATTTTGTAGTTAATGTGAAATCAAAATGAGCACTTAGACACCTTAGTTGATAATAATAAAATCTATTTCTTCTAGTCCAACCTTTAATTGCTCCATTAGCTATTGATACATCTACATCTTGTATCAACATTTTTTCATTGAAGAATTGTATAACCCCTAATCCATCACATTTTGCACACGCACCATATGGGTTATTAAAAGAAAACATTCTCGGCTCAAGTTCTGGAACAGCATAACCACAATGTGAGCAAGAAAAGTTTGATGAAAAAAGCATCTGTTTGCCGCTATCAATGTTTTCAATTTCAATAAGTCCATCAGATAACTGAAGAGATGTTTCTATCGATTCTGAGATCCTTGATCTAATCCCATCATCTTTTTTAATAACCAATCTATCAATGACAGCTGCAATGTCATGTTTTTTATTCTTTTCAAGTTCTGGAAATTCTTCTATTGGATAGATGACTCCATTTACTTTAACTCGAACATAACCGCTTTTTCTTAGATCCTCATAAATCGCTAAATGCTCACCTTTTTTACCTCTGACAACAGGCGCTAAAAGCATAATTTTTGAATTTTCTTTTATTTTGAGGATCTCATCACAAATCTCTGAAACAGTCTTAGCTTTAAGTTCTTCGTTGTGATCAGGGCATACAGGAGTTCCAATTCTTGAAAATAATAACCTTAAATAGTCATAGACTTCTGTGACTGTTCCAACAGTAGAACGGGGATTATGAGATGTTGCTTTTTGTTCAATGGATATTGCAGGAGAAAGTCCTTCAATTTGATCAACATCTGGCTTTTCCATCATTGAAAGAAATCTTCGCGCGTATGTTGATAATGATTCTACATATCTTCTTTGTCCTTCTGCATAAAGGGTGTCAAAAGCCAGCGAGGATTTACCTGATCCAGATAAACCTGTTATTACTATAATTTTATTTCTAGGTATCTCAAGACTTATGTTCTTTAAATTATGCGTCCTAGCGCCTTTGATAAAAATACTATCCATATGAAATAAAAATTCCGTGATGAAAAAATTAAATTAGGTTAAACTTCTAACATATTATAAGAGGTAATTATGAGCAGAGGAGTAAATAAAGTAATTTTAGTTGGAAATTTAGGCCAAAAGCCTGAAATGAGATATACAGCCACTCAAACAGCTGTGGCTAATATATCTATAGCTACTACAGAGTCATGGAAAGACAAAGAAAGTGGAGAAAATAGAGACAAAACCGAATGGCACAGAGTAGTTTTTTTTGGAAACTTGGCTGAAATTGCTGAAAGATATCTTGATAAAGGATCTAGTGTTTATGTTGAAGGAAAAATTCAAACAAGAAAATGGCAAGATAAAGAAGGTAAAGACAGATGGACAACTGAAATTCTTGGCAATCAGTTAACAATGCTAGGATCAAGAAATTCTAATGATTCTGGGTCTCAACAAGATACTTCTTCTGACACTCCTTTCCCTGAGGATGACAGCGGACCTGGATTATCAGATGACGATATTCCTTTTTAACAAATTTTGTTAAAAGACTACAAAACTATTACTCTTGACGAGCAAGATTCAGTTGCAATTTTAAAATTAAACAGACCTGAAAAGCTCAATGCATTCAACATGCAGATGTTAGAAGATATGCTTGATGCCATAGATTATGTTGATGCACATGACCGTCTTAAATCTCTTGTAATATCAGGTTCAGGAAGAGCTTTTTGTGCTGGAGCTGATTTATCTTCTGGTGAAAAAACTTTTGATAAAAGCTTTGATACAAGAGGTAGGTTTGAATCTGACTTTAGAAGAGATGCTGGGGGTATCCTTGCTCTAAGGATATATAATTCTTTAAAACCTGTTATAGCTGCATGCAATGGAGATGCTGTTGGAGTTGGAGCAACTATGCAACTTGCAGCCGACATAAGGGTTGCTCACAAATCAGCAAGATATGGATTTGTATTTGCAAGACGAGGTATTGTTCCAGATGGATGTGCAAGTTGGTTTCTTCCAAAATTAGTTGGTGTCTCAAAATCTCTTGAATTATGTTATTCAGGTGAGCTCTTTAGCGCTGAAGAAGGCCATAAATACGGACTAGTAAATTATTTAGTAGATGACGAGGAAGAATTAATAAAGACTGCTATTCAACTAGCAAAAAAATTTACTGATAACTCTGCTCAGGTTTCAGTTGCTATGACGAGACATATGCTATGGAACTACTCATCAGATATTGATCCTGAAAATGCTCATGTGATGGAGAGTAAGCTTATAGATTTCAGAGGAGCATCTGATGACGCAAAAGAGGGTGTAATGTCATTTTTAGAAAAGAGGAAACCAAATTTTACTAATAAAATTAGTAAGGACTTCCCAGCTTTTTTCCCTTGGAGAGAATCAAAATTTAATGATGAGAATTAAAGATGTTATTTGAACCTTATAAATTAAAAAATATAAATTTAAGAAACAGGGTAGTTATGGCTCCAATGACTAGAAATCAATCTCCTAATGGAATTCCAACTGAAGAGGTTGCTAAATATTATGAAAGAAGGGCCGAGGGAGAGGTTGGCCTAATTATAACTGAGGGTATTGAAGTAAGTCATAAAGCTTCTAGCGCTTATCCTAATGTGCCAAGACTTGATTCACAAAAAGCGCGAGATGGCTGGAAGAAGGTGGTAAGTTCAATAAAAGAGAAAGATGGGTCTGTTATTGCACAGCTATGGCATTGTGGCGGTTTTAGGAAATTAGGCATGGGACCAGACCCTGATGTACCAGGATATACAGCATCTGGTTTAGTTAAACCTGGAAAAAAAGTTGCTCATGAGATGTCACTAGATGATATCAATGAGACTATTGATGCATATGCCTCTGATGCCGAGTTTTGTGAGGAATTAGGTTTTGATGGAGTGGAAATCCATGGGGCTCATGGATATTTAATTGATAATTTCTTTTGGGAAGGTACGAACGTAAGAGAGGATCAATACGGAGGCACAATTGAAAACAGATCAAAGTTTGTAACGAAAATAGTTGAAGCTGTAAGATCTAGGGTAAGTGATAATTTCATAGTTGGACTAAGATTTTCTCAATGGAAACAACATGACTTTAATGCAAAGCTTGCAAATTCACCTCAAGAGCTTGAGAAAATAATTCTTCCACCAGTAAAAGCAGGATTAGATTACTTACATTCTAGTATGCGAAGATTTTGGGAGAGTGAATTCAATGATTCTGATGAAAACTTGGCATATTGGACAAAAAAAATTTCAAATATTGTTACCATTGGAGTAGGCAGTGTTGGCTTGGATACAGATTTCATTGACATGATGGCATCGGCAAACTCAACCAGCATTGATAAAGCCATAGAGGATATTTCAAAGGATAAGTATGAATTAATTGCTGTGGGAAGGGCCCTGATAGCTGATCCAGAATGGGTAATTAAGATGAAAGAAGGAAGATTAGAAGATTTAATTCCCTACACAAAAGAATCTTTACTAAAACTATATTAGTATTTACTTATAACAAGACTGGCATTAGTCCCACCAAAACCAAATGAGTTACTAAGGACAGTATTTATTTGAATATCTCTTGTTTCAGTAACAATATCTATGCTTTTAGCTTCATCGCATAATTCATCTACATTTATTGTTGGTGCAATAAAACCTTCATTTAACATCATTAATGAATATATTGCTTCATGAGCTCCTGTAGCACCAAGCGAATGACCTGTCATTGATTTTGTTGAGCTAACAGCAGGAGACTTTGAACCGAAAACTTCATTTATTGCATTTAGCTCTGCAATATCACCTACAGGTGTACTTGTACCATGAGTATTTATGTAATCTATATCAGATTTACCAGCATCTATTGCGCCAATCATGCATCGCGCAGCACCTTCTCCTGAGGGTGCAACCATATCGTACCCATCTGAATTAGCGTAATATCCAGAAATTTCTCCAAGGATATTTGCGCCTCGTTTTTTAGCATGTTCTTCGTCTTCAAGGATAACCATTCCTGAACCACCAGAGATCACAAAACCATCTCTATTTATATCGTATGGCCTGGAAGCAGTTTCTGGTGAAGAGTTAAAATTAGACGATAACGCTCCCATTGCATCAAAAAGACATGATGAACTCCAATGTTCGTCGTCGCTTCCACCTGCTATTACAACATCTTGCTGACCACTTTTTATAAGCTCTGCAGCATGACCTATGCAATGTGCACTTGTAGCACAAGCAGATGAGATTGAGTAGTTAATACCTTTAAGCTTAAACGCAGTTGAAATTATTGCAGATATTGAGCTCGACATACTTCTAGTAACGCCATAAGGACCTATTCTTTTTGGACCTTTCTCTCTAGCAATATCTCCATTTGCAACCATAATTCTTGTAGAAGAGCCTCCAGAGCCAGCAACAATCCCAATTTTTGGAGAATCAAGATCTTTTTCATTAATACCGGCCATTTCAAGGGCATCTTTAGTAGCCAAATAAGAATATCCTGCTGATTCACCCATAAATCTTAGAAGTTTTCTATCTATATGTTGAGATAAATCAATCTCTATTGAACCTGAAATACAGCTTCTAAAACCCATCTCAGAATATGTGTCATTAAACGTGATGCCTGAGTATCCATTTTGAAGAGAGCTAAGAACATCATTATATGAATGTCCTATACAAGACTTAATTCCAACACCTGTTACTACTACCTTCTTCATTAGAAATTACTCGGATCCTTGAATAAACCTACCTTAAGCTTATCAGCGCTGTAGATTTTCTTATCATCTACAAACATCTCACCATCTGCCAATCCAAGAATTGCACCTCTATTTATAACTCTTTTGATATCAACTTTATACCTAACTTCTTTAGCTGAAGGTAGAACTTGCCCAAAGAATTTAACATTTTCAGCTCCAAGAGCTCTTCCAACTCCAGGCAGCCCAGACCATAATAGGTAAAAGCCCAAAAGCTGCCACATCGCATCTAGGCCAAGACAGCCAGGCATAACAGGGTCTGTTTTGAAATGGCATTTAAAAAACCATAAATCTGGGTGAATTTGTAATCTTGCATCAATAGAACCTTTCTCGTATGCTCCTCCAAAATCATCAATATTTTTTATTTCGTCAAACATTAACATTTCGTCTGAAGGAAGTCTTCCATCACCATCTTTTGTAAATAGATCACCATTTGCACAGTCTATAAGATCATGTTTTGAATAATTATTTTGTGGCACAAATGTCATTTTTCTCTATTAAATGCTGTATTTGTTAATTCTATCATTTCTTTTTGTACTTCAATATTATGAATCTCTTTAGCAAAGATTATCGCATTTTTATAAAATTGTTTTGCCAAGTCTTCAGTTTTCTTAATTCCATTAAGCTTTTCTATGAGCTCTAGTATCTTTAGGGTTTGTACTTTTTTATTTCCAAGGCTGTTTATTAGAATTTCTTTTTGTTTATTATTTGCATTCTTATATGCATAGAAAAATGGATAAGTTATCTTACCTTCTTTGAGATCTTGAAACTGAGGCTTGCCAGTTTTAAGGTTAGTTGAATAGTCTAAAAGATCATCTTTGATTTGAAATAATATTCCAATATTTTTTGCACACTTACTAATATTTTCAATATATTTTTTATTTGCTTCTGCTAGTATTGCTCCTGTTTTAGCTGATGCTTCAAATAATCTTCCAGTTTTGAAATAACTTATTTTTTTTAATTTATTTAACGTTATTTCTTTATTATTAATAGCATCTAATTGAATCAATTCTCCTTGAGAAATATCATTTGTGGCGTTAGAAAGCTCTTGAAGTATTTGCTGGTTTCCGATGTCAACCATATACATAAATGCTTTTGAATAAATGTAGTCACCTATAAGCACTCCATGAGCATTTGACCAAATATTATTCACTGATCTATTTCCTCTTCTAATCGAAGAATCATCTACAACATCATCATGAACTAGGGTAGCTGTATGCAGAAGCTCTATTATTGCGGCAAGTCTAATTCTATGGATTTTGTTTTTATTTCTATGAAGAGATGAAGAAATTAAGTTAAGCCTAGACCGTATTTTCTTTCCGTTTGACTTGAATATATGCTCGTAAAGATTTTTGACTGTTGCCTCTGTAGCAACATCCTTTCTGATCATTTTTTCAACAAGGTTTATTTCCTTTTTTAACATCTGCATTGAATTCATTTTAAAGTATAAAATAGGTCAAAATTATATATAAGTATTGATAATTTCTTCATTAAAGCGTATATTTTGCGAGCTTTAAAGGATTATATTATGTACGCGGTAATTGAAACAGGTGGTAAACAACACAAAGTCGAAAAAGGCATGGTCCTATCGATTGATCTTACTAAAGATGAAGTTGGTAAAAAGATTACATTTGACAATGTTCTTTTGTATGTCGATGGCGATAAAGTTGAGGTAGGACAACCATACCTAACTAATGTTAAAGTAACTGCAGAAGTAAAAGATGTTGTAAAGTCTGAAAAAATTTCGATTCTTAGATTTAGAAGAAGAAAACATAGCATGAGAAAGGTTGGGCACAGAGCAAAACATACTCAGATTGAGATTAAGAACATAAAACTAGAGAGCTAAAATGGCACATAAGAAAGCAGGTGGATCAAGTAAAAACGGTCGAGATTCCAACTCCAAGAGACTTGGAGTAAAAAGGTTTGGTGGCCAAGTTGTTAAAGCTGGTGAAATATTGATTAGACAACGTGGTACTAATACTCATCCTGGCTTAAATGTTGGCATTGGTAAAGACGATACTCTTTTTGCAAAAGCTGCAGGAATGGTTCAATTTACTTACAAAGGTCCAAAGAAAAGAAAAACAGCTAACGTTATTCCTCAATAACTAAATTTCATGAACTTCATTGACGAGGCCTATCTCGAAGTAAGGGCAGGAGATGGGGGTTCTGGGGCATCAAGCTTCAGAAGAGAAAAATATATTCCATTTGGCGGACCTGATGGTGGAGATGGTGGCAAGGGCGGTGATGTATTTTTCAAAGTAAATCAAAATTCAAATACACTTATAGATTTTCAAAACAGAAAAGTTTTTGAAGCAAAAAATGGTCAACGAGGTTCTGGTAAAAATAAATCTGGTTCAGCTGGCTCAGATCTATTTATTAACGTCCCTAGGGGTACGGTGATATATGACAATCTTACAAATGAGGAATTAATAGATTGTACTGATGAAAATATTGATTATCTAATCGTAAAAGGTGGCGAGGGCGGCCATGGTAATGCTAGATTTAAATCATCTACAAATAGAGCACCACGAAAATCTACACCAGGTTTTAAAGGAGAAATACGCTCCTTAAGACTTGAGTTAAAATCACTAGCTGATGTTGGTTTGGTAGGATTTCCAAATGCGGGTAAATCAACATTTTTAAACTTTGTTTCATCTGCGAAGCCTAAAATTGGAAGCTATCCTTTTACAACATTAAGACCTCACCTTGGAACAATAAAAGGTACAGAATCTAGTTACGTAATAGCAGACATTCCAGGTTTAATAGAAGGAGCTTCAGAAGGCGCAGGCTTGGGAATAAAATTTCTAAAGCATATATCAAGAACTGGATTATTATTAATATTTGTAGACCTATTCCCATCCGATGACCTTAATCCAATGAAGCAGATTAGATTACTGAGAAAAGAGTTAGAAGCATACAAGGACAATCTTACTCAAAAAGTTTCATGGGTTGTTTGTAATAAAATCGATCTTCTTTTAAAAGAAGATATAAAAAATATAAAAAAAGAAATTCAAGAGCACCTAAGTATTAATGAAAATGATATTTTTATGATATCTGCAGCGACAGGCGAGGGTGTGAATAAACTTCTTAGTAAGTTAGAAACAGAAATTTTTAAAAATTAACTTAAACTCTTGATTGCTTTTGATAATCTGCTTTTAGTTCTAGCAGCTGCGTTTTTGTGAATTACTTTCTTTGATGCTGAAGAATCGATAATTTTTTCAGCGCTTTTAAGTAGTTCCTTTGCTTTATCAACATCATTGGCATCAATGCTAGCTCGAACGGCTTTGACAGCAGTTCTTACCATTGATCTTTGAGCATGCCTTAACTTGTATGTTTCAGCATTTTGCTTTGCTCTTTTAATTGCTTGTTTTGAATTAGCCATATTTCTTAGATGCGTAGTTTAATGATGAATTTGGTTTATGTCTATATTTATAGATATTATTTAGGAATAAAAAAAGGCAACTGATTAGTTGCCTTTTTAATGCATTAGGTACGTTTATCTAGAGTACTTAACTCCCATATAAACAATTCTTCCTCTAGGATCATGCTGCCTTGGATCATAATTGAAATTAGCAGAGTCATAGAAGAACGGTGCTCCCTCATCAGTAGCATTCTTCACTCCAAAGGATAGACTTAAATTTGAGTCATCCATATCAAATGAATAAGAATACTTAAGATCTAAAACATTGAACTCGTCAATGTCTTGACCTAATCCTACGCTTGTTGCAAATGCATTTGGAACATTTGTAGTCTTATAATCTGAGATCATTCTATAAAAAGCTGACATAGAATGTTGACCATTAACCAATGATGCGCTTATCACGGTTTTTGTTTCTGGTAGTGATCGAGCAAAATTATCATGATTAAATAAACCAAGAACATCTTTCGAGCCACCGCCAGCAGCAGGTATCTCGTATGACAACATATGAGCTCTATTTATTCCAAGAGTTATATCTCCAAGTCTTGACTCAAAGTTATAAGAAGCTTCTATATCATATCCATCAGTGTCTATTTCAGAAGCATTTTTGTACCTTGTTGTTACACCAATCAATGTTCCATCAACCAGCCTTACTACGTCAGGGCCACTAGGATCAGCTATAACTTTACCTTGAGCACTTTCAATTGTAATAACATCTGTATAGTCAATCGACCAGTAATCAAATTTTGCAGAAAATTGATCATTTGGAGTCCATATAGCCCCAATATTCATGTTAGTTGATTCTTCTGGGATTAAATCAGAGCTATAAGCTTGAGCTATTCTTATAAAACTTGGTTGCCCAACTGCATTACCAGCAGCATCAAAGTCTTGGATACCTTGAAGACCAACACTTGATTGATTTAATTGAGACAATGATGGCTCTCTGAAAGATGTGCTTAAAGAACCTCTCAATACTAAGTTATCATTTGCTTGCATTCTGATAGAAACCTTTGGATTAATAGAGCTATCAGATTCTAATTTTTCATACCTAATAGCACCCCTTAGTTCAACTCTTTCAGAAGCTTGTTTAGCTGCTTCAGCAAAGATTGCATATGCTGATCTACTTGCACTAGTTTCAATACCACCACCCAAGAAGATTAAATCAGCTGGTACAGCAAGATTTCCATTTGCATCAAAGCCAGCTATCGAATCATCATTTCTTGCAACATCATGATGTTCTTTTCTCATTTGAAAGCCAGTTGCAACTTCTAAATCGTTAACAGTACCTGTCATAACAAAATCTAGAACATGAAGTTCTACATCTACAAAAGTTTCTTGAGCTGTACTAATATAATTTATTAGTTCTTGTGAATTTGATGTTGAGTCAAATAAATTCCATGTACCTGGAG
>CACECK010000002.1 GCA_902557965.1 uncultured SAR86 cluster bacterium
GTTTAAGACCAAATATCTCAATTAGAGGAACTGCTATTGAAAGGTCTGGAAAAGTAACAATTATGGAAGATGGTGTTTTAGTAGCTCCTTCTCCATACACTTCCTCAGCAGCATACTATTTCCCAACTACTGCAAGAATTCATTCTGTAGAAGTATTGAAAGGACCAGCTGTTGTATCGCAAGGACCGCAGACAATCGGCGGGGCTATTAACTTAATAAGTACACCAATACCAGAAGTAAATTCAGGTAAGTTTGTGCAAGAAATTGGTGAAAACGGAATGGCAAGAACTCATGCATATTATGGCGCTACTCAAGGAAACTTTGGTGCATTAGTAGAAGTACACGAACATTCAAGTGATGGTTTTGATTCAATTGCAAATGTTGGTGGCGATACTGGTTTTGATAAATCAGATCTTATGATTAAAGCAAGATATAGTTCTGGCAATCATACATTGACATTAAAAAGAGTAGATCTTGATGAAAATTCAGATCAATCATATGTTGGTCTTTCTCAAGAAAGTTTTATGTCTAATCCTAGAATGAGATACGGAGCGACAGCATACGATGAAATGATGAATGACGGAGAACAGACATCTTTAACGTATGTTGGTGATTTTGATAACTTTAATGTTGTATTTACATCATGGCAAAACGACTATCACAGAGACTGGTTTAAAGTGAGTGACTTTAATAATTTGAAAGCTCATGGTGAGGATGATGATATTAACGAACTAATAAGTAATGCAAATAATGGAAGTACAAATGCTCAAGCTATTCTAGATGGTGAACTACCTGTTCAAATAGAATATAAACATAATAATAGATTTTATAAAAACGAAGGCTATCAATTTAGAATTTCAACAGAAATTGGTATACATGCACTTACTATTGGCTATAGAGATATGGAAGATTCAGAGAGTAGAGTTCAGGCTCACGAATACGCTGATCAGTCTGCAGATGGATCCTTATCAGCTCTTTACGGTTACGTTGGCCTTAGTGGCAGCAATAACAGATTAAGAGAGTCAAGCGCAACTTCATATTACTTAGAAGATACTATGGATTTTGGTAAGCTTGCTCTAACAGTAGGTTACAGATCAGAAGACTATGATCAACGTCATAGAAGATGGTCAGATGCAGCTGGGCCAAATTTAACAGAAGTTAGAATTGGGCCTGCAGATGTTAGAGATACAATGGCTTATAACGATCATACAACATCAAGTATTGGTGCTACATATGATCTTAACGACACAATGACTTTGGTTGCTGGATTCCATGAAGGAATGACTCCAATGTTCGGTGCTGATCCAGAAGAAGCTGACAACATGGAGCTTGGCGTAAGATATTCAGAGGGAACTACAAATATTGAAGCTTTCTACTTTGCAAGTGATTATTCAAGATTAGCAGCTGAATGTACTTTAGTAAGTGGCGCCTCATGTAATCCAGACGAATCAGCAGTATTTAGTGGTGGTGAAGCTGAAGTATCCGGTCTTGAGTTCACTGGATCTTGGTTGTTGCAGGGCAACTATGATGTTACGTACCCAATTTCAGTTAATTTCACAAGTACAGATGCTACATTTAAAAATAGTTCAGACAGTGACTATTTTGGTACTGTAGCTGCTGGAGATGATTTACCATATATCCCTGATTCACAAAGCTCTATCGTTGTAGGGTTTATCAATGATAGTGGTCTTAGTGGAAATGCAAGATTTGTTCGTGTTGGAGGTTCTTGTTCGCTTGCAGCTTGCGGAGTCTATAACAAAATTGAATCTCATAGCTATTTAGACTTAAATCTTAGAAAGGCTCTAAATGATTCAATGAGTGTGTATCTAATTCTTGAAAATGCACTTGATAGTGAAGATTTAATTTCAAGAGCACCCTCAGAAGGAGCTAGATCACAAAAACCACAAACAATGAAAGTTGGTTTTTCATACAACTTTTAGTAATTTTTTAGGAGAGAGGGGTGCAGCGCATACCCCTAAAGTTAAAGGGGCAATTTATTGCCCCTTTTTTTAAAATAAGTAAAATAACAGTATGAGAAATTTCCTAAAGTATGATGACACTCAAGTTGTAAAATATGACAGCATAATATTAGCTGTTATTTACACAGTAGGTCACATATTTATTGCAATGACCTGTAACAGGATTATCACTGGCGCTTCATTGAATATGGCAGCTGCAGATGCATTTGTAGAGCCTATTATTAATGGTTTTTGGTTTTATTTCCTTCTTGTCTATATTAAGACAAACATTGAAAAGAAAATTAACAATAATTCTATTACGTTTTTATCTAATGCTAAATTGGGACTATATTTAGCAATTTTATATACCATTGGCCATATTTTTATTGCAATGGTTTGTAACAGATTATTAACTGGAGCTCCATTAAATCTAGCAGCTATTGATGCTCTTGTAGAGCCTATTGTTAATGGTTTTTGGTTTTATCTTCTTTTTGTAGTATTTAATAAATACAAAATGCGCTCAAAAGCTTATTCCGGAAAGAGCAACAAAAGCCCGGCACCAGGGGCATATCAGTCATCAAAACTTGCACCAGTCAATAACAAAAAGAATATAGATTAAGTATACAAAAAATTTTTCTATACAGTACAATACTTCAACCCAATGTGGGGCTATAGCTCAGCTGGGAGAGCACCTGCTTTGCAAGCAGGGGGTCCGCGGTTCGATCCCGCGTAGCTCCACCATTTAAGAACAATTTTTAGACTTTTTTTTTACTTTTTTTAGTAGTATATTTACTAAATACTTTTTAATCGCACACTTTAAAGGAGATTCACGCATGACTAATAAAACTGAGGGAAAATGCCCCGTAATGCATGGGGCAATGACCACCCATAGTTCCAGTGGTACATCAAATAAAGATTGGTGGCCAAATCAATTAAATTTAAATATTCTTCATCAACACGATACAAAATCAAACCCAATGGATGGGGATTTTGACTATAGGGAAGAGTTTTCTAAGATTGATTATGAGGCCTTAAAAGAGGATCTGAATAACTTAATGACTGATTCTCAAGATTGGTGGCCTGCAGATTATGGACATTATGGACCTTTTTTTATAAGGATGACATGGCATGCAGCTGGCACATACAGAAATACTGATGGAAGAGGTGGTGGAGGTACTGGTGCGCAAAGGTTTGCTCCTCTAAATAGTTGGCCAGATAATGGAAATCTTGATAAAGCAAGAAGACTTTTATGGCCTATAAAACAAAAATATGGAAAGAAAATTAGCTGGGCTGATTTACTTATATTAGCTGGTAATGTTGCCATTGAATCTATGGGTGGTGAAACATTTGGTTATAGTGGAGGTCGCCCAGATATATGGGGACCTGAAGAAGACATTCATTGGGGTGTTGAATCAGAATGGCTTGAAAGTAAACGCTATAAAGGAGAAAGAGAATTAGATAATCCATTGGCAGCAGTGCAAATGGGTTTAATCTATGTAAATCCTCAGGGACCTGATGGAAATCCAGATCCATTAGCCAGTGCTCATGATATAAGGGAAACCTTTGGAAGAATGGCTATGAATGATGAGGAAACTGTTGCTTTGGTTGCAGGAGGGCATACTTTTGGTAAATCACATGGAGCTGGTGGTGAGGAAAATGTTCAATCTGAACCTGAGGCCGCTCCACTCGAACAAATGGGTTTTGGATGGACAAGTAATTATGGTTCAGGTGTAGGAAGCGACACAATAACAAGTGGTATTGAAGGTGCTTGGACTTCTAATCCAACGAAATGGGATAATGGCTATTTTGAACTCTTGTTTGGATATGAATGGGAGTTAACAAAAAGTCCAGCAGGCGCTCATATCTGGCATGCCGTGGGCCAAACAGAAGAAGACATGGCACCAGATGCAGAAGATGCAAGCAAGAAAGTTCCAACAATGATGACTACTGCTGATATGGCTTTAAGAATGGATCCAGAATATAACAAAATTTCTAAAAGGTTCCATGAAAATCCAAATGAATTTGCAGACGCTTTTGCTAGAGCTTGGTTCAAACTTCTCCATAGAGATATGGGACCAAAAACTAGATACATGGGGCCAGAAGTGCCTGAAGAAGAACTCATATGGCAAGACCCAGTTCCTTCTGGGGATACAAGCTATGATGTTGATAGTGTAAAAACTATGATTACTGATTCTGGGTTATCAATACAAGAAATGGTTGAAACCGCCTGGGCTAGTGCATCAACTTTTAGAGGCTCTGATATGCGTGGGGGTGCTAATGGCTCCAGAATTAGGCTAGCTCCACAAAAAGACTGGGAAGCTAACAATCCAAATCAATTAAATAAAGTAATAGAAATATATAAATCTATTTCGAAAGAAACGGGTGCTTCAGTTGCTGATATTATTGTACTTGCTGGTAACGTTGCTATAGAGATGGCATCCGGAGCAGAGGTTCCTTTCACTCCAGGAAGAGGCGATGCTTCACAGGAACAAACCGATATTGAATCTTTTGAAGTTCTTGAACCTAAGTCTGATGCCTTTAGAAACTACCATGCAAATGGTGTAAACACTGCGCCTGAAGAAATTATGCTTGATAAAGCTCAACTTCTTGGTTTAACTGCGCCTGAAATGACAGTAATTGTTGGGGGCATGAGATCTCTTGGCATAAGTATGAATGGATATGGAGTTTTCACCGAAGATACTAACAAACTAAGTAATGATTACTTCAAAACCTTACTTGACATGTCTGTTCAATGGAAACCAAACGGAACCGGTAATTCCTATGAAGCATTTGATAGAAAGTCAGGAGAAAAGATAAGAACTGCCTCAAGATCAGATCTTGTATTTGGATCAAACTCTCAATTAAGAGCTATTGTAGAGGTTTATGCTGAAGATGATTCAAGCGACAAATTTACTAATGATTTTATATTTGCCTGGAATAAAGTAATGAATGCAGATAGATTTGACGTTCAGTAAATTACTTAGTTTCTAATATTTTTATATTTTGTAGTGATTGCATCGAGTATGTTGCAATCACTGCCAATATATTCATATATAACTGAGCTAACAGTAGTTTAGTAGAGAGCAACTCTAAGCTTATAAATTCAAAATAATATATTCCAAGAATAGTAAAGAAAGCAAAGAACAATATCATTCGGTATGCTAATACTTTTGCTTGCATCAGATAACCTGTTATTGAAGATATAAATACAATAATTATTCCAAATGCTGCAATCTCAAAATAAGTGTGAGATGAAACAAATGTTAGAACTGATCCAGACACAGCGATTGTAAAGAGCATTTGAAAGAAACCAAATATTTTTATATCTGAAGTTACCTTAGGATTAAATTTCTTATAAAAATCATTTGGATTTTTTTCTTCGATGCAGTCATCTGGTCTCCAGTATGTTTGCGAGAACCATACCTTTACCTTATCGTGCCATGATTTAGTTTTAATAGTATCCTTAATCATTATTGAAAATACTTGGAAGTTTGCCCAAAGAGGATTCCAGCTATTTAAAGGAGTAGCTGTTCCATATACTGGCTTTAAATCAGATCTTTCTGCTGTATATGTGCCAAACATTCTATCCCAAATAATAAATACACCACCGTAGTTGGCATCAATGTACTCTTTGTTTTTAGCATGATGTATTCCGTGATTCATTGGGGTGATGAAAACTTTTTCCATCCAGCCTAAATGACCAATATGTTCAGTATGAACCCAAAATTGATAAACTAAATTAACACCTGCAACTGCAATAAAAACTTCTACAGGCACACCAAGCAGTATCATCGGCATATAAAATATCCATTTCCATAACCAACCCGTGCTGGTTTGTCTTAGTGCTGTTGCAAGATTAAAATCTTCACCATGATGATGTACGCTGTGTGTTGCCCACAAAATCTTAATTTCATGATGCATTCTATGCATCCAATAGTATGACAAATCATATAACAAGAAAGCTATTATCCATGTAAATGGATTTTTTACAGATAGTAACTCTAAATTAAGATTTGTGCTGATATAAACAAATATTACACTTTGAACACCAAGGTTAAGCATGGTAGGGAATCGACTTATCATTCCAATAGTAATGCTTGTTACCGTATCATTAAGTCGATAAGTATTTTTACCAACGTATTTACCATAGAAATATTCAATTACTATAAGCAAAAAGAATACTGGTATAGCAAATGTTATGATTACTGACTTATCTGTTACTACTTCCATACCTTAGAATTATAAAAAAATTTCATTAATTTGTCGTTATAAGTTTGAGTGCACCGACTACGGTACCATATTCTCTGTTATCTTCAAAGATTCCTCGCATATCTGCTAATTTCAACCTTTCGTTAATTGCATTTTTAATATATTTGTTTGTTGAAACTCTTCCAATAAAATGAACTTTATTGATTCCACATAATGATGCATTAAGATAGGCTATTGTTCCAATAACCTCTCCAATCATATTTAATAGTGCAGCAGCAATATCATTCTCTGATACATCATCTTTTTTCTTTAATTTAGCAAAATTAGATGCAGTCACTGAAGGATTTAAAACCCCAATGTCATTCACAACATCACCAATTAATAGATCTATATTCTTTCTGTCGCCAAATGTAGCTTTTTTAGTTATCTCATCTATTGATGAGCTATTTAAAACTAAATTACCAAAACCTTGAAGTGTTCCACCTCCGATGGCAATTCCACCAATATAATTAAATTCTCCATTTTGATGATGAATGCAAGCTGTTCCGGTTCCGGCACTAATAACAACAAACGGCCCATGTGTATTGTAAATTTCAATCGCACCGCAACCAATCGCATTTGTTTCATTTATTTTTATGACTTCAACGTTTTTATAAATACTTTCAAGAGAATCTGACTTCCCTCCTGTAACAGCAATTTTATCTACATCATCAATATCAATATTTAAATGTTTAAAAATTTCATCAAGCATTGAATGATCAATCTTTTTTGATGGAAGTGTAAAAAAATCTACATTAGCATCCTTGCTTACCGCAATATCAGTATTTGAAATACCAAAATCAATTGCTACTTTCATGAGTTTTGTAGAGTATTAAAAGCCCAGCAAGAATGGCAATGTTTTTTATGAAATTTTGCATTTCATGTTTTTGATTGATGACATCATTAATATTCCAAAAGTCATGTATATAGAAATTAAACAGAATTATGTTGATTGCCAAAATCAGCGAACCTAGCTTTAAAAATCGACCTAAAATTATTGATGTCCCAAAAATTAATTGACATAAAATAACTAAAATTAATGAAAAGGCAGGGAATGGAACCTCGTTTATTGTGACGATTTGTATATATTCTGGAAACGAAAGTACTTTAGATATACCAGGTACTAAAAAGTACAAACCAATAATTACTCTACCTGTAAGGTAGATATATTTGTCAAAATTGTCACTCAATTGTTTATTCTAAGTAAGTTGATGGCCAGGTCATAGGAACCTGCTGCTGAGGATTAAAAACTCTAGGACCTTTTGCAGGGTAGGCCTTTGCTGCTGCAGATATTTCCTCTGCGCTTATAAATTCACTTGGAACTAACTTGAAAACATCTAGGCCTCTAGTAATTTCTGTTCCGTAAATATAACCATCATAAAAATATGTTGACCAATAACCACCAGTGATGAGGACATCTTCGAGTATTGGTCCTCTATCAAAATAAGCTATTTCAGTAGGATTAGAAGAATCAGTAAAGTCCATAATTGATAAACCGCCTTGGTACCAAGCTTGAACAAAAATATCTCTATTTGGAATTGGAATAATTGAGCCATTGTGAGCAACACAATTTTCTGTTTCTAACTGAGGTGCAGGCATTTTATAGTGACTTTTAAATACCATTTTATTATCAACAATGTCATATATTGCGTCAGCGCCCCAATCCAGTGGATCCCAGGCACGACATCTAGCTCGACCACCGCCACCCCATTCATCTGTGAAGATAACCTTAGTACCATCGTTGTTAAATGTTGCTGAATGCCAATATGCAAAACCTTTGTCAGTAACAACATCAAGTCTTTGTGGGTTATATGGATCTGTTATATCAAATAAAATACCGTTGCCTGAACATGCTCCAGCGGCGATATTTGCTGAAGGAAAGACTGTTATATCATGACACTGATCTGTTCTTTTTGTATCTTGTGTATCATCCCCATGATCACCTCCTTGCCATAATCCTGCAAGTGAACCAGTTTCCTCATCGGCAAAAACTGTTGGACTAGATACTATTCTTGCCTTGGATGGGTCTGAAACAGGAATTTCTATAACGTCAATTCTAAAAAGCGCTGTTCTTTTGTCTCCAGGAACATTTCCAACGCATATTTCCATTTCATCTTCATCTCTAACACTACCTGTCCCTGAGTTATATACAATAATTTTTCCATCTTCATTAGGACCTGAAACTATTGAGTGCGTGTGCGATCCTCGACACGTCTGAACGGCACCAACTTGTATGGGGTTTGTGAGATCAGAAATATCAAATATTCTAATACCTCTGAATCTTTCTGGACTTGCGTCTCTTCCAACTCCCTCAAGTCCACAATCAATTCGGCTCCTAATTTGTTCAACAGACATAATTAGTATATCTCCAACAATAGATACATCTCCTTGACCACCCGGACAAACGACTGATGAAAGAAGATCCGGAATACCATCATCATTTAACTTATATATATTAAACCCGTGATAGCTACCAGCAACTAAAATATCATCTCTAAATGCCATATCTGTATTAGCAAAACTCAACATAGGGCTTCTTAGTGAACGAGACTTTTCTAAAGTTGTTTTTTCTCTATCCTCTTCAGGTTTTGTTGTATCTTCAGATCCTTTTGCTGCTGGATTTTCGGGATCATAAAATCCTGTTGGTTTTCTTAGAGAAGTTATTAGTTCTAAATTTAGAATTGCTTCATCTGCAATAAATAGGCCTGCTGTTAAACCAGATCTTGGATCATCAGATAAATTCACAGCAATAACATTCATTCTTTCAATCTCAACGCCTTGATCATTCACTAAATCAGAAACAAACTCATTTAAAATAGGATCATACGCAGCACCAGGATATTTTTTTAGATCTTCTACCATTTCAAGGGCACCATCATGATGAGCAATCATTAGTTGAAGGAATAACCTATCAAAATCTGTACTTTTTGAATTTCTTAACTCACTTAATTGTTTAGGGCTAGCCATTCCAACCATTTCTGCATGCATTTGGTGGTGATTATGGTTTCCCATCATATTGTGAGCATACTCACCCCTTTCTTTTAACCAACTTTCCATAAAGTTAATTTCGTCCTCTTGAGACACATCTATTCTCTTAGCAAGATCTACAATTGTTTTATTATTAGTCCTTTCGTCTACTAAATTTGACATAAGAATAGCTTGTTCATGATGCACAATCATTCCTCTGAGAAATTTCACATCAGCTTTGATATACGAAGTATTTGCAATATCAGTTGCAGCATTTGCATCTAGATTTTTAGAAGGTTCGCCAGGAGCACCTGGTTGAATGATTGGAGCTTGATTAATAATTGAATTGGAAGCGCCTAATTGAAAAGCTGATACAAGTAAAAAAAAATATAAAGGTTTTTTAAATTTTAATTTAAGCATCTTTGTTATCCTCATCAATTATTTCTTTTGATTCACCCTCAATGATATTTTCATTTTTGTTAGCAGAGTTCCCAAATCTATTGATACGGTTATTTCTGTTTAGTTGTTTACTTGAGGCCTTAACCTTAGCGAGCTTAAAAAATGCAAATAATGCTATAACAGCAATTAGACCAAATACTAAGTTATTCATCGAAAATTACCTGCTTCTGATTTTTGCTAGTAATCTTAAAATTTCAAGATAAAGCCATATTAAGGTCACCATAAGACTAAAGGCGCCGTACCATTCCATATATTTTGGCATTCCTTTTTCAGCACCTTCTTCAATAAAATCAAAATCGAGAACCAGACTTAGAGCTGCAACACCTACAATTATTAATGAAATACCAATACTCATTGGAGAATTTGATGTTAGAAAACTGAGTGTTGAACCAAAAAAGCTCATTACAAAATTTACTAAATATAAAATCATTATTCCGCCTATAGCAGATACCAACATTAATCTGAAATTTTGAGTTGGAAGAATTAGACCAGACTTATAACAGACTAATAATGTTGCAAGTATTCCAAAAGTAAGTGCTAGGGCCTGCATCGCAATCCCAGGAAATTGTGCTTCGAAGATCATGGTTATGCCACCCAAGAAAATACCTTGACTCAATGCATACAAAGGAGCAGTTGAGCCTGCTTTTGCAGGACTTCTGAAAATTGTTACCATTGCTAAAATAAAACCAATTATGGCTGCTGGAAGCATCAATTGAGGTATGTTCCACCCAATAAATGCACCACCAAAACATAGAGATAAAAGAATACCAGTCTTGTTCACAGCGCCATCAAGGGTCATTCTTTCACTAAGTGGAATATCGCCATATGTACTACCAAAGTTTCTTGTAAAAGCAGGATTAGCTGATCTTCCAAATCTATTTATTGCAGCATGTTTAGACATAAGTAATCTCCATATTTATTATCATACTAATTAGGTATGGTCAGAAAGACAAATTTAAAGTTATAAAGCTGTAGGAATTTGACCAAATTTTTCTAAAGGCTTCTTCATTTCAGCCCAGTCACACTCGAAATCGTCGGGAGCATTTTCATACTCTAGAAGACCAAGAGCTTCAAACTTTGGCCTGACAGTGTCAGTTAACAAACCTATTCTTGAAAGATTTGGAATTACTCTAGAGAATAAGAAATTTCTAAACATTTCAAATGATTTTGTATCCATTGCAAATTTTCTTGCCTCTTCTTCAGTCATACCAAGGAACCTTTGTTCTGCTTTAGTATTTATAAGCCTTTCTCTAGAAATTACACATGCTTCATAAGCAAATTGCGCACGTTCCTCTATTTCCTCTGGAGAAAGTGTTTTTATATATTCTTCAAGATAATTAATACCAAATGTAACGTGTCTTGCTTCATCTCTCACTACGTAATGAAGCAATTGTTTTAATAGCGGGTCTTTTGTTATAGCTTTCAACATTTGAAAAGCCGCCAAAGCTAAACCTTCTATGATAATTTGCATGCCGATAAATTTTAAATCCCATCTTTCATCCGTCAGAATTTTATCTAGTAATAACTTAAGAGATGGATTTATAGGATAATGGATACCAATCTTTTCTTGAAGATATCTATTAAAAACCTCAACGTGCCTTGCTTCGTCAAATGTTTGAGAAGCAGCATAGAGTTTTGCATTATAAGTTGGCGCACACGATGCTAACTGGGAGGCTACCAAAAGGGCGCCTTGCTCTCCGTGCAGGAATTGACTCATAAGCTCAGCAGTTGAATGCCTGTCAAATAATATTTTTTCTTCTTCAGATAAATTCTCGTATGCTTTTAAAGTCTCATGAGGTAATTGATCATCTGTTTCAACCAATCTTTCATCAGCAGGGTGGGTATAGTCCCAATTTAAATCAATCGAACCATTCCAATTAAGCTCCTTTCCCAATTCATAAAGTTTTTTTATTCTATTATCAGAAATTGTGTAGTCCCAATTGTATGCACCAGTTAATGGAGTATGAAAAATCTCTACAACATCCTCAACTTGCTTTTGTGAAAGATCTAAATCCTCATCAAAATACAGCAAATCCTCAGGTGGACCTTTTTGTTCATTAATTTTCATGTATATATCCTCTAACTTGTTTTAAATGTATGCACCGCATACATTGATTAAGACTATTTTATATTATTTGTTAATCCTTGAAAAGCTTAGTTAGTTCCTCAAGAAGGACCTCACCTAATTCCTCAGCTCTATTAATTGTTAAGGAATTTTTATAATATTTTGTTACATCGTGTCCGATTCCGATTGCCTGCAACTCAACAGGACTTTCATTTTCAATCAATGAAATGATATCTCTTAAATGGTTGTCTAAGAAATCTTCTCTATTAGCCGAAAGGGTACTATCGTCTACTGGCGCACCATCAGAAATTACAATTAGTATTTTTCTTTCCTCATTTCGTTTTATTAATCTTTCATGAGACCAAGCCAATGCCTCACCATCAACATTTTCTTTTAAAAGACCTTCTCGAAGCATGGCACCAAAATATCTTCTTGATCTTCGCCAACTATTATCTGCACTTTTATAAACTATATGCCTTATGTCATTTAATCTTCCAGGATTTGATCTATTTCCTTGTATATTCCAAAGTTTTTTTGAGTCTCCACCTTTCCAATGTTTTGTAGTAAAGCCTAATATTTCTGTTTTTACCTGACATCTTTCTAAAGTACTTCCTATTATGTCTGCACATATTGCAGCTAAACTAATAGACCTTCCTCTCATAGAGCCAGAATTATCAATAAGGAGAGTGACAATCGTATTTTTAAATTTATTTTCAGTTTCTTCTTTAAAACTAAGTGGATAAGTTGGATTTGCTATTACCCTGTGGAGTCTCGCATTATCAAGCATTCCTTCTTCAAGATTATAATTCCAACTTGTATTTTGCTTGGCTAACAAGAGCCTTTGCAGTCTATTAGCTAATTTTCCAATAGTTAAAAGGTGAGGTTTTATTAGATTATCCAATTGATTTCTAAGTCTCAATGATTCATCTGAAGTGACTAGGTCTTGTGCATCAATTACTTCATCAAACTTAGTTGTATATATTGAATAGTCTTTCTTTACTTGATTTATAAAATCATTTCTTGGATATGGAATGGCATCAATTTCTTCTTCAATTGACGTGTCATCAGTGGATTCAATTGCCTCTTGAATATCAATCTCCATATCTCCATTAAAGTCTTTAAGATCAATGCTAGATTCATCTGAACCCTCTGTATCATTTTCTAATTCTTGATTTTCTATGTCATCGGTACTGCCAGGGGAATCATCGAAATCTAGATTATCTTCTTCTTGTTCATAATCTTTTAAGAGTTTTATTTCTTGAAGAAATTTAATTGCAGTAGCTTCAAATTTATCTTGGTCCCTCACATTCTCAATAAGTTCTGCTTTGATTTTTTTAGTAGCCTTATTAATTTTATATTTATCACAGAAATTTTTAATAATTGTTTTAGATTCATCACTTAGAGGAAAGTTAGCTTCCTCTTTGAGCCACAAATTCACACCATGTGATAAATAATTTAATGATTTAATATCATCAATATCAAGACTTCTTTGATTTAAAAAGTCTGAAAGATTTTTTTTTGATCCTTTAAATTCTATTGAACCTAAAATCTCAACTCTTGATACTTCCAGCTCATTAAATATCATTCTTGCTGGAAGTGTAAGAGGCATTTCTTTCTTATTTTTATGAAACGTATGCCAAAAAGCTTGAAAGTCAGATTCTCCCCTCCATTTTGATAGATCCCTTGTTGATCTAGGCACTGTTGAATAAATAATATTACTTCCAGAAGGAGGTCTTTGATATAAACCTTTATTAGAGGTAAGTTTTTTGTTCTTTGAGATTGCTTTTACAGTTGAAATTGCAGCTTCGTGAAGTTTGTCTCTATTTTTTGTCCAAGCCATTGCTTAAGAATTAGATTCTGTATTATCTATTTCTAAATCAAAGCACCGTTGAAAATATTCTGAGATAATTGATCTCTCAACTTCATCACACTTATTTAGAAATGTAAGTTTAAAAGATGAAACAATGTCTTTAAATATTTTAAAATTTTGGCCCCAAGATATAACAGTCCTTGGAGACATTAATGTTGAGATATCACCATTAGAAAAACCAGCTCTAGTTAAGTTTGCAAGCTTGATCATATTTTTAACAGTATCTTGATTTTTAACACCTTTAAGATTATTGAGCTTAGACATTACAACTTTAAATTCTTGATCTGGATCTAGATAATTAAGAGTTGCAAGAATATGCCATCTATCCATTTGCCCTTGATTAATTTGCTGAGTTCCATGATATAAGCCGGTCATATCGCCAAGACCAACCGTATTTGTTGTTGCAAACAATCGAAATGAGCTATGCGGTTCTAATATTTTATTTTGATCTAATAGAGTTAACTTGCCTTCAACTTCAAGGATCCTTTGGATCACAAACATAACATCAGGCCTTCCTGCATCGTATTCATCAAATACCAGTGCAACTGGATTTTGTATAGACCAAGGAAGTAATCCTTCTTGAAATTCAGTAATCTGCTTACCGTCGTTAAGTTTAATTGCGTCTTTGCCTAGAAGATCAATTCGACTTATGTGGCTATCAAGATTAATTCTTACACATGGCCAGTTTAATCTAGCTGCAATTTGTTCAATATGTGTTGACTTACCGGTGCCATGAAAACCTTGTACCATGACTCTTCTGTTATGTTCAAAGCCAGCTAAGATAGATAAAGTAGTGTCTTTATCAAAGACATAACTTTCATCGACCTGAGGTACCCAATCTGTTTTGTCCTTATACCCTCTAACAACTAGATCAGAATCAATATTAAAGACCTTAGCAACATCAATCTTTGCATCAGGTTTTTTTGGTAAATCTATAGTTTTATTTATTGTCATAGTAAATCAATAGTTTTGGATTGCATATCCTACCTTTTGGAGGTTTAAAGTTCTAGTTTTTTTGTAAACAATGTAAGATGTTATCTTATTTTAATTATATATTTATTATGAGTGAAAGACTAAAAGATAAAGTGGCATTAATTACTGGCGCAGCTCAAGGTTTAGGAAAAGAGATGGCAAGATCCATGATATCAGAGGGCGCTGAAGTATTCATAAGCGATATTAATCAGGATCAGTTAGACGAGACTGTTACAGAGTTGTCATGTTCAGGTATTAGTCTTGACGTAACAAAATCAGAAGATTGGGAAAAAGCAGTTGCACATATTAAAGATAAATCAGGTTCATTAAATATATTGGTTAACAATGCCGGCATTGGTAATGGTGGTGATATCGAGTCTACTGATATGGATACATGGAGATTAGTGCATAACGTAAATTTAGATTCAGTATTTCTAGGTTGTAAATATTCTCTTCCGCTTATGAGAGATTCCGGAAATGGCTCAATTATTAATATTTCATCAATGTCTGGCATTGTTGCATCCCATAATACGTCTGCTTATAACTCATCCAAAGCAGCAGTAAGGCATTTATCAAAATCAATCGCATTACATTGTGCAAAATCTACTAACTTAGTTCGATGTAATTCAATCCATCCAGTCTTTACAAGAACAGCAATGGTGCAAAGCATGATTGATGCAGCGCCGGAGCGAGACATCGAACAGAAACTCATACAACAAATACCCATTAGAAAACTTGCTGAACCAATTGATATAGCAAATGCAGCTATATTTCTTGCATCAGATGAATCATCCTTTATAACTGGTACAGAACTTCTAATTGATGGGGGCCTCAGCGCAACTTAATAACATGAGTAATAAATCAGTTTTATCAAAATCTTTGCAACTATTTGATTTAGAAAAAGTTGATAGAGATATTTTTAGTTGGAATGGAACTAACGTAGGTTACAAGCGAATATTTGGCGGACAAGTAATGGCTCAAACCCTTATAGCTGCATATAAAACTGTTGAAGTAGAGCATTTTGCTCATTCATTTCATTCATATTTTCTAAGGCCGGGCGATATGAAAAAATCAATTACTTTTACTGTAGATAGAATAAGAGATGGTAAAAGCTTCACCACAAGAAGTGTAAAAGCAATTCAGGATGGGGAAGCTATTTTTAATTGTTCAATTTCGTTTCAGAAAAGAGAAAAGGGCCTAGAGCATCAAATTGAGATGCCTGATGTTCCAGAGCCTGAATCATTAAAAAGTGAGCAAGAAATAAGAGAAGAGATTTTAAAAGAATTGAATATGAAAAAAGAGGACATGCCTATGTTCATTAAACAAAGAGAGATAGAAATGCGGCCAGTTGAGGAGCAAAATTACTTTAAACCCGAGAGAATGCCGCCTTATAAAAATACATGGATAAAAACGGACGGCAGTCTTCCTGATGACCAAATAATCCAGCAAGCCTTCCTTCTATATATTTCTGATATGGGCCTTCTTGGCGCAGCAAATAATTCTGTGGGCGTTAACTTTCTTACAAAGAACCTTCAGAACGCTAGCCTTGATCATGCAATGTGGTTTCATAGAAAACTTAGTCTTGATGGATGGTTTCTTTATAGTATTGATAGTCCAGTAACAAGAAATGCAAGAGGTTTTTCTAGGGGCTCTATTTTTTCCAGAGACGGCGAGTTAATTGCATCATGTACTCAAGAGGGCTTGATAAGGCTTTGGGAAGATTAAAACTCTCTAACTATATCTGTTAAATACTTTACCTTATTTGGATCAATATCTGGAGTAATGCCATGCCCCAGATTAAATACATATCCTGGATAATCTTTATATTTATTTAATAGTTTAAACGTTTCACTTTTTATAGTTTCCTTATCTTCTAACAATATTTTTGGATTAAGATTACCTTGCAGCGCTACTTTATTCCTTGACGCATGCGTATCAAAATTATTCATTGTCCAATACAAGCTTATACAATCTGCACCAGTACTCATTAATACTTTAGAATCACAATCAGGATCTCTTGCAAAAAGTATCACCGGTATATTTTTAGTTATTGGATCGATCTTAAGAGCAGAAATCAAAGAGGCAATATAATCAAAAGAGAATGTTTGCAAGTTATCTTTATTAAGAAGATTAGCCCATGAATCAAAGATTTGAATTACATCTGCACCAGATTGAACTTGTTTCCTTAAATAAAGGAAACATGCATCAGTATATTTTGATAATAATTCATGAGTCTTAGCTTCATTTATTTTTATGAAATCTAGAGTTTTGTAAAAATCTTTAGAAGATCTTCCTTCAATTGAATATGCTGCAAGCGTCCATGGACTGCCACAAAATCCAATTAGAGGTATATCAGCTGGAAGCGAGTTCCTTATATTTGTAACAGCTTTATAAACGTAATCAAGATCACTAGGATCAAAGTGATTAAGATTATTTATATCAATTGGTGAATTAATAGGTTTTGTAAATACTGGACCCTCATTTTCTACAAAGCTTACTCCCAAGCCAAATGCATCTGGAATAGTAAGGATATCTGAAAATAAAATTGATGCGTCAAGTTGAAATGCATTAATTGGTTGCAGCGCTATTTCACAACATACATCAGGCTCTTTACACATATCTAGAAAATTTTTGAATTTTTTCCTAACCTCTCTGTATTCGGGCATATATCTTCCAGCCTGTCTCATATACCAGATAGGAGGCGTATTTAATTTTTCTTTATTTAAGGCTCTTAGAAAAAGTGTGTCAGAAATGCTCATGAAATGTATTTTATTATACTTTTGCCAGCTTCTCGTCCTTCCCATATTGCAGTTACAACCAAATCTGATCCTCTAACCATATCTCCACCAGAAAAGATCTTTTCATTAGATGTTTGAAATTTTAATTCTTGATCTTCCTCAGCAATTACTAAACCATCTTTTTTTGTTTCTATATGAAAATCATTAAACCATGGTGCAGGACTTGCTCTAAAACCAAAGGCCACAATCACCACATCAGCATCATAAATTCTTTCTGATCCAGGAACTGGTATAGGCACTCTTCTTCCATTCTGATCAGCTTCACCAAGCATGGTTTGAACTGTCTTTACTCCCTCAACCTTGTCATTGCCTAATATATCAATGGGCTGAATGTTAAAATTAAAAATAACTCCTTCTTCTTTTGCGTTTTGAACTTCACGTCTTGATCCAGGCATATTTTTTTCATCTCTTCTATATAAGCATGTTACCGACTTGGCACCTTGCCTAATTGCTGTTCGGTTACAATCCATGGCCGTATCACCTCCACCCAAAACTATAACTCTCTTATTCTTAAAATTAATGTGTTCATCTTTACCGGTATTCATATTTAGAAGTTTTTTAGTATTTGATATCAAATAATCAATTGCTTTATAAACTCCTGGTAGTCTTTCTCCTTCAAAACCTCCTTCCAAGGATGTATATGTTCCCATAGCTAAAAAAACTGCATCGTGCTCTTCATATAATTTTTTAAATGGAATATCTTTACCAATTTCTTTGCCAAGATGAAAACTAATTCCCATGTCTTCAAGAATTTTTCTTCTCCTTCTAACAACTGATTTTTCAAGTTTAAATTCTGGAATTCCAAAAGTTAACAATCCACCAATTTCTTCATTTTTATCATAAACATTACTTTTTATACCTGATCTTGTTAGAACATCTGCACAAGCAATGCCAGCAGGCCCAGAACCAACAATTGCTACTTTCTTATTTGTCCATTTTCTATGCGATAAATCTGGTTTCCATCCCATTTCAAATGCCTTTTCAGTAATATATTTCTCAATTGATCCTATGGTTACAGCGCCAAATCCATCATTAAGTGTGCAGGCTCCTTCGCATAATCTGTCCTGAGGGCATACTCTTCCACAAACTTCAGGAAGACTATTTGTAGAATGACATAAATCAGCTGCTTCTATTATATTTCCTTCATTGACAAGCTTTAACCAATCAGGGATATAATTATGAACAGGACATTTCCACTCACAATATGGGTTGCCACAATCTAGACATCGATGGGCTTGATTAGATGCTTGTACCTGATTGTATTCACCATAAATTTCAACAAACTTTATCTTTCTTTCATCTGGTGTTTTTTTTCCTGGATCATATCTGCCTACATCTAAGAATTGAAAATTGTTTTCTAATTTTTCAAATTCAACATACTCGTTCCTATCTGATGTAATTAAATTTTGTGAAGCATTAAAATTACTTTCTTGTTCCAATATTTCTTCACGCCACTCATACAGTCTCTTTTTTGCATCAGCTATATTAGATATTGGCGCAAATGATTTAGTTCTATACTTGCCATTAATTCTGAACTTTCCATAGAAGTAGGGCGATCTTGGTTGTGTAAAGAGCAAAAGACCTTTCTCAATTTTATATTGCTTATTTTTGTTCATTATTTTTAAAGTGCGAGTATGACATAGTATGACACTTTTTTTTAAAAAAATAAATTTTTTTGTGTTAACATCGTTTTTTTACCTTATCAAAAATGCCAAAACTTTATAAAAAAGACTATTTCAAAGACAATTGCGGCTTTGGATTGATTGCCAATATTGAAGGCAAGTCATCAAGAAAAATTGTTCTAGATTCAATAAATGCTCTTGAAAGCATGACTCATAGAGGTGGTATTGGCTCTGATGGTAAAACAGGAGATGGATGCGGCTTACTTCTTCAACTTAACAATGAATTTTTTATTAGAACGCTCTCAAGTGAGCAAGGCATTGACCTTTCAGATAGATTTGCTGTTGGGCAATTATTCTTTTTTGAAGAGCTTGAAAAAATTGAAAATAAGATTCGTAAAATTGTCTTAAAAGAAGGTTTAAAATTAAAAGCTATTAGAACCGTTCCAGTTAATAAAAATATTCTTGGAAGTATAGCCTTAGATTGCATACCTAACATTTACCAAATTTTTTTAGAGCCAAAAAATAAAGGTATGAGTAATTCTGAATTTGAAACAGCGTTACTTCAATCAAGAAAGTTTATTGAAGAAATATTCTTGGATGATGAAAAGCTTTATTTTTGTAGTCTATCTTCCAAAACCATAGTTTATAAAGGGTTGATGCTTCCAAAAGATATTGAAAGTTTTTACATTGATTTCCAATCAAAATACTTTAAATCATCGATTTGTGTTTTTCATCAAAGATTTTCTACTAACACAAGTCCGAAATGGCATCTTGCTCAACCTTTTAGATTATTGGCGCATAACGGAGAGATTAATGCCATCAGAGGCAATAGAAATTGGTCAAAAGCAAGATCAAATGTTTTCGTAACACCAAAGATCCCTAAAATACAAAAATTTAAACAAGTTATAAATGAAACTGGCTCAGATTCTTCTGCTTTGGATAACATGATTGAAGTATTGGTCACAGGCGGAATAAATATTTTTAAATCCATAAGAATGCTTTTGCCTCCTGCATGGCAAAATGCTCAACTCTTGGATCCCGATATCAGAAGTTTCCATGAATACAATTCAATGCATATGGAGCCATGGGATGGACCAGCTGGTATTGTCATGTCAGACGGCAAATGGGCAATTTGTGTGCTTGACAGGAATGGCCTTAGACCAGCCAGATATCAGATTGATAAATTCAATAACATTACAATAGCTTCAGAAACTGGTGTAAATCCAATTAGTGAAAAAGATATTGTTTCTAAGGGAAGACTATCACCAGGAGGTATGTTGGCTGTAGATACCGCAGCAGGTGATATTTTTTCAGAGAAAGATATAGATGAAAAACTAAAACAAATTGCACCCTATAGAAAATGGCTCAATGATAATGCAATTTATATAGAGTCAAGTTTAGATACTTATGAGGGACCAGGCCTAAAAAAGGTCACTCCTGAAGAATTTAACATATCTTCAAAATTATTTTTACTATACAAAGAAGAAAGGACTTCTGTAATAAAGCCACTTGCTGTTAACTCTCAAGAGGGAACTGGATCTATGGGTGACGACACTGCATTGGCAGTCATGAGCAAGATGCATAGACAGATCTATGATTATTTCAGACAGCAATTTGCTCAGGTAACCAACCCTCCAATTGATTCGTTAAGAGAAGCTAGCGTCATGTCACTAGAAACCTGTTTTGGTCCTGAATTAAATATATTTAATGAAAGTGAACAACATGCGAAACGATTAGTTACAACTTCACCGGTATTATCTTATAAAAAACTCCAATCGATTCTATTAAACCCATACTTTAAGTGTCATGAAATTAAACTCACATACAATAAAAAAGATAACCTTGAGCATGCTCTTAAATTGCTTCAAAAAAAAGCAGTAAGCAGTATAAATAAAGGAAACACTATAATTCATTTAGATGAATCTCTTCCTAGTAAAAATTACTTACCAATAAATGCATTGCTTGCTGTTGGTTGCGTTCATCAAAAACTTGTTGAATTAGGCTTACGATCAAGGGCTAATATTATAGTTACTTCATCTTCTGCCAGGGACACACATCAGATAGCATGTTTAATTGGTTTTGGAGCTACTGCTGTTTATCCTACTCTTGCGTATCAAACAATCCTTGATTTAACTCAAAGAAATGAGCTCAATGGTTCCCCACATGAAAATTGCGCTAAATATAGAAAAGGAATAAACAAAGGACTCCTCAAAATTATTTCTAAAATGGGTATTTCGACAATTTCAAGCTATAGAGGATCACAACTTTTTGAAATCGTTGGGTTAAGCAAAGAGGTTGTCGATTTATGCTTTACAAATACAGAAAGCAGAATCGAAGGCAAAAGTATTAAAGATCTTGATAAGGAAAATAAAGCGCTGAACAAATACGCACGGTCAAACCTTTCAGAAATAAATGTTGGCGGGCTACTCAAATACGTTCATGGTGGCGAATATCACACTTATAATCCTGAAATTGTAAAAAAACTTCAAGAAGCTGTTTCCACTGGAAACCAAAAAATATACAACGAATACGCAGACTTAGTTGATAAGAGGCCACCAGCTATGCTTCGTGATTTGTTAGAGATCAAAAAGGTTGATACAAAAAAAGAAGTTGAAGCTGAACCAGTGAGCAAACTTATTAAAAGATTTGATTCTGCAGGGATGAGCCTTGGTTCATTATCTCCAAAGGCTCACGAAACACTTGCTGAAGCAATGAACACTATGGGTGCAAGATCAAATTCTGGAGAAGGTGGAGAAGGTAAACATCGATATGGTACTTTAAAAATGTCAAAGATAAAGCAAATCGCTTCTGGTAGATTTGGTGTAACTCCACATTACTTAGTAAATGCAGAAGTTTTACAAATAAAAATTGCTCAAGGCGCTAAACCTGGTGAGGGTGGACAATTACCAGGCGGAAAAGTAAATAATTTAATTGCTGAACTTAGGTATTCAACTCCAGGCATTACTTTAATATCTCCACCACCTCATCATGATATTTATTCTATTGAGGACTTAGCCCAATTAATTTATGACCTGAAGCAAGTAAATCCAAATGCTTTAGTCTCTGTTAAGCTTGTTTCAGAGCCAGGAGTTGGAACAATAGCTGCTGGTGTTGCAAAAGCATACGCTGATCTAATTACCATTTCTGGTCATGATGGTGGTACAGGCGCAAGTCCACTAACATCAATAAGATACGCTGGTTCTCCTTGGGAATTAGGCCTATCAGAAGCTCATCAAACTCTTAGGGATGCTGGTCTGAGACATAAAATAAGACTTCAAACAGATGGAGGAATGAAGACTGGTTTAGATGTTATTAAAGCAGCCATCTTAGGAGCAGAATCATTTGGATTTGGAACTGGGCCTATGATATCTATGGGCTGCAAGTATTTAAGAATATGCCATCTAAATAATTGTGCTACCGGTGTAGCTACGCAAAGAAAAGATCTTATCAATCAACACTTCATTGGAGAGAAAGAAAAAGTAATTAATTATTTTCAATTTATTGCAAATGACGTCAGAGAGCATTTAAAAGAAATGGGGGTTTCAAAATTAGAAGATTTAATTGGCCAAACTCAGTATTTAAAGATGGCTAATCAAATAGAAAGTCAGTATAAAAATATTGATTTATCAGGATTACTTGAAAAAGATGAAACAAATAAAGAACCACATTTTTGCACTGTAGAAAAAAATGAACCATGGGATCAGGGCATTCTTGCAAAAAAAATATTAAAGCAATCTAAGAAATTAATTGATGGTGAAAAAAAAGGAACACTAAATTTTCAAATTACGAATATGGATCGATCAATTGGAGCAAGTATTTCTGGATACATTGCTACAAAATATGGTGAAGAAGGACTACCAAAACCACTATCACTTAAGTTCAAAGGATCTGCTGGTCAAAGTTTTGGATGCTGGAATGCCAATAATTTAAATTTGATTTTGGATGGCGATGCTAATGATTATGTTGGAAAGGGTTTAAATGGGGGAAGAATAGTAATCAAAAATGACTCTGACTATGCATATGGTAAAAATACTGTTCTTGCAGGCAATACTTGCCTATATGGAGCGACTGGTGGCGAGTTATATGTATCTGGTTCTGTAGGAGAAAGATTTGCGGTTAGAAATTCAGGTGCAAAAGCTGTTATAGAAGGATCTGGAGATCATTGTTGTGAGTATATGACAGGTGGACATATAACAGTTCTTGGATCTGTTGGTTTAAATTTTGGTGCTGGTATGACAGGAGGTTTTGCATATGTTCTTGATGAAGATAGAACTTTTTTTGATAAATGCAACAGAGGCCTAGTCAACCTTGAACGGATTTCTACTGAAGAGATGCAACCCCATAGAAAGCACCTAAAAGAAATCTTAGAAAAACATCACAAATATACTAAAAGTCCAAAAGCTAAAGATATACTTAACGATTTTGAAAGGTATGAACCTTTCTTTTGGTTGGTAATTCCTGCAGCTTCAAATATTCAGGACTTATTAAAAGCAACCACAGCTAATGCTGCGTAGCTATACATTAAAAGCTTTTTTAATATTATTTACTTGAAATTTATTAGTCCTAAAAGCCTTATAATTTTTATTAATCATAATTAGATTTAACTTACCATTGGCTACCTTTTTATCATTCATAATATATTTTTTTAGTGCAGAATATTTATAATTTGAGTGATCTGAATCAAGACCAATTGAGTTTATCAAATTAATTATGTTTTCAAGTTGATAGTCTTTGATATGGCCCTCAAAGAAGGAGACTTTGCTAGCAATAACCATTCCAAGAGTAATAGCTGCACCATGACTTAGTTTTTTATAACCTGTGAAGGCCTCAATTGCATGCCCAAAGGTATGACCAAAGTTTAAAATAGCTCTGATACCACTCTCTTTTTCATCTTTAGTAACTATCTTAGATTTAGTCTTTATAGATTCTTCTATAATTTTTATTAAAATTTTGTTCTCTCGATTAATTATTTTTTGTGGATTGTTTTCAATTAAGCTTCTTAACTTTTGATTATCAATAAAAGCATATTTTATAACCTCACCAAGACCAGACTTATATTCCTTTTCACTAAGCGTTTTTAAATAAGTAGTTGAGATAAGTACTAATTTTGGATTATAAAAAGCACCAACTAGATTTTTACCTTGAGGAACATTAATCGCTGTTTTACCTCCAACAGAGGAATCAACTTGAGACAGAAGGGTGGTAGGCATTTGTATATAATCAATACCTCTTAAAAACGTAGCAGCACTAAATCCTGCAATATCACCAACAACACCGCCACCAAAGGCTACAATTAGATCCGTTCTTGAAAATTTTAGATCAATAAGTTTTTTTAAAATCTGTTGATAATTTTTAAATGATTTTGCTTTTTCACCTTTATTAATTATATGAACGTAAACATTAGAATTTTTAATTGACTGCTTAAGCGTTCTTACATAAGCATTTGGTAAACCACTATCAGTAACAATAAGGACCTTTGCTTTTTTATCTATGACTTTATTTAACTCATTTTTAGGTAAGGCTTTATCAGTAATACAAATTTTGTATTTCGAATTACCTTTTCCAGCATAAACCTCAATCATTTTAACTCTTTACTATCTTTACAATCTCTGAGGCTACTTCTTGGCTGGACTTATTTTCTGTATTAACGACATGATCAGCTACTGATTGATATAACTCCTCTCTATCGTTTTGAAGTTTTGTGAGTATTTCCTCTGGATCACCATTTTTAAGAAGCGGTCTATCTTTATCCTTAGCTGTTCTCTCTAATTGAACCGATATCGGCGTGGCTAAATAAAATACAGTACCTCTTGAAGATAAGAGTTCTCTATTTTGGTCAGATAAAATTATTCCGCCGCCTGTAGAAAGTACCACTGAATTTTTGTCAACCATCTCTGACAGAATCTCACTTTCTCTTTTTCTGAAACCACTTTCTCCTTCAAGATCAAATATCCAATCAATAGATGCGCCAGTGCGTGACTCAATTTCTTCATCTGTATCCAAGAATGTCATAAACAGCTCATCAGAAATAATTTTTCCGACTGTTGACTTTCCTGAGCCCATTGGACCAACAATAAAAATATTCATAGTTTTTAATTTTGGTGTGATTTTACCATTTAAGTGCAGAAAAACACTTTTTTAAATATTAAATGATATATTCTCTAAAAGTAAAGATTTAAAATAAGCTATGCAACAAAGTATTCGATATCTTTTTTATCTTGGAATTATTACCTGCACACTGGCAATTACTTTGATTTTTGGAACAAATCTTTACCTAAAACCTTCTCTTCCTAAGATTAATCTTGTTGATGAATCTGAGTTACAAATGCCCCTTAAGGTATATACAAAAGATAAAAAATTAATTGGTGAATTTGGTGAAATTAAAAGGCGTTCAGTATCATTTAATGAAATACCTATAGACATAAAAAATGCATTTTTAGCTGCTGAGGATGATAATTTTTTTAATCATCAAGGAATAAGCTATACAGGATTAATTCGCTCATTTATTAGATGTCTTCGACCAACAGGCTGCGAAGGGGGCGGAGGAACAATAACTATGCAGGTTGTAAGAGGTTATTTATTAACAAGAGAACAAACAATTACTAGAAAGATTAAAGAAATTTTTCTAGCACTTGAGCTTGAAGGAAAGCTCAAAAAAGAGGAAATTTTTGAGCTCTACGTAAATAGGATATTTTTAGGTAACAGGTCATATGGAATTCAAGCTGCGGCAAATACATATTTTGATAAAAATTTAGATGAATTAAATATTTCTGAATCAGCTACTATTGCAGCACTTGCACAACTTCCATCAAGAGTAAATCCCGTTAAAGATAAAAGGAGGACTCAACAAAGAAGGAATTGGATATTATCAAGAATGCTTCATCTAGATTATATAAATAAAGATCAATATGACGAAGCAATACTAGATGAAATAAAAATTGCCAATGATATAAATTTATTTGATGTTGATGCAAGCTACATCGCAGAGCTTGCAAGACAAGACGTCATTGAAAGATATGGCCTCAAAGCCTATAAAGAAGGCTGGTCAGTTTATACAACAATTGATTCATACTCTCAAAATGTAACAAAAGATGGAATGCTGGAACAATTGTTTTTATATGACAAAAGACATGGATGGAGAGATCCTGATAATTTCCAAAACTTATTTAGTGGCAGTCAAATAGAGTCTCTTCAAAAACTTGATCTTAAGATTTTATTTGATAATAAATATTTTAATAATATGGATTTAGATGATGACGATATCTCAAATAAAATAAATAATGTTTTTAATTCATACCCTCATTACAACACTCATACAAAAGCAATTGTTTTAAAAGTTGAAGAAAAAAAGTTTATAGCAATTAATCAAAATTTAGAATTAATCGAATCATTATGGTCAAACGAATATTCATGGGCAAGAAATCAAGAATCTATTGATAGTTTTGGCAGCCGACCCAGTAGTTTTGAAGACTTATTAGCCTTTGGAGATTTTATTTATTTAAAAAATGATGATGGGTTCTTTACTCTTGATCAAATACCAATTGTAGAATCATCTATTGTTTCTATTAACCCAAAAAATGGTGAAGTAAAAGCCTATCATGGAGGTAAGAACTTTAATGCAAGTAATTTTGATAGAGTTAGGTTATCTTATCCACAGACTGGCTCGAGCTTCAAGCCATTCATTTATGCATCAAGTCTTGCGAATGGATATAACCTTTCTTCATTAATAAACGATGCTCCTATTGCATTTGAAGATGAAAATTTAGAAAGTGTTTGGAGGCCGCAAAATTACACTGGAAAATTTTATGGTCCAATTTCTCTAAGAGAAGCTCTTATTAAATCTGTAAATATTGTGTCTATAAAACTATTAAGAGAGCTTGGTTTAGAAAAATCACAAGAATATATAGAGAACTTTGGATTTTCGAAGTCTAGACTGCCCAATGATTTATCTCTTGCTCTAGGGTCAGGAAATTTCTCACCTGCAGAGATGGTAAGAGCTTTTAGTGTAATTGCTTCTGATGGCTATATACCCGACATGCACTATATTCATGAAATAAAGGATAGAAATGGAAATTTAATCTTTTCACATAACGAGTCTCTTACAAAATTAAATACTCAAAGCATCAATGCATTCCCATGGCTAGATACTATCGAAATGAATGTTAAGTCTCCGTATTATTTATTAAAACCTCTAAACAAAAAAGATAAAGTTATCGATGAACGAATTTCTTTTCTGATAAAAGATACACTAGAGGGATTTTTAAAAAATGGTGTTGCAGGAAGAAAATCAGCTTTCCTAGAAAGAGATGACATTGGAGGAAAAACTGGAACTACTAACGATTCTGTAAGTACTTGGTTTTCTGGATTTCATCAGGATCTTGTAACTACTGTATGGGTAGGTACGGATGATTTTACTTCTCTTGGGCAGAATGAATATGGTTCAACAATCGCTTTACCTATTTGGTTGGACTACATGGATAAGGTAATGAATACTCTGGAGGTTTCCAATAAAAATATCCCTGAAGATATATCATTCGTTAAAGTGAATAAACTAACAGGAAAAGTCGACGCAGATGCTGGAGATGATGATGCTTACTTCGAATTATTTCTGAAAGAGAATATTAATTAGTTTTTAAAAATACTTATCGATAATAATTCCCAGACATTTTCAATATATGAAGAGGGAGAATCTTTAAATTTAGATCTTATATATCTTGAAACATTTCCTTCCAATGATGCAACAATGAGTTGCGCAGAAATGCCTGGTTGAGTAACAAGATTATTAGCATCTTCTTTTAATACTTGTCTTATAAAGAGCTCATACCTTTCATAAAACTGATTAACATTATCTGAAACATTTTGTTCATTTGAGGACAAAGCCTCTCTTGAGAGAAGCCTTGCAAAACCCTTATTCTTTTCAACAAATAGCATAAAAAATATAAATGCATTTTTTATTTTCTCTTTAGAAGAAATGTTTTCTTTTTTTAGCTCATTACATTTTGAAAAAATTGCATTGTCACAAAATGCGAATAGTTCTGCATAGATTGATCTCTTGCTTGGAAAATGTCTATATAGAGCTGCTTCAGTTATACCAGATTTCTCAGCAAGAAGCGCCGTGGTAACTTTTGACATATTTCTTTCTTCTAGCATGCCTGCAAGTGATTCTAGAATAATATTTTTTCTATCTTTCTTTGTCATTAAGTTAAATTTATATCAATCTCAGGGCAAATGCGAGATAGTTCACTTAAAAAACATTCCTTTATATGTATTAAACTTTCATTCGAGTCACCTTCAAACCTTAAAACGAGCTTTGGTGTTGTATTAGATGCTCTAAGAAGACCCCAACCATTATTAAAGTTTATCCGAAGACCGTCTATAGTGATTTTTTCACCATCTAGCTGACAATTTTGCGAAAATTTTTCAATAATTTCAAATTTATCATCATCAGTTACGTCAATATTTAATTCAGGAGTTGAATAGAGTTTAGGTAGCTTTTTATTCATTGAAGAAATGCTCTCATTTTTTTTTGAGATCATTTCAATTATTCTTACTCCGGAATAATGTCCATCATCAAACCCATACCATTTGTCATTAAAAAAAATATGCCCACTCATTTCTCCTGCTAATAATGGATTATGTTTTTTAATACCATTTTTTATGTGAAAGTGTCCTGTAGGAGACATAATAGGCGTACCTCCATATTCTTCAATAATTTTTATAAGAGAATCCGAACATTTAACATCAAAAATTACAGAACCTTTTTTTTTGGTCAAGATATCCTTACTTAACATCATCATTATTTTGTCTGGGAAGATTATCTCTCCTTTATCTGTGACTAAACCCACTCTGTCCCCATCGCCATCAAAAGCTAGGCCAAGATCAGCTTTTTGATTGTGTACTTCATTAATTAAATCTTTAAGGTTTTCAACTTTTCCTGGATCAGGATGATGATTTGGAAAGTTTCCATCAACTTCACTAAAAAGCTCAATGACCTCACATCCAAGCCTTTTATATAACTCAGGAGCAATAAATCCAGCAGCACCATTACCACAATCTATTACAATTTTTAGATTGCTATTTATCTCTGTAGAATCCACCACTTCTTTAATATATGAATCTTTAACATTCAACTCTTCTGCATCTCCAAGAACATCGGGAGTTAGCTTACCTTTACTTATTAAACCTAAAATTTCTTTTCCTGAAACTGGATTATCATTAATTACTAACTTTATACCATTATGATTTTTTGGATTATGACTGCCAGTAATCATTACACCACTTTTATGTTTATTCTTCTTTGCTGCATAATAAAGAAGAGGAGAAGTTGCAAGATCAATATTTAAAACATTTATTCCTGACTCAACAATCCCTTCAATTAATGCATCAAGCAGAGGTTTTCCAGACATTCTTCCATCTCTTCCAACACAAATTTCATCAATACCCAAATCAATACATTTATGGGAGATTGCGAATCCAATTTTCTTTACAACAACTTCATTAATTTGATTTGGATATTCACCTCTAATGTCATATTCTCTAAAAATCGATTCTGTAATTCCCATTTTTTTCTTTAGTTATATCTATGATTTTGCAATAATAAACAATCTTAATTATATCTTGAAAAGTGTTTGTAAATACGGAAAACAAATTAATATGGAAAAATGGCTCATTTCAGAGTTGGAATGATAGTAATGTTCATATTCTCTCTCACACTCTACATTATGGCACTGGTGTTTTTGAAGGTGTGAGAGCATACAAAACTGCTAATGGAGCAGCGGTATTTAGATTATTAGAACATACTGAAAGACTTTTTAATGCTGCTAAAAAACTAAATATTAATATCCCATACTCAATCGATGAAGTCGTCAATGCACAGTGTGAAGTATTAAATGAAAACAAACTTGAAGAAGGCTATATCAGACCAATCATATATCTAGGTAATGAAGGTCTTGGTTTAAGAGCCAAAGACCTTAGTGTTAATGTTGCTATAGCTGCATGGGAATGGCCATCATATATGAGCCCTGAAGCCAAACAAAAAGGCATCTCAATTATTAAATCTTCCTATTCACAGTATGAAAATCCTCTACACTCTGGAAATAAAATAATAGGAACATATTTTCAAAATACGATGGCCCTGCATGAGGCAATCGATAAAGGCGCAGATGAGGCATTGATGATGGATGTTAATGGTTTTATTTCAGAAGGAAGTGGTGAAAATATTTTTATTGTGAAAGACGGAGTTATTATTACACCAACTACTAAACATTGCCTAAATGGCATCACAAGACAGTCTGTGATTCAAATTGCCAGGGATCTAAACTACGAAGTTGTTGAAAAAGATATTCAATATGATGAATTAGTTTTAGCAGATGAAGCTTTCTTTACAGGAACGGCAGTTGAAATAACGCCAATAAGAGAAGTTGATGAAAAAATAATTGGTAGCGGAGAAAGAGGACCAATTTCTAATAAACTTCAAGAAGCCTTTACACAAATAATCTCCGGCAATAACGCTACTTATTCAAATTGGCTAACCTATTCAAATAATTAAACTTTGCAAAAATTAAATATAGCAATTTTAAGTTATAGAAGCGCTAAGTTTGGAGGTGGCCAAGGCATATATATAAAAGATATTTCATATGCTCTCAGCCTTATGGGGCACAATGTAGATGTTATATCAGGACCCCCTTATCCAGATCTGCATGATGGAGTTAAATTAATAAAGTTACCAGGATTAGATTTATTTGAAACATTTTCGTTTAAAGATAGATTTAAAAAGTTTAAAAAAAAGAAATGTAAAAATTTTGATGATTATTACGAATTTTTTATTGCGCTAGCTGGAGGATTCCCTGAGCTTAGGACTTTTGGGAACAGAGCCAATAACTATCTTAAAAATAACAATAATTATGACGTTATTATTGATAATCAATCAATCAGCTATGGATTGACAGAAATTCAAAAAAGATTTCCTTTGATTGAAATCATTCATCATCCTATTACTTTTGATTTTAAATTTGAATTAGCAGCCTCTAAAAAGATTAAGTATAAAATATCAAGATATTTATGGTATTCATTTCTAAAAATGCAAAAGCAAGTAGCACCGAAATTACAAAATATTATTACAGTATCTCAAAGCTCTAAAAAAGGCATTATTGAAGAATTCAATTGTAAAAAAAATAATATTTTAGTTATAAATAATGGTTTAGATACTGAAGAGTTTTCACCAATTGAAGAATCGGTAAGAGATCTAAATAGACTTATTACCACCGCAAGTGCCGACGTACCTCTAAAGGGTTTGGATTATTCGTTGAAAGCACTCAAAATTTTAAAGAAAGATAATCCAAATATTCACCTTATAGTAATAGGAAGCCCTAAAAAGGGTGGACACACAGAGAGATTAATTAAAGAGCTCAATATTAAAGATAATGTATTTTTTAAGAAACATATATCAAAGGAAGAAATAAGAAAGCTCTACTCAACAAGTTCTGTTGCGATAGTTTCATCACTATATGAAGGGTTTGGATATCCAGTCATTGAGGCAATGAGTTGTGAAGTACCCTTAATAGCTACTAATGTATCTTCAATACCAGAATTAGTTGGAAAATATGGGATTCTTATTGATCCTAAAGATGAAAATTTACTTAGTCATAAAATTAAAAATGTTTTAAGTAACTATGATGAGCATAAAAAAACTGCAATTCTGGGAAGGCAGCATATAATTAAGACCTTTAATTGGTCTAAAATAATAAGTGAATATGAAAAAACTATATTCAAAGTAATCGAGAATTTTAGAAAATGCTAACTTTTAATTTTTCAAAACATAAAATTGAAGATACTAATGGTCTTATGTTGGATGTTGGATGCGGAGAGGGCAGACATATTTTTGGAGTCATGGAGTCATATCCTCAAATGAAATGTATAGGCATCGATCCGCATAAAGACTCTTTAAAGAAAGCGGAAGAGGGCTATGAATATTTTCAATCAATATCTAATGCAGGAGCAGAATTTATGGAAGCGTCTGCTTATTGTCTTCCTTTCCCTGATGAGACATTTGATTTAGTGGTTTGTTCTGAGGTTCTCGAACACTTGTATGAGTATATAGATGCTGTAAAAGAAATTAAAAGAGTTTTAAAAAAAGGTGGAAAATTTTATGCAAGTGTCCCGGCTTCATGGCCAGAAAAAATATGTTGGGCCTTATCAAAAGAATATCAAAATCAACCAGGCGGTCATTTAAGAATTTTTAATCAAAAAGATTTGGTTACTGAAATAGAAGGAGTTGGATTTAATATACTCTCTACAGAAAAATTTCATTCAATACATTCAGCTTATTGGTGGCTCAGGTGTCTTTTTTGGAAAACACAGGACTCTAATTTTTTAGTAAAAATATATAAAAAAATGCTAGAAAGGCATATCTTAAAAAAGCCATTTATTCTCGATAGAGTTGATAAATTATTGAATCCTCTCATGGGAAAAAGCTTTTCGATGTATTTTGAAAAGTAAAAATGCATCTACCCAATATTAAATTTAAAAAAAATATCACGCCTGGAAAAGATATATTTTTGAGAATTGCTCAGTCAATAAAAACAAATCAACTAGATTCAGGTGCCATACCTTCTAACTCAGATTTGTCGCATGATCCATGGGACCATATTGAAGCAATAATGGGGTTAAATTTTCTCAATGACAAAGAAAGTTCAGATTTGGCTTTTAAATGGTTAAAAAATAATCAAAACAAAGATGGAAGCTGGTATGCAAAGTATTTCAATAACGACCCAATTGAGCTAAATAAACCAACTCATTTTGGTCCTTATATTTCTGTCGCAGCATTGCACTATTACAAAATTTTTTCTGATAAAGATAAATTATTGGAATTATGGGAAACAATTGATTCTGCTATTGATTTCTCACTTAATCTTCAAGATTCTAACGGAACAATTCCTTGGTCTGTGGATAAAAACAATCAAATAGAGAATGATTTTTTATTAACTGGAGCATCGTCAATTTTAAAAAGTCTTGAATGTGCAATTGCCATATCAAAAATATTGGATTTAGATTCTAATAAAAAATGGACTAAAGCATATGAATTGTTAGCTTATGCTATTAAGAATCCTAAGGGCCTTTTTGATAAAACAATAGATAGGTCAAGATTTTCAATGGATTGGTATTACCCAATTATTTCTGGGGTACTTTCAGATTCTGAGAAAGATAAATATATCAAAAAAATTTATAAAGATTTCTATATTGAAGGCATAGGAGTTAAATGTGTTGTTGAGGAACCATGGGTCACAGTTGCAGAAACTTCTGAATTTATAGTTTCATTAGTCATCTCAAATGAAATAGAAGAAGCAAAAAAACTATTAATTGAAGTTATGAATATTTCAGATCTAAATGATATTCCATATATGGGTTGGCAGTATAAAGAAAGTATTTTCTGGCCAGAAGAAAAACCAAGTTGGACTGCTGCAGCACTAATTTTAGCTGCAGACTCTATATATGACTTCTCATCAGGATCAGATATTTTAAAAGAAAATCAACTATGATTTTTTTAAGCAAACTATCGTATCAACTCTGTCAAAATCATTAAATCCATTTTTAAGTGCATGCATATACACCTCATAAGGTGCTTGACCTCCATCTTCTGGATTTTCGAAGATATCGTGAATAACCATGGCACCACCTGAAATGATTTTTTCATGCCATGATATAAAGTCATTCATTGCTGTTTCAAGTGAGTGTCCGCCATCAATAAAAACCATTGCAAGTGGAGAATTCCAACTTTCTGCAACACGTGATGATTCATTGACTATAGGAACGATATTCTTTATTCCAAAATTATTAATATTTTCTAAAAAAAGAGGAAAAGAATTTATTCTTTTTGAGAGTGCATCAAAAATCTCTATATCAAAATATTCTTCATTGACTTGATGCTCTTCTGACCCCATGTGATGATCAATAGTATAAACATACTGATTATTCGCCTGGGCACCTTCAGATAAAAACATTGAAGATTTACCACAATAAGTTCCTATTTCTAGAAGAGGACCGTATTCAGAAAATTTTCTAGCCCATTTATAGAGTGCTTTGCCTTCGTGCTCAGGCATAAAACCCTTTATGTCTTTATATTTTGCAAGATTCACTTATATAAATCCGTTTTACCTAATGTTGATTTGAACCTTCTATGTTGCCATAGATACTCATGAGGAAAATTACGGATCTTTTCCTCAATATAATTATTTAAACTCTGAGTAAATTTAATCTCATCCTGATTATCAAAAAATATCTCTTCAATATTCAATATTAACAAACCAGCATCAATGTAACTATTTAGAAAGTATGCTTTACAACCTGTTGAATTAATTAATTTATAGGGAGCAGAAATTGTCGCTGCTGGTTTATTAAAGAAATCAATCTCAATTGATCTTTTAAGTCCATAATCTTGATCCGGTGCATAAAGCACTGTCTTACCTTTTTTTAACCATTTAATAAAAGTAAAAGTATTTTTTCTGTCTGTAATTCCCTTCATACTCTTGAGCCTACCCGTCTTTTGAAGCAATTCAAATTCAGGAGAGTTGTGCTCACGCTCTATGCCATATATGTCACAATTCATTGCCAAGATTCTAGTATCAAGCTCAAGATGTAGAGAGTGCTTAAAAAACAAAAGCACACCATTTTTGTTCTCTTGTTCTTTAGCTAATTTTCCTAACCCATTGATCCTGTAGCTTATATTTTTTTCTATTCTTTCGTTGCTCCAAAACCATGAAACGCCTGTATCGAAGAGTATATTGCCAGAAGAAATTACATTTTTTTTATATAAATTATTTCTCTCCAATTCATTTAACTCTGGAAAACATAGATCAATATTTATTTTACTGAACTTATTCCTTTTAAATGGCAGCATCAATAAAATGTTTCCTAATATATTTCCTAATATTAAATGTATTCTTCTTGGAAGAAGCACCGCAATTTTCCACAAAAAGACAATGATTTTTAAAATTAGATTATTCATTTAATATAAAATTGTATTATTACATTAATAGTTTAAATTATTATCAATGATATTTTTTATATATAACTTAATCGTTTTAATTCTTGTACCAGTTTTATTAACAAGACTTTTTTTTAAAAGCTTTAACGATAAAGACTATTTAAAAAATATTCGAAATAGGCTTGGTTTTTACAAAGAAAAAGGATGTGATCAAGCTGTTTGGTTTCATGCTGTAAGCTTAGGTGAGGTAATAAGTTCAGAAGGCCTCATGAATAATATTTTAAAAGATCATAATATTGTGCTTACAGTCTCAACACCAACCGGTTATAGACAAGCAAAAAAAATATTTGATGAGAGAGTTAGGGTTGTTTACGCTCCTTGGGATTTTTATTTTTTTATAAATAATTTTATAAATTATTTTAAACCAAGCGCATTAGTTATTTTTGAGACTGAGATTTGGCCCTCAATGATCAGCCTATCGTCATCAAAAGGACTACCAATAATATTATCTAATGCAAGATTGTCAAAAGAATCTAATGACAAATACTCCCGCATGAGTTTTTTTATGAAAAAAATTTTTCAAAAAATTACATTGATACTCGCTCAAAGTAAGAAACATGAAGATAGATTTATAAAGCTTGGTGTCAATAAGAATAATATTGAAAAGGTAGGGTCTTTAAAATTTGATATAAAACTATCATATATAGAAAACATAAAAAGAGATAACAACATTATTATCGCGGTAAGCACTCACCCTGGCGAGGAAGAAATAATATGCAATGTCTTTAAAGACCTAATGGAATATAAAAGTTCATTGAAATGTGTATTAGTTCCAAGACATCCTGAAAGATCGGAGAATGTAAGCAAAATCTTTACTAAAAATGAAATTAATAATGTGATCCAAGATAGTATACCGAATACATTTAATGAAAATGAGGTAACGATTCTTAGAGGAATAGGGTTTCTTAACAATTTATATAAAATGGCAAGTATTGCTTTTATTGGTGGGAGTTTATTTAAATCTTATGGCGGCCATAACATTATTGAAGCTTCTGCAAATCAATGTCCATTTATCATTGGACCTCATATGAAAAACTTTGAAGATGTTGTAGATCAATATATTCGCCAAAGTGGCTGCATTCAATTAAAAGATGCAAGTGAATTGTATGATGCTTTTATAAGACTATTAAATGATGATGAACTGAAGATAAATATGGTTGATAATAGCCTAAAAGTTTTTGAAAATAACCAAGGATCGCTTGAAAAACAATATAATTATATAAATAAACTTTTAAATTAAAATGAAATTAGTAACCGCAATAATTAAGCCTTTTAAAGTTGAAGAAGTAAGAGCAGCACTGGATGAAATTGGAGTTTCTGGTATGACAATGACTGAAGTAAAAGGTTTTGGAAGACAAAAGGGCCACACTGAACTTTACAGAGGCGCTGAATATACAATTGATTTTCTGCCAAAAATAAAAATAGAGATCGCTGTTTCTGATGAAATCGTGGAACAAGTAAAAAATGCAATTATTAAATCATCTGCCTCTGGGAAGATTGGAGATGGGAAGATATTTATTTCGTCAATTGAGGAAATTGTAAGAATAAGAACTGGCGAAACTAATGAAGATGCCCTCTAAATAATTATTAACACTAAAAAACCAATTATATTTTTATTTGGGCCAACAGCCTCTGGAAAAACTGATTTAGCAATTGAGCTTATTAAAAACTTTTCGGTTGAGTTGATTAGCGTTGATTCTGTAATGGTATACAAAGATTGCAACATAGGTTCAGCAAAACCAGATGAAAAGACACTAAAAAAATTTCCACATCATTTAATCAGTTTAAAAAGTCTTGATAATGTTTTCACAGTTTCTGATTTTTGTGAGAGTGCAAATAAATTAATAATAGAAGCTCATAAAAATGGAAAATTGCCAGTTTTAGTTGGTGGATCAATGATGTACTTTAAGTCATTGTTTGATGGTATTCATGATTTACCGGATAGAGACGAAGAATATAGAGAAGAACTTAAAAAATTAAAGAACAATAATTCAGACGGCTATCTTTACAAAATTTTAAAAGACACTGATCCGGTTTACGCCAATTTTATTAATAAGAATGATGATATGAGAATCATCAGAGCGTTAGAGATCTATAAAAATTCTCATAAAAAAATGAGCGATATTTTAAAAGAAAAACCAACAAATGGTGCAAAGCATAAATATGATATTCATCAGTTTGGGATTCATTTTGATAGAAACATACTTCACAAAAGAATTAAAGAAAGATTAATTAGTATGCTTGATCAGGGCCTAATTGATGAAACTAGCAATATTTTAAAAAATTATAGATTATCTGATGATCATCCAATTAAGAAAGCTGTAAATTATAAGCAAGCTTTTGATTTTCTTCGTGGTAAATATCCTGAGGATGTGATGCTAGATAAATCATTATACGCAACAAGACAATTAGCCAAAAGACAAGATACGTGGATGAGAGGATGGGAAAAATATACAGCACTTAAAGACGGAAACCCAAAAATACTCTTAAATAGTGTCAAAAACATAGTAAGTTCACTTTAAATATAATAATGTGGCCCAACATAAGTTTATAATACAGTTATATATAACGAGGTAATATTGTGAATTGGGATAATAAAGATAATGATCCATGGGGTAACAAAAACGATGCTCCTGACTTTGATGAATTAATGAAGAAATTTTCTGCTGTATTGGGCGGAAAGAAATCTTCATCAAATGGCTCTGGTGGTAATAATTCAGGATTCAACATGCCAGTTGGTAGGGTAATGGCTTATGCACTTTTTGGGCTTTTAGTATTAGCTGGATTTCAGTCTATATACGTTGTGGAAGAACAAGAAAGAGCAGTAATACTTCGTTTAGGAAAATTTAATGAGGAACAACAGCCTGGTCTTAACTTTAAAATACCTATAATTGATGAAAAATTTACTGAGAATGTGACGATCACTAGAAGAGAATCGCAATCTGTAAGCATGCTCACTAAAGACGAGAACATAGTAGATGTTACTGTTTCTGCGCAATACAGAATTGCAAATTTAAAAGATTTTGTTTTAAATGTCAGAGATCCGGAAAACAGTCTAAAACAGGCACTAGATAGTGCGCTGAGATTTGTTGTTGGTGATTTTACTCTTGATCAAACTCTGACAGTGGGAAGGCAGAATATTGCACAAGAAGTTCAAGAAAGAATGCAATCTTATCTTGATATATATACAACAGGTTTATTAGTTCAGCAGGTAAATATTGAAAAAACAGATCCTCCTTCAGCTGTTAAAGATGCATTTGATGACGTTGTTGCAGCACGTGAAGATAAAGAAAAATTACAAAATGAAGCTGAAAGATACGCTTTATCAATAGTTCCTGAAGCAAGAGGAAAAGCTCAAGCAGTAATAAAAGAGGCTGAAGGTTACAGACTTGCAGTTGTTGCAAATGCAGAAGGGGAAGTTGATAGATTTAATAAATTGCTTGAGGAATATACAAAAGCACCAATAGTTACAAGGGATAGACTATATTTGGATGCACTCCAATCTGTTTTATCTAACTCGACTAAAGTTATGGTTGATGTTGAAGGAGGGAATAATCTTCTTTACCTGCCTCTTGACAAAATCATGGAAGAAAATAAGAAAAAAGGAGATGACGATGAATAACAAAACTTTACTCTTAGTTTTTGCAGCTTTAATAATAGGCCTTTTATTTAATAGCTTTTATATAGTTGATGAAAAACAAAAAGCTATAGTTTTTCAATTTGGTGAACAGGTTAGAACAGATGTACCAGTAGGATTTCATATAAAGGCCCCAATTATTCAAGAGGTAAAAAAATATGATGCTAGGATTCAGTCTTTAGATGAACAACCAGATAGAATTCTCACAGTCGAAAGTAAATATCTTTTAGTTGATACATTTATAAAGTATAAAATTGATGATGTTTTAACCTTTTACAAAGCTAATAGCGGAAGTTTTAATAATTTAAATAATTTGTTAGGACAGAGATCTGAATTCGTTCTTAAGAATGAATTTGGTAAAAGAACTGTTAAAGAGGTTGTTTCTGGTGAAAGAGACGAGCTTATGGACATAATGCTTACATCTCTAAATAATTCTGTTGCAGATCTAGGTGTTGAAATAATTGATTTCAGAGTAAAAAGAATCGATTTACCACCAAACTTAAGTAGTTCGGTCTATGAAAGAATGAGAACAGAACGTAATAGGTTAGCAGAGGAGCTAAGATCAGAGGGTAAGGAGATAGCTGCAGAGATAAGAGCTACTGCAGACAGAGATAGAACAGTTATCTTAGCTGATGCAAATAAAGAATCTCAGCAAATTAAAGGCTCTGGAGATGCAGAAGCTGCTGGTATTTATGCTGCTTCTTATTCGCAAGATCCGGAATTTTATGAATTCACAAGAAGCATGAAAGCATATGTTGAAACTTTTGAGAGCAAATCTGATGTCATGCTTATAGATTCAGATTCTGAATTTTTCAAATATCTGAACGACAAAATAGAAGAATAGGATCAGAATTGTCTGAAAATACTTTAATCCTTGGACTCCAATGGGGTGATGAGGGTAAAGGCAAGATAGTTGACAATCTTAGTGAATCCACTGATGCTGTATGTCGTTTTCAAGGTGGCCACAACGCAGGCCATACTATTAAAGTTAATGGTGAAAAAACTGTTCTTCACTTAATACCATCTGGGATTCTGCATCAAAATGCTAAATGTCTAATTGGAAATGGAGTAGTTCTAGCATTAGATGCATTAGACAAAGAAATCAATGAGCTTAAAGAAAAGAACATTGAATTTAAAGATAGATTCTTTATAAGTTCTGCTTGTTCACTTATTCTTCCCAGCCACATTTCAATTGATAAAGTTAGAGACAAAAAAGAATCCATTGGCACAACAGGAAGAGGTATTGGACCAGCTTATGAAGATAAGGTGGGAAGAAGAGCAGTAAGATTTGGGGATTTAGGCAACGAAGAGCTATTAAAAAATAAAATCGAATTACTTGTAAGCTATCACAATAGAATACTTGTTGAGATACATGGCCATGAACCCCATGATATTGAAGAAGTTTTTAATGAGGTTATTAAATATAAACATCTTCATGATTCTTATTGCGTAGATTCACAAGATTTGATGTACCAATGGATCAAAGGAAACAAATCTATACTTTTTGAAGGTGCTCAAGGAACTCTTTTAGATATAGATCATGGTACTTATCCCTATGTAACTTCCTCAAGTACAACTGCAGGTGGAGTTTCAACCGGTTTAGGAATTGGTCCTAAATTCATAAACAAAATAATCGGTATATCCAAGGCTTATACGACTAGAGTTGGAGAGGGGCCTTTTATTACAGAACTCTTTGATGCAAATGGAGATCATTTAGCAAAAAAAGGAAATGAATTTGGAGCTACCACTGGAAGGGCTAGAAGATGTGGATGGTTAGATTTGGTTGCACTAAAAAAGGCAATATTTACAAATTCAGTAACAGATCTATGCATCACCAAACTTGATGTAATGGACGAATTAAAAGAAATACATGTTTGCAATGCATACAAGGATAATGAACCAGTTTATGAGGTTTTTGAAGGATGGCTGACTTCTACAGAAGGGATCATTAAATATTCAGAACTTCCAGATAACGCAAAAAAATATATAGAATATATTGAAAATTTTACAGAGTGTACCGCATCAATTATCTCTACTGGTCCATCAAGGGATCAAACTATAAATAGATAGTTTTTTATTTTAAAGTTTTAAGAAACTTATCAAGACTAACATTAATAAATTTATAAGAATCAGGACTTGAGAATTTTTTTGATAGTCTTAAAGATTCATCAATAACTACTGGCTTATCCAATTCTCCAAATAACATCTCATTGATTGCAAAATATAATATTGATTTATCTATAAGCTCAAGGCTTGAATTCTTTATTTTTAAAGAATTAATGGCTGACTCAATCTTTTTTATATTTTTTTCTATTGAAAGAAGTGATTTTGAAAAGAGATCAAAATCAACTTTTTTTGTTTTATGTTCTTCTTTAAATTGTGCAATTATATTATCCGCAATTTGATTATCAAATAGCATCTGAAATATTGCTTGGATTAAATATTCACGAGACCTTACGGGAATCTTGTAATTAGCTAGATTTTTCATTTATAAGGCTAATCAATGCTTCCGTATTTTTACGAGTATTTTTTTCAAGCCGAGCTTGAAGCTGTTCATCATTTTCAACACAAATTACATTATTGATAATAGAGATATCACAGAATTCTTCAGCAAGTGATCCAATTGATCTAAAAGTTTCACTAGTAACTAAATCATAATGAGATGTTTCTCCTCTCACCACAATCCCGTTAAAAATTATGCCGTTAAATTTAGCTTTTTTTAGTTTATTTTTTGCTAATGCGGCAAGCTCAATTGCACCAGGAGCTTTTGCTTTTTCACATTTAAAGCTTTTTTCTAAAATTTCAACTGAAATATTAACCATATTTGAAATTTTTTCTTCATACCATGAAGTGTGCACAATTAAGACTTTATTCATTTTTGAATCCTGTTATTTCGATATCAAAACCAGAGACGGCATTATATTTTGTAGGCGTACCCAAGACAGTAATCTTTTTCAAGTTTAAAGCTCTTAATATTTGGGAACCTACACCAATAACCCTTCGATTGCTTTTAGGCTCAATTTCTTTTTCTTCAAGCTTATTTAACCAATAACTTTTAGCATCTCTATGATTTATCAAAACAAAAAGACCAGTTCCTTCATCAGAGATTTTTTTTAAAGAATCTCTTATGGACCAGTTTTTACCTAATTCATCTATACCTAAAATATCTTGGAGTATGCTTTGAGTTTGCACTCTAACCAATGGAGACTCTGCAGCATTTATATCTCCCTTCGATAGAGAAAAGTGATACTCGTCATATATTTTGTCTCTCCATACATTTAGCTTAAATTCCCCAAATTCATTTGTAATATTTTTATCAAGCACTGATTCAATAGTTGCATCCACAGAAAGCCTATAGTCAATAAGATCTGCAATGGTTCCAACTTTGATACCATTTTCTTTACCAAACTTTAGAAGATCATCTCTTCTGGCCATAGTACCATCATCATTCATTATTTCGCATATCACTCCTGCCGACTCACACCCAGCAAGCTTAGCTAAATCGCACGCAGCTTCAGTATGACCAGCTCTACTTAAAACACCTCCTTTCATAGCTTTAAGTGGAAAAATGTGTCCTGGTTGAACAATGTCTGAAGGTTTGGAATTTTTATCAACAGCAGTTTTAATAGTATGAGCTCTGTCTGCAGCAGATATGCCAGTTGTAATTCCGTCTGCTGCCTCAATTGAAACTGTAAAAGCAGTCTTATTTGCAGCTCTGTTTTTATTTGTCATCATTTGGAGATCATACTTTTTACAAAGTTCTTTACTCATTGGTAAACAAATTAAACCTTTACCCTTTGAAGCCATGAAATTAATAATTTCAGGAGTAATTAATTCAGCAGCACAAACAAGATCACCTTCATTTTCTCTGGATTCATCATCCAAAATAATTACCATTTTTCCAGCTTTAATATCTTGAATGATTTCTGTAATATTACTTTTTTTCATTTCTTACGAAGGTTTGCTTTATATCTTGATCAATTTTATAGGACGATTCTAATTTAAAACCATAATTTTCAATAGTTTTATTTTTATCAAACCAATTAACACCTTTTTCACCAAGTATTTTTTTGGATGTATACACAATAATTTCATCAACCATATCTGTCTCAATAAAGCTTTTTACCAAACTAGGCCCAGCCTCTATAAGAATTGAACATAAATCAGAATTTTTGTAAAAATTAATCACTTCTTCTAAATTTGAAGATGTGTGAACATCAACAGAATCCTCATTAAAAAATTGAAATTCATTTTTATTGAATTCTTTGCTTGATAGTAATATTTTTTTTGGCTGATTTGATGCAAAGCTAACTCTAGCATTCATTCTAGGATTATCACTTCTTAAGGTATTTCCTCCAGTTAGAATTGCATCCCTTTCTGCTCTAAGTATTTGCACATCATCTCTTGAAGCCTCAGAAGTTATAATCGTTCTTTCTGTATTATTTAAGTGTGATTTGCCATCAGCTGATGATGCAATTTTGACTGTTAAGTAAGGCCTCATATTTTTTTGTTTAAAGAAAAAGAATCTATTTTGTCTTTCTACAAGATCAGAACATATACCTTTTTCTACCTGTATGCCATTTTCTTCTAGAATTTTAATTCCATTGCCTGATACAAGTGGATTAGGATCTATTGAACCTATAACAACTTTCTTAATTCCTGTTTTTGCGATTGCTTGTGCACACGAACCAGTTTTGCCAACATGACTACATGGTTCAAGAGTACATATTAAAACTAGTTCAGAAAAGGATTTAAATTCCTTATCAATTTTTTTCTTTGCATTATTAATTGCATTTATTTCAGCATGATTTTGACCAAATATTTCGTGATAACCTTCAGAAATAATTTTTTCACCTTTTATTAATATTGCACCAACTACTGGATTAGGTTTGGCAGTGAATTTATATAAATTTGCATTCGAAATAGCTCGATGCATGAACTTTTCGTAATTCATTTTTTTGATTTTTTACTTGATGGAGTTTCTTTGTTGAGAGAGTTAATTTCCTCAGAAAAATCTTCAATGTCTTGGAAGTCTCTATAAACAGATGCAAATCTTACATAGGCCACAGTATCAACCTCTTTTAAAGCATTCATCATAATTTTACCTATTTCAATAGATTTTATTTCTCTTACACCCTTTGTTCTTATCTCCTTTAAAATTTTCCCAAATATAGTATCTATTTCTTCTGTTGATAGTGGTCTTTTTTCTAAAGCCCTCAACATACCAGCTTTCAATTTTGAACCATTGAAAGGCTGTCTTTCGCCGTTACTTTTTATAACTCTTGGTAAAGCTAAATCAATTGTTTCGAAAGTTGTAAATCTCGAATGACATACCTCGCATTCTCTTCTTCTTCTAATTTGAGAACCATCTGCTACAAGTCTTGAGTCTATAACTTTTGTATCTTCGGCTTGGCAAAAAGGACAATACATTTATAGTTTGTAAACCGGATAATCTGAAGTTAGTGAATGTACTTCATCTCGAACTCTTTTATGCACTGATTGGTCCTCAAAGTTATCTATGATATCCGCAATCCAATTTGCAACTTGAATGACCTCATTTTTACCAAAACCTCTTGTAGTTATTGCTGGCGTCCCAATTCTAATTCCAGAAGTAACAAATGGGGAAGCAGTATCATTAGGGACAGAATTCTTATTAACTGTAATATTTACTGTCCCAAGAAGTTTTTCAAGATCTTTTCCAGTTATATTCTTGCTTCTAAGGTCAACAAGTACAATATGATTTTCTGTTCCATTAGACACAACATCGATACCTCTAGACATTATTGTTTCTGCTAAGATCTTTGCATTATCTATAACATCTTTAATATAATTTTTAAACTCTGGATCAAGAGCTTCTTTGAAACATATAGCTTTTGCAGCAACTACATGCATTAATGGCCCTCCTTGTGACCCAGGAAAAACTGCTGAATTCAATTTTTTTTCTATTTCCTCATTCTTTTTTGCCAATATTATTCCTGATCTTGGGCCTCTTAGAGTTTTATGAGTTGTAGATGTAACAACATCTGCATATGGAACAGGTGAGGGGTATAAATCAGCCGCAACTAAACCAGATACATGAGCCATATCTACAAGAAAATATGCACCTACTTCGTCCGCTATATTTCTAAATCTCTCCCAATCAACAATTCCTGAGAATGCAGAAAATCCAGCAATAATTAGTTTTGGCTTATTTTCTAGAGCTATTGAACGAACTTCATCATAATCGATATCATTTGTTTTGGGATGCAGCCCATATTGAAGGCTTTGATAGTTTCTTCCGGAGAAGTTTACTTTTGAGCCATGTGTAAGATGCCCACCATGGTCTAAACTCATTCCTAAAATAGTATCGTTTGGTTTAAGTAATGCCAAGAAAGCTGCTGCATTTGCTGATGATCCTGAATGAGGTTGAACATTGGCATAATCCGCTTTGAACAGCTTTTTAGCTCTTTCTATGGCTAGATTTTCTGCTATATCAACATTTTCACAGCCACCATAATATCTCTTTGATGGATATCCCTCAGCGTACTTATTTGTTAACAAAGATCCTTGCGCTTCTAAGATTCTTTTAGAAGCGTAATTCTCAGAAGCAATTAATTCAATATGATCTTCTTGTCTTTGAGCCTCATTTTCAAAAGATGCCCAAAGATCTAGATCATAATCTTTGATTGAAGATGAATCCGAAAAGATAGTATCGCTTTTAAATGATTTCATATTTTTAACTTTATATAGGATTTAATTTTATCCCAACTATGGCTTTTTGTGGATAAAAGGTTTTGTTCTATTAGGATAACATGTTTTACATATGTCACATTTTATTCCATAACATTCTCTCGCTTGACAGTATTCACGACCCCAAAAGATTATTTGTAAATGAAGCTTATTCCAAGATGACTCTGGAAATAGTTTTTTTAAGTCCTCTTCTGTTTTTTTTACGTTTTTGCCATTAGTTAAACCCCATCTTTGAGCAAGTCTATGAATATGAGTATCAACTGCAAAAGCTGGAATCCCAAATCCTTGACTCATTACCACCGAAGCTGTTTTATGTCCGACCCCTGGAAGCGATTCAAGATCATTAAAATTATTTGGTATTTTTGAATTAAATTTATTTACGAGAATGTTAGATAAATTTTTAATTGCTTTAGATTTTTGAGGACCTAGGCCACAAGGTTTTATAATTTTATAGATTTGATCTCGTGTTAATTTATTCATACTCTCTGGAGTAGAAGCTTTTGCAAAAAGTTTTGGAGTGATTTGATTTACTCTTTCATCAGTACATTGCGCGGACAAAAGTACGGCAACTAATAGAGAGAAGTTATCCTTATGATCTAATGGAATAGGAGTTTGTGGATATTTTTTATCCAGCAATTTTTTTACAATATTCGCACGCTCGGATTTCTTCATTTGGATAAATGTAGCATAATATTTTGTGTTTAATGAATACTAAAAAAATACAAAAATTTTTATTTAAATTAAGAGACTCCTTTCTTGAAGAAAGTGAGGAGAACAGAAGGATGTTAGACACATACGCAAACTATATAGATGGCACTGCTAGTGATAAAGAAATAGATGAGGCCAATTATCAACTTAAACAAGTTTTTAGAAGTGTTGGATTGGGTATTTTGGTTGTTCTTCCCTTCAGTCCTATATCTATTCCTTATGTTTTAAAAAAAGCTAAAGAATACAATATTGAGTTAATACCAGATTGGTATAAAGCTTTAAGTAAGGATAAAGATGAACTAGAATAGTTATGATTTTAAATGGAGAAAATATGAAAAATGTTGTAATTGTAGATAGCGTCAGAACAGGCTTAGCAAAATCTCATCGAGGAGGTTTTAACATGACAAGACCAGATGAAATGCTTGCCCATATAATTGATGCAATGTTGGATAGAAATCCTGAAATGCCACCTGAGGCAGTTGAAGATATTATTATGGGATGCGGAAATCCTGAAGGTGCACAAGGTCATAATATTGGCAGAAATGCTGCAGTATTATCTAAGTTACCAATGACAACAGGAGGAACAACAATAAATAGATATTGTTCATCAGGCCTGCAATCAATATCTATGGCCGCAAGTCAAATTATGGCTGGTTGTTATGACACTGTAATAGCTGGCGGAGCAGAAACCATATCAATGATGAATATGAATATGGATAACTTTGTTAATGAGAAATTAGCAGAACAAACTCCTGGAATATATTTCCCAATGGGTATGACAGCTGAAGTTGTTGCAAAAAGATACGATGTATCTAGAGAACAACAAGATGAGTACGCTTTTGAAAGTCAAATGAGAACTGCAGCAGCTCAACAATCTGGAGGATATGATGATGAAATAATTCCAATGGAAACCAAAATGCTACTTACTAATAAAGAAACTGGCGACTCTAAAGAAATTGATTGCACAGTAGATAAAGATGAATGTAATAGACCCGAAACTACACTGGAGGGACTAGCATCATTAAAGCCTGTTTTTGATCCTGAAAATGGATCCGTTACAGCTGGTAATTCTTCTCAGCTTTCTGATGGAGCATCTGTAACTCTTGTAATGTCAGAAGATAAGGCCAAAGAGTTAGGCTTAAAACCGCTTGCTTATTTTAGAGGTTTTACAACTATGGGATGCGAGCCAGATGAAATGGGAATAGGTCCAGTTTATTCTGTACCTAAATTATTGAAAAACCATAATATGTCTGTTGAAGATATTGATATTTGGGAACTAAATGAAGCTTTTGCTGTTCAGGTTGTGTATTGTAGAGACCAATTAGGCATATCAATGGATAAACTTAATTTAGATGGTGGTTCAATATCAATTGGTCATCCTTTTGGAATGACTGGTTCAAGACAAGTTGGTCATATTGTGAGACAACTCAATAGTTTAGATAAGCAATTTGGAGTTGTAACTATGTGCGTTGGCGGAGGTATGGGAGCTAGCGGCTTGTTCGAAAGATATCCTTCTTGATATCAGAAAAAAAGATTTTAAAAACTTTTCAGCATCTGATTAAACAATCAGATGCTGACGATTTAATAATTGTAGGTTCTGGAGATGATGCTGCAGTACTAGATACAAAAGGAAGGAATATTGTACATTCATTAGATATTTCTAAAATTAATACTCATTTTCCATCTAATTTTCTGCCTGAGGATATCGCATATCGGTCTGTTGCAGTTGCGCTTAGCGATTTAGCTGCAATGGGCGCTTATCCATCTTTTATGACAATTGGACTTACTTGTGATTCTAAGGATTTAAAATGGTACGAGGATTTTACAACCGGTATTGATAACTCTATTAAAGATTTTAAAGTCGAGCTTGTTGGTGGAGACGTGACATTCGGAGATATTAGTGTTTGTGTGAATGTGTTTGGATTTCTTTTTAAAGAACCTCTTAAAAGATCTGGAGCAATTCCGGGTGAAAAAATTTATGTTACTGGCACATTGGGAATGGGTAGACAAGGATTAGAAGATTTTAAAAAAAATATTAACTCTGAGTTTAGTAAAAAATTCAAGAAACCTGAGCCTCAATTTGTTAAAAGCAAACACATATCAAATTTAGCATCGTCTTGTATTGATATCTCCGACGGCCTTATAAAAGATTTATCAAGCATATGCTCAATGTCAAATGTTGGAGCAAGTATAAACTTTGAAGATATCCCAATTTTAAAAGATATAGATGATTTAACTCATGGTGATGATTTTGAATTATGTTTTACTATTTCAGAAGAAAATGCCCTGTGTCTTGATAAGTCTGAATACTTTTGTATCGGCGAAATTATAGAGGGAGATAAAATATCTCTTTTCAAAGATAATAATTTAATTGAAATAGAAAAAGATGGCTGGGACTCTTTTAAATAAAAAAATTGGCATTATCGGCGGTGGTGTTACTGGAGTAATCACTGCTATTTTTCTTGCAAAATCAGGTTGTAATGTAACGATTTTTGAAAAAAAAGAGCTCCTTTCAGAGACTAGTTCTAGAACAACCAAACTTCTCCATGGAGGGATAAGGTATCTTGAGAGTTTTCAAATAAAGGAAGTAAAAAATGGCCTTAATGATAGATATTGGTGGCTTAAAAACTTTCCAAATAGCACTAAAAAGATAGAGATCTTAATTCCTTTTAAAAGTTTTTTTAGTACTCAGTTTATAAAATATTTTATTGGTATAAAGTTTTATCAACTTCTATCATTTAAAAAGAGTCTTGGGAAAGGAAGACTTCTGTCTAAAAAAACTAAATCGAATATATTCATAAATACTAACTATAAAAATTTTCTTACTTTTTTTGATGGGGCAATGGATGATAAATCTCTAAGTAGAAAATTGAAAGATGAATTAAATATGTTAGAGGTTGATGTTTATGAGAACTATGAGGTATGTAATTTTAACGAAGCTGGTCAAGTTGATAAATTTTATTTTGATCAAATAATATTAGCAGCTGGGCCATGGACAAAAATTCTTTTGGAAAAAAATAATATTGAAAGTGATAAAGAAATTGATTTTATAAAAGGCAGTCATTTAGTAATTAATAAATCAATTGAAACTGGTTTTATGTTTGATGGTATTTGCAAAACAAGATATATTTTTGCACTTCCTTATGAGAACAAAACTCTTTTAGGAACAACTGAAAAAAGAGTTGATAATCCTGATAACCCTGAAATTGAAAGCGAAGAAAAGGATTATCTTATCAATAGCTATAATTCATTTTTTAAAGATCAAATAATACAAGAAGATGTTATTTCATCATTTTCAGGAGTTAGACCATTAATAAAATCTTCCAATAAAGACTTTCATAAATCAACTAGGGATTTTTATCTTCAAAAAAATAAAAAATTGATTGCTATTTTTGGAGGGAAATGGACAACCGCACCATCTACAGCAAGGAAAATTGTTACAATTATAGAAAATGAAGAAGTTTCCTAATCTAAAAGATCCATTTCACTTTGCAGCAACTCTTGGTGGAATCGGCAAGGTGCCAATAGCGCCTGGAACTTTTGGAAGCATTACAGCTTTGATAATTTTTGTTTACTTATCTCACTTTATTAGCATGATCAACATGCTTATTCTGACAATATTATTTTTTATTTTATCAATATGGATATGCAGTGAGGCATCGAAGGATCTTGAAAATAAAGATCATAAATCAATAGTCATTGATGAGCTAGTAGGCATGTGGATAGCTTTATTACCAGTGCTTATTATTGCTAATTCTCAATACGAAAGAACAGTTTATGCATTAGCGGCATTTTTTTTGTTTCGCTTTTTTGATATCTTGAAACCATTCCCAATTTCATATTTCGATAAGAATTATAAAAATGGTTTTGGAATTGTAATTGATGACGTAATTTCTGGCTTAATAGCAATTATTCCGTCTTATCTTATATTAATGCTTTTATCCTAGATCTAATTTGCTCAGGAGAAAGTCCTGCCTCAATAAGCATTTCATCTCTTGAAGCGTGCTCTATAAATCTATCAGGTATACCGCATAGCAATGATTTTATATGAATACCATTTTCTGAACAAAATTCTTGCACTGCACTTCCAGCACCCCCCATTACAGAGCCATCTTCAATTGAAATAAACATGTCTGCTGATTGAAGATATTTCAATAATATTTTTTCATCAAGCGGCTTAACGAATCTCATATCAATTAGTGTTATATCTAAACTGAGCGCTACTTCCTCAGCAATATGTAAAAGAGAACCAAAATTTAGCAATATTTTATTTCTATTTGCTTCATGAATTATTCTTGCTTCTCCAATTTTTATTTCCACAAGTTTTTTTTCTACTTCAGTGTTTGGACCCGTACCTCTTGGATATCTGACTGATGCTGGTCCAGTATGATTAAATGCTGTAGTGAGCATCAGCCTTGTTTCATTTTCATCAGCTGGAGTACATATCAACATATTTGGTATACATCTTAAATACGCAATATCGTAGTTACCAGAATGTGTTGGACCATCTTCGCCCACCAAACCTGATCTATCCAATGCAAAAGTAACATTTAGATTTTGAACAGCAACGTCATGTATTAATTGGTCATAAGCTCTTTGCAAGAAAGTAGAATAAATAGCTATAACTGGTTTTTTTCCTGCAATAGCAAGACCAGCACCAAATGTCACAGAGTGCTGTTCTGCAATAGCAACATCAAAGTATCTATTAGGAAATTTTTTACTAAATTCTACAAGCCCTGATCCTTCACGCATTGCAGGAGTGATTGCAACAAGTTCGTTATCTTTTTCTGCCATATCAACGATCCAATCACTAAAAATATCTTGATATTTTTTCTGTTTTGAATTTTTTTGTTTGATAGATTTTATTTTGCCAATTGCATGAAATTCAATCCTATCAGCTTCAGCTGGATCAAGTCCTGCACCTTTCTTAGTTATAACATGTAAGAATTGAGGACCATCAAATTCTTTTAAATTGGAAATAACATCATTCAATTCTTTCAAATTATGCCCATCAATTGGACCAATGTAATTTAGTCCCAATTCTTCAAATATTGTTCCAGGTGCAACCATTGCTTTCATTTGTGTTTCAACTTTTCTAGCTAAATGATAGGCTTGAGGCAAAGGCTTTAGAAAACTTGCTCCACTTTTTTTTATTCCTTTATAGGTTTTTGAAGCCCAAATTCTTGAGAAATAATTAGACAAACCACCTACATTCTCTGAAATAGACATGTCATTATCATTCAAAATTATTAATACGTTTGGTTTTATATGCCCGGTATGACTTAATGCCTCAAAAGCCATGCCAGCAGTCATTGCACCGTCACCAATAACAGCAACATGTTTTTTTTCTGGCTCTGACTCAGCCGAGGCAACCGCCATACCTAACAATGCACTTATTGATGTACTTGAATGCCCAACACCAAATGAATCATATTCACTTTCTGAAATTGCTGGGAAGGGCGCTAAACCAGATTTTTTTCTTATGGTTTGGATTTCATTTTTTCTACCTGTAAGAATTTTGTGAGGATATGCTTGATGACCAACATCCCAAACTAACTTATCAAAAGGAGTTTTATATAAGTAATGCAAAATTACTGAAAGCTCTACGACGCCCAGTCCTCCACCAAGATGACCACCGCTTTGACCAACTGAATAGAGTAAATATTCTCTTAGTTCATCTGATAAGGTCTGTAATTCGTTTATAGAAAAAGATCGAAAGTCTGCAGGAAATTCTACTCTATCTAAAAGAGGAGTATTTGGTTTACTTGAAGGAATTTCTTTAAATATTTTCAATTTAAGCTTCTCTATGTGTAATATATTTTGCTAATTCTATCAGCATATTTGTACCACTAATATTGTCATCAGAAATTTCATTAACAGCGGCTTCAGTTAAACTCTCAGATTCTTTGATGGCATTATCAAGACCAACAGTATTTACATACGTTGCTTTATTATTTTTTTCATCTGAATTAGTATTTTTCCCAAGAGTTTTTTTATCAGAAGTAACTTCTAAAATATCATCTGTAATTTGAAAAGCTAGACCAATTTTTCTGCCAAAATTATGATATTTGTCGATATATTTGTTTTTATTATTTCCAATCTGTCCGAGCATTACGGCACACTCTATAAGCTTTCCAGTTTTTAATGAATGAATAAGTACAATTTCATCTTTTTTAGTCTCTCTGGTTTCATTTTTGATATCTAAATATTGTCCATATACCATTCCATTCTTTCCGCATGCAGAGGATAGTATGCTGATAGCTTCAACTTTCATATCTGAATTAAGATGTGCATCATTAGCGATAATTTGATATGCAAGAGCCTGAAGAGCATCCCCTGCAAGTATTGCATTCGCTTCGCCAAATTTAATGTGATTTGATTCTTTGCCTCTTCTATAGTCATCATCATCCATGGATGGAAGATCATCATGAATTAGTGAGTATGTATGAATTAACTCTATGGAAGTTGCAAGGGTAAGCTTACTTAATGGATTCAATTGATTATTATTTTCAGCAGATGCATAAATTAGAGCTGCTCTAATCATTTTACTTTCACTTGAAGCAGAATAATTCATAGCTTGTTCGATAGGATTAGCTTCTTCTATAACTTCAGTTATATTTTTAGAGACTAATTCTCTTACAAGAGATAAAAACTTATCGAGCATAAGTTTATTTAGTTATTAATTTCAGTTGAAGTACCATCATCTAAAAGCTTCTTAATTTTTAATTCAGCTTTTTGAAGTTGTTTTTGACATTCCTTAACAAGATTAACTCCTACCTCAAAAGACTGAACAGAATCTTCAAGGCTTATATTTTCATCCTCAAGTTTAGCTACTATTGATTCAAGTTCCTTTAGAGAAGCTTCAAAATCTATTTGTTTATCTTCTTTAGACATATTTTATTGTAATTTATTAGTTGGTATTTGGCAGAATTTTTTTATATCTCTCTCTTAGAGCATACGGTAATGCAAGCACAGCAGGTGTAAGTATTAGAGTAATAAATGTGCTAAACCCTAGTCCCCAAACAATTGAAACAGCAAGATTTGACCACCAGTCAACGACTCTGCTGCCAACAACAATATCACGAGAAATCACATCAACACTTATGCCCATTGCAAGAGGCATTAATCCAAATATTGTTGTAAGTGAAGTTAAAATAATAGGCCTTAATCTTTGTTTACATGCGTTAATAATATGAATAGATTTTTCAATCTGAGGCGACTCATCTTTTAATTTATTAAAAGTATCAATCAAAACAATATTATTATTAACCACAATACCCGCAAGAGTAACAATAGAAATACCTGTCATTGTGGTACTAAATGATTTTCCAGTAATTAAAAGTCCCAATAAAACTCCAACAAACGAAATGGTAACAGCAGAGAGGATAATAAAAGATTGATAGAAGCTATTAAATTGAGTAATTAGCATTAGCAGCATCATGAATACTGCAGTAATACCGGCTACAATAATAAAATTATTTACCTCTTCAGTTTCTTCAGCCATTCCACTAAATTGATACGTTATTCCTGGTCCTAAATATGTTGAAGCAAGCCAATTATCTAATTCATTAATTTTTTTAGACACTTCAGATTCATCTAAAGTTCCTGCACCAAGTTCCTGAAAATATTTTCCGTTTTTTCTATTTATTGTTTGACGATTCTCTTTTGGAACTACATTAACAAAAGAACTAACTGGTACAGTACCCTGTCTAGTTACCACATTCAGATCTCTTACGCCTGTAATTGTTCTATCTGAATCAGGAAATCTTGCTCTAATTTCAACTTCATCTTTGGCATCATCAGGCCTATATTCACCAACTTTAAAACCATTAGTTAACATTTGAACTAGGGCGCCAACATCACTTACGCTTACTCCAAGTTGTGCAGCCTTTTGTTTATCAACTTCAACACTCCACTCCACTGAAGGATATGCTTTTGATGAAAATATATTATTAAGACCTGCCATCCCAGTCCGCATATAATTTTCAATTAATGTAACTGCAGTATTAACTTGCTCTTCTGTGTCTCCATAAACATCAAGTTCTATAGGAGAGTCAAATGATGGGCCGCCTTCATCAGCTTCAACTTCTACTGAAATACCGGGTAGATCTTTGGTTGACTCTTTCAAACGATCCATTATTTCAAAACCTGATATCTTAGTTTGAGATGGCTCTAACGTCTCAATGAAACCACCACCAATTCTATCCGCACCAGATTGCCACCAATTTGTTCCAGAACGAAGATATACATTTTTGATGCCTTCAACTTTAAGAAATCTTTCCTCAACCTGCTCAATAATTTCTTTTGTTTCTAAAGCAGATAAATTACCCCTAGCTTTAACAGTTATATTTGCTTGAATAGGATCCACTATTGCAAAATAAATCGTTCCCATTCCTGAAATTGAGTAACTCATTATTATGATAAGCAATACAGACACAACAGCAGTAACTGTTTCAATAGGGTTATTTACAAATCTTTTAATATATTTACCATACCACTCTGTTAATTTAACAAAGATTGATGTATGCCCATCATCATTATTAAGGGCAGATTCCTTTTGCCCAAAATATGAACCTAAAACAGGAATCACTATTAGAGAGTAAAAGAGGGATGCCGACAATACAAAAAAAATAGTTATTGGAAGATATTTCATAAACTGGCCTGTAAAACCAGGCCAAAACATCATTGGAATAAATGCAGCCAACGTTGTTCCAGTAGAGGCTATTATTGGATAGAACATCCTTTTTGATGCAAGGGTATAACCCTCAACTCTAGATAGACCCTCAGCAATTTTTTTGTCTGCATATTCTGTAATAACTATTGAGCCATCAATTAACATACCCATACCTAGAAGTAGACCCATCATTACAAGAAAATTAACTTCCATATCAAGACTGTATAAAATTAGATAGGTCATTAAAAAGCAAAATGGGATCGACAATCCCACAAGCATTGAAACTCTGGGACCCATACTCGCAATCACAAGCACCATAATCAAGATAACAGCAGCAATAATATTGCCGTTAAGCTCTTTCACCATAAGACTTGCATATATAGTATCGTCGTTAGAAACAACAATTTTTAAATTTTTAGGAAGTTCTTTTTCAAAGCTTAATAATCTTTCTCTTATAGCATCTGATGCATCTATAGCATTAGCACTCTCTCTTAATGAAATTTCAAGAGTTACAGCATCTTGTCCATTTACTCGTGCATAAGACGTAAAGTCTTTAAAAGTTCTCTTTATAGTAGCAATGTCTCCTAAAGTGACAATCGCATCCTTTGTAACCTTTACAGGAATTGCATAAACATCTTTAGCAGACTCAATAATACTGGGAACTTCAATATTAAAACTTCCTCTACCAGTATCTTGATTTCCACCTGGAATAATAAGATTATTATTTGATACCGAATAATAAATATCTGACAAAGTAACTCCATAAGACTCCATTTTTGCTTTATCAATAACACCTTCGAGAACCTCTTCAGGAGCACCAGTCATTCTAACTTCAAGAATCTGTTCAATGGGCTCAATCTGTTCTTTAAGCTCTCTAGCATAAAAAACCTTTTGTCTTACAGAGCTTCCTCCAACAATACTAATATTCATTACAGGGAAGCTTGCTTCACTATATTCTTGAATCTGGGGATCTTCTGCCTCTAACGGTAATTGATACTTAATTTCTTCAACACCTTGTTTTACATCCACCAAAGCTTGGTCAATATCAAAGCCTACTTCAAACTCTAGAAAAACCCTTGCATAGCTTAGGTAACTTGTTGACCGAATACTTTCAACACCAGTAACAGTTTTTAGTCTATTTTCAAGAGGTCTTGCAATGAGTCTAGACGTATCGCCTGGTGATGCACCATCAAGAAATACAGATACTGTTATGAAAGGAAGTTGAACATTTGGTGATGCTGCAACAGGAATTTCTTGTCTGGCATATGTACCAGCTATGATCACCATAAAGGCAACCAATAGAGTTGTTTTTGCTTTTTTTATTGCAAAGTCAATTATTTTTATCATATGGGGTTAGTAATAACCTCTTGACCATCTTCAACAAAACCTTGGCCTTGAATAATTATTTCTACATTTTCTGCAATCCCTGTTACCCATAATCCTTCTTCAGAATCCTCTAAAATTACTATCTCTACAAAATTCGCGAGATTCCCATCAGTTACTATTCTTATACCTAATTTACCCTCATCATTTAAAAGTAAAATTGATGGAGATATTTTGTGAGCTTTTACACTATCAATCTCAATGCTTATTTCAGCTGTAAGACCGTCTTTTATCAACCCTTCAGGATTATCTATTTGTGATTCGACACTAAAAGTTCTTGTATCAGGTGATGCACTTTTTGAAACAAAAGTTAGCTTACCCTCAATTTTTTGCCCAGTTACTAAATCAACAAATACATTTTGATTTACACGAACTTTATTAATATCGTATTCAGGGACGCCAGCGATTAAAGAGATCGGATTTAACTGAATTATAGTTGCACATACTTGTCCTCTTTCAAGAAAATTTCCTGGTTTTACAATCTGTTCAATGTAGCCAGAAAAAGGAGCCTTAACTTCAGTTCTATTTAGTTCCACAATACCTAAACTACATAAGACAGTATCTTTCTCAACAAAATTACCTTGTGTTGCGCCTATATTTACGACTTCACCAGAAGTTTTTGCTTTTACGTTAATCCTTTTTTCTGATTTGGTTGTGGCTTTAAGTTTAATGTAAGGCTGATATTTGGTAGCTTTACTGAGAAGGGTTTGAACACTGAATAATTCATTAGATTCTTTAATTTGTTCTGGTTCATCATTTTTAAAAAAGCCAGAGACCATCCATAAAAGAATTGGAATTAATATATACAACGATAATCTGATATTTTGTGTTAACTTCATATGCTTTAAAATTTATATACCGACATTAATTATGTTACTAGTTTTTATACTTTGTGCTTTTGTCTTAGCTTTTCAAATAGATCTTTGTTTAGCGGCTTTCTATTTTTAAGATTTGCATTATCTTCAATTTCAAAAATTTTTCCATTAATCGCTTCAATTTTTAGAGAATTAAAAACTTTTTTAAAGGTATTAAAATTTTCATTTGAATTTTTTTCATTTATTTGATTCCATCCAACACTTTTACCAGCATAGTAAACGATAGGGTGAGACCAGCTATAACTTTTTCTTGGTTGATATGATTTTCTTGCTTCGATATAAGCTTCTTCAACAGTTGGAAAGCCATCTATTTTATTGATTTCAATACATGCTTTCATTAAATCCGTTAATGTAGGAAGATAAGATTGAGTGGAAATTACATTTTCAACTGCTTCAAGAATTACATTAGGTGATTGTTCTTTCAAGCTAAGAGCCCAAAGTTTTTTACCTTCTTTTAATTTTTCATCAGTACCAAAAACCTTATAAAATTGATAGTGATAGGCAAGCTCAAGTTTCAAAAATAAAGCATCGATTGAGGTTATAAACTCCTCTTTAGTCGAGGTTGATTTCTTTTGCCCAAGTGTTGTCATTTTTTCTCGTTTTGAAGTCTTGTTTATACTTTCCTGGTTCAGAATACTTTTTATCTTCTTCATTATTGCCTATATTACTATTCAATATATGACGCCTTTTAACATGATCAATAAATTTTGAATTCCATGTTGTGAACGCCGCGCCTTTATCTTTCCAATAAAGAATGAATTCGCTAAGGTATTTTAACGCAGAGTCTTTTGTTATCTCCGATAAATTTAGAATATCAAATACATCATCATCTGGATACCAGTTTTCATCAATCATATGAGGAACACTCTTATTGGAATTTGATTCTTTTGCCCACTCACGTCTTATAAAATCAATAAAAGTTGAATTCCAATTATTTTTTTGTTGACCTCTTTCAATCCAATAAATTTTAAATTCTTTTAACTTTAAAGAAACAAATTCTTCTGGCATTTTTGTCATTGCAATTACTTCATATGTTTCGTTTGATGGCATCCAGTTATCAGACAATGAATTAGATTCTATATTTTTTGAAGCAGACCTTACTGAGAAATTTTGTTCTTTATCATCGCCATTTACTTTAATAAATTTATATTTAACTAGTTTGTCTACTGATGACTTTATTGTTTCAGCTGAAAGATATGTAGCATTTTCTTTTATCGCATTAAAAAGATCATCGTACGAATTATTATTAAGAATATTTTTATTGTATAAATCAAGAATCACTGCGGATTCTAATCCAAGAGTTTCAGCAACTTCTTCTGAAAAAGATATTTTTTTATCTCCCAACTATTTTTTACCTCTTCTTTTTTCAACTGCTGAATTAAGTTGATCAAGACAGTTAAGAGTATCGTCCCAGCCCATGCATGCATCAGTAATGCTTTGACCATATTTGAGCTTGTCAGATATCTTCTGATTTCCTTCGTTGAGATGACTTTCTATCATAACGCCTTTGATGTTTGAATTACCATTTTGAACTTGCTTAGCAATAGATCCTACAACTGGAATTTGCTCTTTATATTTCTTTTGGCTATTTCCATGACTGGCATCTATCATTATTGATTCATTAACTTCAGCTTCTTTTAGGGCTGTTAGCGTGCTTTCAACAGATTCTTCATTATAATTTGGAACTTTTCCACCTCGCAAAATAATGTGCGCGTCATTGTTACCTGCAGTTTTTAACATTGCAATGTCTGCTTCTTTAGTAGCCCCAAGAAATACATGTGAATGATTAGCGGCTTGAATACCATCTATGGCTGCTTTTAAACCACCATTAGTTGCGTTTTTTATCCCAATTGGACATGACAAGCCTGAAGCTAATTCTCTGTGAATCTGACTTTCAGCTGTTCTAGCACCAATAGCCCCCCATGAAATTACATCAGTAACGTACTGTGGCGAAATTGGATCAAGAAATTCTGTGCCAGCAGGTAATCCAATATTTGCTATATCAACTAATAATTTCCTAGCTATTTCAACACCTTTTGCAATATTGAATGTTTCGTTTATATCTGGATCATTAATTAAACCTTTCCATCCAACAGTGGTTCGAGGCTTTTCGAAATATACCCTCATTATTAAAAGTAGATTTTGGCTATATTTTTTGCTCTCAATTGCAAGCTTTTCTGCGTACTCAATAGCACTTTCTGGATCATGTATAGAACAAGGGCCAACTACAACAAATAGCCTGTCATCTTTATCATGCAAAATTTGACTTACTTCATTTCTTGTTCCATAAACAAGTTTTGAAATCTCTTCATTAATCGGATATTCATTAACAAGCTCGTAGGGTGCAGGAACTTTTCTACGGTCTATTATTCTTGTATTGTCTGTTGAATAGTTCATTATTGAAATTATTTTAAAAATGGATATCTATTATTAAATGAAAGCACTTTAAATAGAATGTTTTTATTTAATTTTCTTTATAATTTTATTTTTGAATAAATGCTGTATTTTAAAGAAAAACACAACATATTGTATTAAAATATATAGTTACTCACACTATATAGTGTTATATATGCATAATAATATTGCTCAATTAGAACTACCCACTTTCATGGGGAAAGAGTTTGACAAGCTACCTGATGATCTATTCATTCCTCCAAATGCGCTGGAAATTTGTTTAGAAACATTTTCAGGACCGTTGGATTTGCTCTTATATTTAATAAGAAAAGAAAATATTAATATTCTCGATCTAGATATTTCTAAAATAACTGATCAATATTTAGAATATATCGAGATGATGGATTCTTTAAAATTTGAACTAGCTGCAGATTATTTAGTTATGGCAGTTACTTTGGCTGAAATTAAATCTAGATTGATGTTGCCAAAGGATTCATTTGATGAAGATGATGAAGATCCTAGAGCAGCACTAATAAAAAGATTGCAGGAATATCAGAGGTTCAAGACAGTTTCAGAAAAAATTGCAGTCCTGCCAATGGTGGATAGAGATATATTTATTGCATCAGCTCAAAAACCAAAAAATAAAGAAGAAAAAAAACCTGACATCAATCTTAATTCGTCAGAATTATTTGAAACAATTAAAGAAATTCTTTCTCGACCAAACTACAAAACCAATCATTTAATTGACTTTGAAGAATTATCAACACAAGAAAGAATTCAAATTCTATTGAAATTTTTAGAGAAACAAAACATAGTAACTTTCTCAAAAACACTCAGAAAAAATGAGGGGAAAAAAGGAGTTGTGGTTACACTTCTTGCTTCACTAGAGCTTGCTAAAGATGGCTACTTAGAATTAATACAAAATAAAAGTGATGAGCTTTTTCTTAAATCAAGAGGGATATAGTTTTGAATAATAATATTACTAATACAATTGAAGCAATTTTATTGGGAGCTGGAAGACCAGTAAGAATCTCTGAGATGAGAGCAATTTTGGAAGCTGATGGCATTAAAATTGAATTATCTGATATTAAAAAATCATTAAATCTTATAGAAGAAAGATACAAAGATACATCTCTTGAAATAAATGATGTTGCATCTGGATACAGACTTAAGATAAAGGATGAACATAGCTCTTCGTTAAGCCATTTGTGGAATGAAAAAGCACCAAGAACTTCAAAGGCTTTGATGGAAACCATCTCAATCATCGCATTTAAACAGCCAGTTACTAGAGGCGATATTGAAGATATAAGAGGCGTCACTGTAAGCACCAAAACAATTAGAGCCTTGCTTGAAAGAAACTGGATAAAACTATCAGGATATCGAGAAGTTCCTGGAAGACCTGCTTTGTATGTAACCACTAAAGATTTTCTTGATGACTTAAATCTTAAAAGTATTTCTGAATTACCAGAATTACCAGAGGCTATTGAAAGTAAAGATATCGATTTATTAACTCAAGCAGTTTAATTTATGGCAGAAAGACTGCAAAAATATCTTGCAAAAGCCGGTATTGGATCAAGAAGATTCTGCGAAGATCTCATAAAGTCAAAAAAAATCAAAGTAAATAATGAAGTTGCATTAATTGGAAAAAAAGTGGGCCCAAGTGATATTGTCCAATACGATGGAAGGACGATCAAATATCACACGGAGACTCTAAAAGTATTGTTGCTTAATAAACCAGAAGGAGTTCTCTCCTCATCAAAAAGGGAAAAAAAAATTCCTATAGTCTTTGATTATTTACCAAAGAATGAAAAGGCAAATAGATGGATATCTATTGGAAGATTGGATATCAATACCTCAGGTCTCATGCTTTTTACTAACGATGGAGATTTTGCAAATTTTTGCATGCATCCATCTTCTCAAATAGACAGAGAATATTTAGTAAGAGCTAGAGGTATATTCTCGAATGAAAAAAAACAAAAACTCTTAGAAGGAATAAAAATTGATGGAGTTCTATTCTCTTTTTCAGATATTGTAGAAGGCCAAAAAAATGGATCTAATCAATGGTTCTCTGTTTGTCTTCACAGTGGCAAAAACAGAGAAGTAAGAAAATTATTTGAATCAGTAGAAATGGAAGTAAGTAGATTAAAGAGGACTAGATTTGGACCTATCTTTTTACCTTCTACATTAAAAATAGGAACATGTGTCGAGCTTGACGAAAATGATATTAATTCAATAAAACAATATGGAACACATCAAAGCATTTGAAGTTCTGCAAAAAAAATCAAAAAAGCTTGGGTTTCAAGTTTTAGCTGAGCATATTAAAAACGTTGGACCTCTAAAAATTAAAAAATCTAGGATGGATTTTGTTGCTCATCTTGTAAAAATAATTGTTGGTCAACAACTTTCTGTTCAATCTGCCGCTGCGATATGGAAAAGAACAGAATTAATTTTAAAAGAAAATAAATACAAGAATCCAAACAAAAATTTAGATAAAAAGTTTAAGGGTGCTGGTTTGTCCAGACAAAAAATAGAGTACATCAATGGAATTATTTTTAATAAAAATTTATTGGAGTTATCGAAAAAAAGTTTAAAAAAACTATCTTCTGAAGAATATTATGAATTACTCATAAGTATTAAAGGTATTGGTCCATGGTCAATTGAGATGTCTAGGATATTTTATATTGGAGATCCAGATATATTTTCAATTCTTGATCTTGGCCTCAAAAATGCTCACCTAAGATTATTTGACTTAAAGACATACAATGAGAGTTTTTATGAAAATTTTAGTCCATTCAGAAGCTATATGTGTTTATTTTTATGGAGAGTTTTAGAGGATGAAAACGTAACAATATAGAGCTATATGTCGTCTCCATAACTTATGTTTACTTTGTTTGACTTATTACTTAAGTCAGAAATCATCCATTTATAGTATGGAATCAACTCATCAACATTCTTTAATTGATTTGGATCTTCAGCAGGAAAAGCCATTGCTCTCATCTCGGTTCTAGTTGCCATTGGATTGAAGTTAAATACTTTAAAATTTTCAATGTGTTCAAGTTCATCGCTTAAAATTTCAGATAATACTTTAGAACCTCCCTTAGATACCGAGTATGCTCCCCAATATGCTTTACCCTCAAAGGCAACTCCTGATGAAGTAAAAATTAGACGTGGATTTTTTGTTGGCTTCATAAGGGGCAAAAGAGATTTAGTTAGAAGAAAAGAGCTTGTAAGATTTACTTTAAGAATTTTCTCCCAGGACTTTAGATCAAAGTCTTCAATATTTGACATTTTCTCAATTGTCGCAGCGTTATGAATGATGCAATCAAGGCTCTCGTAATCTTGAGATATTATATTAACTATTTCTTGAGTTTTAATTTCATCTAAGCCACTTAAATCACATTTAATGATACATGGAGTAGTATTTGTAGTTTCAATGATTTCGTCATAGATACTATCAAGAAGGGCTTCGTTTTTTGACAATAGAATTATATTTGCTCCAAGCTTGCTTAATTCTTTGGAGACAGCTCTGCCAATTCCTTTTGATGCTCCAGTAATTAGAATGTTTTTAGCCTTGAAAGCACGATCTTCATTATTTGAATTTTTATCCATAACCTTAATCAATAAATCTAATTATTTCTTTTGGAGAATCCACCATCATTTTTGTACTTTTTGTATTTAGGGAATAACCATAACCGCAACCTATAACTTTTGTACCAGCTGATTCACCTGCTTGTAGATCATTATTATGATCTCCAAGATATATAGTATTCTGAGGAAGAACGCTTAGCTTATTACAGGCAAGCAATATGCCCTCTGGATTTGGCTTAGAGATCTTTACATGATCGGGACAAACTAAAATCTTACAACTTTTAAATAATTCAAAATTATTTATAAGAGGTTCAGCATATGCATTAGGTTTGTTAGTAACTATGCCATAGGGTATGTTATTCATATTAAGGAAATTGATGACATCAGATACTCCTTCAAATGGCTTAGACAGGTTAGTAAGATTTTCTTTATATACTTCAAGAAATTCCGCTTTCAGTTTATTTAGCATTTGATTATCTTGATCAATTTTAAACGCAAACTTTATGAGTTCGGCCGATCCTTCTGACACGTATGGACGCAAAGTTTCAATATCTACTTCAGGATACTCATATTTTACTAATATATTATTGATTGATTGATGAAAGTCAGGTGCAGTATCAATGAGAGTTCCATCAAGATCAAACAATACCAACCCAGTATTAAACTTTTTTTGCATACATCATAAAATTAACACCCAGGTCATTGTTTAAATTTGCTTGGTGTGAGATTGGATTGTAAAACATACCCTTACTTTCAATTAAGCTAGCGTTTGCATTTCTAACATAAGAAGCAAGCTCCGATGGCTTTATAAATTTATCAAATTCATGAGTCCCTTTAGGTAGGAGTTTGAATATATACTCAGCACCAACAATCGCGGTAATCCATGACCTAGGATTTCGATTTATTGTTGATAGAAAAAGGTGTCCATTTGGTTTCAAAAGTTTGACGCACGTATCCACCAGTGAGCTAGGATCAGGCACATGTTCCAAAACCTCAAGACAGGTTACAAGGTCAAATGATTCAATATCAGAATTTAAAAGTTCCTCAGCTGTTTTTTTATAGTAAGTAATATTTTTATTATTTTCTTCTGCATGAATTTTTGCCACCTCAATTCCGGGTCCTGCAGCATCAATACCAGTAACATTTGCACCAAATTCAGACAGTGCTTCAGATAATAATCCGCCACCACAGCCAACATCTAGAACATTCATACCTTGAAGGCCCACCTTGTCCTTAATATAGTTTGCTCTGAGAGGATTTATTACATGCAGAGGCTTGAAATCTCCGTTTTTATCCCACCATTGCTCTGCTAATTCAGAAAATTTATTTATTTCTTGTTGATCTACATTACTCATACTTTATTTTAACCTGATCAAATAATAGAAAAAATGACTAAAAAAATTATTTATGTAGTAAAACTACACTTAAAATTATATAAAATAGTTTTTAATACGTTTAATTTTGTTCATTTGACTTTATTGAACTGTTAAGATTAACTTCACTACATTACTTATACAACAAAAAGATTAAATTGATAATAACTGCATTAAAATCAAATAACGAGAAAGACACCAGATCTCCAATTCACTCAGATACTATAAGCAATTTGCTGAACCTTGGTGTGCAGATTCAATTTGAAGAAAATATAGGTAATGGTATCAACGTAAGTGATGAAGTTTTTCAAGACCAAGGAATAACTAAGTCAACCCGAGAGGACTGTCTTAAGAACGGAGATCTAATAGTAACAAATCAACCTATAGATAATGCTGAGCTTGATCATATTAAAAAAGGATCAACTATCCTTGGCATGATAAGCCCTTTTTCAAATCAGCAATTAATTGAAGAATGTGCGCAGCGAAACATCAATCTAGTTAGTATGGAATTCATTCCACGAATTACACGTGCTCAAAAAATGGATGTTTTAAGTTCTCAAGCAAACCTTGCCGGATATGTTTCAGTTATTGAATCTGCAAAACATTTATCAACAGCATTACCTATGATGATGACAGCTGCGGGAACATTAAAACCTGCAAAAGTTTTTGTAATAGGCGTTGGTGTTGCTGGCCTTCAAGCAATTGCAACAGCTAAAAGATTAGGTGCAAGAGTAGAGGCATTTGATACTCGTGATGTTGTGGAGGAACAAGTGCAATCTTTAGGCGCTAAATTTGTAAAGATTGATCTTGGTGAGACAGGTGAAACTGATCAAGGTTATGCAAAGGAATTAACTCCAGAACAAATACAAAAACAAAAAGAACTTCAATCAAAAGTTTGTGAAAGATCTGATATTGTCATTACAACTGCTCAATTATTTGGTCGCCCAGCTCCATTGCTTATTGATAACAATACAATTGATAAAATGAATTCAGGAAGTGTGATATTTGACATGGCGGTTGAGTCTGGTGGAAATGTTGAAGGATCAAAAGTTGACGATATAGTCACAAGAAATGGAGTAAAGATTATTGGTATATCTAATTTAGCTTCAAAGGTTTCTAATCATGCATCTCTTGCTATTTCAAATAACTATAACAATTGGATATGTGATTTTTTTGATCAAGAAAATAAAAAATTAAATTTTGACTTTGAGGATGAAATTATTCAAAGCAGTGTGCTTGTTTATGAAGGCGAAATTAAAAATGAGAGGTTTAAATAATGGAAATATATGCATTATTAGGATTTGTTTTAATTTTGTCGATATATCTTGGGCTTGAGCTAATCTCAAAAGTTCCAAGTACTTTACATACTCCTTTAATGTCAGGGGCAAATGCTATTTCTGGAATTGCACTTGTTGGAGCACTTGCTCTTTCTTCAGATACACAATTACAAGAAATATTAGCTTTACTAGCAATTACTTTTGCATCAATAAATGTTTTTGGTGGTTATTTAGTAACAAACAGAATGTTAAAAATGTTTAAGAAAAAATAACCATGAGTATTTTTAACGATATATCTGCGATTCAAAATATTATCTATATATTTTCTTCAATATTATTTATAAGTGGTATCAAAATGTTGGGTAAAGAAGATACCGCAGTGAAGGGTAATTTTTTATCGGCTATGGCGATGTTCATTGCTGTTTCTGTAACAATTATTAATGTCGTCAATCCAATAATAGTAATTATTGGTATAGGTATAGGAGCTCTAATTGGATCACTTATTGCTTTAAAGGTTAAGATGACTTCCATTCCTGAAATGGTTGCTCTTTTTAATGGCTTTGGTGGCCTTGCAACCTTCTTTATAGCTTGGTCAGAGTTTAATGCTATACCAGATAATGTTTTCCAATATGTGCTAATAATGCTTACAACATATATTGGCGGCGTTACTTTTTCAGGAAGCATTATTGCTTATGGAAAGCTATCAGAAAAATTAAAAATCCAAAAAGATTCCATAATCACTAAATTATTTACAACCTTATTTTATTTATCTATTTTATTTTTAGTCTACTCAACGGCATTAACTAGCTTTATAGAGATTCCTATCGATTTTTATAAAGTTTTATTAATACTCACATTGTTAGGCGGCATCGGATTCGTTTTGCCAATTGGTGGTGGGGATATGCCAGTTGTTATCTCTTTACTTAATTCATTCTCCGGAATAGCTGCTGCATTTGCAGGTTTATTGCTTCTAAACAATGTCTTAATTGTTGCAGGTTCTTTAGTAGGAGCTAGTGGCTTAATTCTGACTGTAATAATGGCAAAAGCAATGAATAGATCTATTGGAAATATCCTATTTGTTGGTTATGCCTCAACATCAAAATCATCTGGTTCACAAGAAACTGGTGAGGTAAAACCTATTAACGTATCAGATGCATATTTAATTTTAGAAAATGCAACCTCAGTATTAGTTATTCCAGGCTATGGTATGGCTGTTGCTCAAGCTCAGCATGTTGTTAGAGAGTTGGGTGAACTTCTTGAGGAAAATGGAACTGAGGTTAAATATGGCATTCATCCAGTTGCTGGGCGAATGCCAGGACATATGAATGTTTTATTGGCAGAAGCAAACGTTCCTTATGATGTTTTAGTTGAACCAGATGATGTCAACCCGTCAATGGATACTGTTGATGTTGCAATTGTAATTGGGGCTAATGATGTTGTGAATCCGTCTGCAACAGAAGAGCCAGGAAGTCCAATATATGGAATGCCTATAATAGAAGTTCATAATGCAAGAACAGTTTTTGTTCTTAAAAGATCAATGTCTGCAGGTTTTGCTGGCGTTCAAAATCCACTTTTCTTTAAGGAAAATACACGAATGCTTTTTGGAGACGCAAAGGACTCAATTGGCGGCTTGGTATCTGAATTTAAAGAGTAATTTTTCCCTTAAATATGTTAAAATACTGCCTTAAATAAGGAAGATATTTCGTACATAATTCAGCACTAAAATTTAGGTAAATATGAGTGATTTCGCAAAAGAAATAATATCTGTAAATATAGAAGATGAGCTAAAGCAGTCTTATTTAAGTTATGCACTAAGTGTTATTCATGGAAGAGCTCTCCCAGATATACGAGACGGCTTAAAACCAGTCCATAGAAGAATACTTTACGCTATGTACGACCTTAAAAATTCATACAATAAACCATATAAAAAATCTGCAAGAGTTGTCGGTGACGTAATCGGTAAATATCACCCTCATGGTGATTCAGCTGTATATGATGCAATGGTCAGAATGGCCCAAGATTTTTCAATGAGATATCCAATAGTTGAAGGTCAAGGTAATTTTGGATCAATCGATGGAGATCCACCAGCCGCAATGAGATATACCGAAGTAAGAATGGCAAAAATTACCGATCAAATGCTTGGCGATATTGAAAAAGAAACTGTAACGTATTCTCCAAATTACGATGGTAGCGAACATATTCCAGATGTTTTGCCAACAAAGATTCCAAACCTCTTAGTTAATGGTTCTTCTGGTATTGCAGTTGGCATGGCTACAAATGTACCACCACATAACATTAATGAAGTTTTGAATGGGTGCATAAATTTGATTAATAACCCAAAATTATCAATAGATGATCTAATTAAAGATATCTCGGGTCCTGATTTTCCTACCGGTGGAACAATAGATGGAAAAGCTGGCATTTATGAGGCATATAAAACTGGTAGAGGAATAATACATATCAGATCTAACACTTCTATAGAAGAAGATAAATCAGGAAAACAATCTTTAATTATTAACGAGATTCCATTTATGGTTAATAAAGCAAAAATGCTAGAAAAAATTGCCGAGTTAGTAAAAGAGAAGAAGGTCGAAGGCATTACAGAAATCAGAGATGAATCAGACAAAGATGGCCTTAGAGTGGTGATTGAAGTTAGAAGAGGAGATTCTGTGGATGTTCTGGAAAATAATTTGTTTGCACAAACTCAATTAGAACAATCGTTTGGTATTAATTTTACTGTTCTATCCGAAGGTCAGCCAAAAGAAGTAAATTTAAAAGAAATGCTTCAAGCGTTTGTAAAACATAGAAAAGATGTAATTGTTAAAAGAACCAAATATGATCTAAAAAAAGCAAAGGACAGAGGTCATGTAGTTGAAGGTTTGATGGTGGCAATTGCAAATATTGATGCAATTATAACCATTATAAAAAAATCTAAGGATCCCAAAAAAGCTGCAGAATCTCTTTGTAAAAAGACATGGAAGTCTGGACCAGTAGAGGCAATTCTTAAAAAAGTAGGCAATGATACTTGTAAACCAAAGGGTCTGAGTAAAGACCTTGGATTAAAAGGAAAAAAATACAAACTTTCTTCTGATCAAGCAAAAGCAATTTTAGAACTTCGTTTAGGACGCTTAACTGGTCTTGAACAAGATAATTTAAGTAAGGAGTTCTCAGAAATTGTAGATAAAGTATTAGCCTTACAAAAAATTCTAGATGATAAAAAAACTCTTCAAGATTTAATGATATCTGAACTTGAGGAAATAAAAGAAGCTTTTGGTGATGAAAGAAGAACTCTTATTAATGATACAAGAAGAGGAATTACAAATGAGGACTTAATTCCTGAAGAAACAAGAGTTTTAACTGTTTCAAGAAGTGGATACGCTAAAACACAACCGCTAGATGAATATCGTGAACAAAGAAGGGGTGGACAAGGAAAAGCTGCAGCTTCTGTAAAGGAAGAAGATCTTATACAAAATTTATATGTCCTTAGTAGCCATGTTCAAATCTTATGTTTTACAACGAAAGGTAAAGTATTTTGGTTAAAAGTTTATGAAATACCCGTTGCTTCCAGAACATCTAAAGGAAGACCTCTTGTAAACATGCTCAGCTTAGATGATGACGAAAGGGTGAGTGAAATATTACCTGTTGAAGATTTTTCGGATGACAAATTCATTTTCATGGCAACAGAAAAAGGTATTACCAAAAAAACAAACTTAAGCCTTTTTGCTAGAAAATGGAAATCAGGAATCAAGGCAATCAATCTTGATGATGATGATAAATTAATTGGCACAGCCATCACAGACGGTAAGAAAGAAATCTTGCTTGCCTCATCTGCTGGAAAGCTTATTAGATTCGATGAAGAAAAAGTTAGACCAATGGGAAGAACCGCAAGAGGTGTTAAAGGCATTAAGCTTAAAAAAGATCAAAAGTTAATATCTTTAAACGTTGCTGATCCAGAAAAAACAGTTTTATGCGTATCTGAAAATGGCTATGGTAAAAAAACTAATTTAGATGATTTCCCAACTCATAATAGAGGAGGTCAGGGAGTCATCTCAATTAAGACTAGTGAAAGAAATGGCATGATGGTGGCAGCTACATTAGTTAATGAAGAAGATGGAATTATGTTGATTAGTGATAAAGGAACAATGATAAGAACTAACGTTTCTCAGGTTCCAACTCTGAGCAGAAATACTCAAGGTGTAAAAATAATAACACCAAAAGAAGGTGAAAAACTTATTGAATGTGTGACAATTCCAGAAGAGGAAGAACAAGAAGAATAATATGAGGGGATGGAATTTTTCTGCTGGTCCTGCAGCAATTCCGGAGGAAGTAATACAAGAAGTCAAAAATGAACTACTCGAGTTCAAAGATTCTGGAACTTCTATAATTGAAGTTAGTCATCGAACAGACTTGTATTCTGAACTTGCCTTTGAATCAAAACAAGACTTTATAGAAATTCTTAATATTCCTGAAAGTCATGAAGTTCTTTTTCTTCAAGGAGGTGCAACTCATCAGTTTTCAATGATTCCCTTGAACTTCAACAATATCGCAAGTAATGCTGATTATGTAGTTTCAGGTACTTGGTCAAAAAAAGCAGCAGTAGAAGCAGAAAAATTAATTAATGTTAATGTAATCGCATCATCAGAAATTTCAAATTTTTCTAACTTTCCACAATACGAAGAATGGAAATTTTCAAATGATTCAGCATATGTTCATTTTTGTCCAAATGAAACGATGCAAGGAATTGCAATGCATGAAGCACCAAACTTTAAAAAACATATTGTTGCGGATATGACTTCTGTTATTTTAAGCGAACCACTTGATGTCAAAGACTATTCTCTGATTTACGCCGGTGCACAAAAAAATATTGGTCCAGCTGGATTGGCTGTGGTTATCATCTCAAAAGACTTTATGAATCTGGCTAACAAGGATCTTCCAAAAATACTTCAATACGCTGAACATTCAAAAGCAGACTCAATGCTGAATACACCTCCAACATTTTCATGGTATGTGGCTGGGAAAGTTTTTAAGTGGATTAAAAGATCTGGTGGATTAGAGTATTTTCAAAAATTAAATAGAAAAAAAGCTGAATTATTGTATGAATATCTTGACTCCTCTGATTTTTATCTAAATAAGATTGAAAAAAATCAAAGATCTATAATGAACATCACGTTTAATTTAGCTAATGAACATCTTAATGGAACTTTTCTTGAGGAGTCCAAATCTAAAAATTTACTAAATTTAAAAGGGCATGCTCTTGTTGGAGGAATGCGCGCAAGCATATATAATGCTATGCCGCTAGAGGGGGTGGAGCAATTAGTTCAATTTATGAAAGAATTTGAATCTAAGCACGGTTGAGCATATGTCAAAGAAAGACTTAAAAAGTTACAGAGATAAAATTGATCAAATAGATCAAAAAATACTTAAATTAATACAAGAGAGAGCATCTCATGCAGTTTCTATTGGAAAATTAAAATCAAAAGTAAGCCCAAGTTCTTCATTTTATAAGCCTGATAGAGAATCGAAGATACTTAGAAGTATTATTAAATCCAATATAGATGGACTTTTGCCTGATAGCAAAATAAGAGCGATATACAAAGAGCTTATTTCAGGGTGCTTATCTTTAGAAGAAATACTTAAAATAGCTTACCTTGGTCCTGAGGGCACTCATTCAGAAGCAGCTGTGCATAATCAATTCGGTTCTCAAGTCGTTAAAATTCCATCTAGAACAATTGATGATGTTTTTTTTCAACTAATGCATGATGAAGTTAACATTGGTGTGGTGCCAGTAGAAAACTCTTCGGAAGGAGTTATTAATACTACTTTGAATTGCCTTGCTGACAGTGAAGATATAAAGATTATTGGTGAAATCTATCTTGATATTGATCACCAGCTTGCTGCAGGAAATAAATTTGATATAAAAGATGCATTTGCCATTGCTTCGCATCCTCAGGCTCTTGGCCAATGTACAAAATGGATTGAGAGAAACATTGGTAATATCAAAAGATTAGAGATGCCAAGCTCAGCAGTTGCAGCAAAATATGCTAAAGAAAATAAGAACATACTTTGTATAGTTAATTCATTGGCAATTGAAAAATATAAATTAAAGTTGCTAAAGAAAAATATCCAAGATTTTTCTGAGAACAAAACAAGATTCTTAGTAATAGGAAAGCATTCTATTGAAAGAACTGGAAAAGATAAGACTTCTTTCTTAATACAAACACCTAATAAACCAGGTTCATTGATGGGAGTATTAAAACCCTTTGACAAAAGAAAGATAAATTTAAGTAAAATTGAAACAAGACCATCAAGAGGAAATATAAAATCACATGATTTCTTTATTGATTGTGAAGGCCACATCAGCGATAAAAAATTATCACTAGCCGTAAATGAAATTATTGATACTGGTGCTATCGTAAGAAATTTTGGTTCTTATCCAGAGTACGTATGAAAAATAATGTTGAAAGTATACTAATAATTGGTTTAGGAATGATAGGTGCATCTATAGCGCTTGCATCAAAATCAAAAGGTATAAAGGTTTTTGGATATGACTCCAATGATTCAGCAACTGAGTTAGCAAAGAAAGAAAATTTTATTGACAAAAATTTTAATAATCTTGAAGAAATAAACAACAAAAATCTCTCAGACATGATTGACCTCGTAATAGTGTGTGTTCCTCCAAGACAAACCCAAGAGGTTCTTAATAATATTCGTGAGCTTTGGAATACATCTATAACGATTACTGACACTTCAAGTGTGAAAAATCACTTAAAGGTTAACGACGTTGATAATATTATTCTTTCACATCCGATTGCAGGTTCAGATAGATCCGGGTTGTCGGCTGCAGATAGTGAATTATATATTGATAAAAAAAATGTTATTTGTGATCCCTTTAAAGCTAGCAGTATGCATCTTAAACGTCTAATAGATTTTTGGGAAAGCGCAATGCAAATGAGGACTAGTGTAATGACAGTTAATGATCATGATTTAATCTTTGCCATGACAAGTCATTTACCTCATTTAGTTTCTTTTGCATTAATTGATTCAATCAGGCTGTCTTCGACAAGAATAGAAGATAATGCTGGTGGAGGCTTGAAGGAGTTTTTAAGATTAAGTGGTTCAAATTCTGAAATGTGGAGTGAAATTTTTACCTTAAATAGAGTAGATTTAATAAAAGCCTTAGCAGGATTACAAATTTCAATTAACAATTTGCTTGAGTTGATTACAGAAGCTAAAGAAATACCTGATGTATTTAATCATCTTGAAATGCTAAGAGATGAATTGAATGAAATAAAATCATTTAAAGAAGAAAACTTTTGAACTTAGAATCACATTCCATTAATGGATTATCAGGCGAAGTGATATGCCCTGGAGATAAGTCAATATCTCAAAGAATTTTAATAATTGGATCTCTTCTTAATTGTGATATTAAAATATCTGGATTTTTAGATGCAGAAGACCCAAATTCAACAATGATGGCCCTCAATAATTTGGGATCATCAATAAAAAAAGACAACGATGTCGTTTCAATCAGTCATAGACCAAAACCATTTTCCAACCCAAGCTCTTTTTTAGATTTGGGCAATTCAGGAACTGGCATGAGGCTACTTACTGGATTTATATCAGGGTTAAACATAGAAGCAACTTTGATAGGAGATGATTCCTTAAGCAAAAGACCAATGTCAAGAGTAGTTGATCCATTAACATCAATGGGAAAAGAAATTTCAACTAATAGCGGCAAAGCTCCAATCCAAATAATAGGAGGAAATATAAAAGATAATTTTGAATATGTCATGCCTATAGCTAGTGCTCAAGTAAAATCATCTTTAATGTTGGCATCTTTATCCTCAGGAAACTCAATTAAAATTACTGAAGCAAAGATAACTAGAGATCATACTGAGAAGATGATTGAATATTTAGGTGGATCAATTGAAGTTTCAGAATCCTCTGAGGGCAAGGCTATATTTTTAAAAAATTCAAAGTTGTCTAAGATCTCAAAGTATGAGGTTGTTGGCGATTTTTCATCAGCAGCATTTATTATAGTCGCAGCTTTAATTTCTAAAAATTCAGAAGTTGTGATTAAGAATGTTGGATTAAATAAAACAAGATCAGGTTTGTTGGAAGTTTTGTTAAAAATGAATGCAAATATTGAAATAATTAATAAAACAAAAACTTGTAATGAAGACTGTGGTGACATAATTGTAAAGTCTTCACACTTAGAGGGAATAAATGTACCAAATAGTATTATTCCAAATATCATTGATGAGATACCAATTTTAAGTATTGCTGCCTCTTTTGCTGAAGGACAAACCATAATTAAGAATGCCTCTGAGCTCAAAGTTAAAGAGTCTGACAGGCTTCATGCAACATCTATGGGCCTAAAGACAATGAATATAAAACATGACTTATTAGATGATGGGCTAATAATTAATGGCACACAAGATGATGTAGAGATCCATGAAGAAATAGAATCATTTGGTGATCATAGAATTGCAATGAGTTTTTTAATAGCTGGTTTGAGATCTAAAAATGGAGTTAAGGTTAGAAATTGTAGTAATATCGAGACCTCTTTTCCTAATTTTTTCAAGACAATGAATAATCTTGGAATGAATATAAATGAATAAGATAAATGTAATAACAATAGATGGGCCATCTGCTTCTGGAAAAGGATCGCTTGCCAGAGAAATTGCAAAAACATTTGACCTATCAATTCTTGATAGCGGTTCCTTATATAGACTTTATGCATATTTTGCTAAAGAGGGTATTAAAAGTGAATTAATATCAAATGCAATTCAAGAAAATATTGAATTTAAGATATCTAATCAAGACCTTGTAATTATGAATATTGATAATGACATTACTAATAAACTCAGATCAGAAAGTATTGCATCCTTGGCGTCTGAATTAAGTTCTAAAGAAGAGGTTAGGAATGCATTATTTGATATTCAAAGATCTTTTTATAATGACCAGGGGCTTGTTGCCGATGGAAGAGATATGGGAACTGTTGTATTTAGGGAGGCAAAACTTAAAATTTATCTAACTGCCTCAGTAGAAGTAAGGGCAAAAAGGAGGTATTTAGAGTTGCAGAATCGTGGTCAAGAAGTTAATATGCCCGCTCTGATTGCTGATATTGAGCAAAGAGATTTAAAAGATAGTTCAAGAGAATTATCGCCACTTTTGCCAGCAGATGATGCTCATATAATTGATTCATCTAAAATGTCACTTGAAGATGTAATTAGTTTTACAAAAAATTTAGTTAGAGAGGAATATTTATAAATGTCAGAATCATTTTCAGCACTTTTAGATGAGAGTTTAAGTACTCTTGATATGCAGCCAGGATCAATTGTTTCAGGAGTAGTTCTTGACGTTGATAACGACTGGGTTACTGTTCATGTTGGACTAAAATCAGAAGGAGTTATTTCACTTGACGAATTTAGGAACAACGAAGGAAAAGTTCAAGTAAACGTTGGTGATGAAGTAGAAGTTGCTCTTGAAGCTGTTGAAGATGGTTATGGAGAAACTAGAATTTCAAGAGAAAAAGCAAGGAAGATATCTACCTGGAAGATGCTTGAAGATGCTCTCGAAACTGGAGAGTTTGTTACTGGTAAAATTCATAATAGAGTAAAAGGTGGTTTTGCAGTCGAGGTTGAGGTTGTAAAAGCTTTTCTGCCTGGTTCGCTTGTAGATGTTAGACCAGTCAAAGAGGCTCCTGATATAGAAAATACTGTACAAGACTTTAAGGTCATTAAGCTTGACTATAAAAGAAATAATGTAGTTTTATCAAGAAAAGCAGTTCTTGAAAAAAATAATTCTGCTGTAAAAGTCGAATTACTAAAAAATCTTGAAGAGGGACAGATTGTTAATGGAATTGTAAAAAATATTACTGACTATGGGGCATTTATAGACCTAGGTGGTTTAGATGGGTTATTGCATATTACTGATATTTCATGGTCAAGAGTAACGAATCCAGCAGAGCACTTAAATTTGGGCGAAGAAATTGAAGTTAAAGTTTTAAGTTTTGATAAAGAAAAGCTTAGGGTTTCACTAGGCCTTAAGCAAATTCAAAATGATCCCTGGGAAAATGTTGAGTCCAGCTATTCTGTTGGAGGTATTTATGAAGCTGAAGTTTCAAATATAACTGATTATGGATGTTTTGCTCAACTGGAAGAGGGAATAGAAGGGCTTATCCATTTATCTGAACTCGATTGGACAAGTAAAAATATCCATCCTTCCAAAGTAGTCGAAATGGATGAAAAAATTAAGGTTATGATTTTAGAAATTGATCATGAAAAAAGAAGAATATCTCTTGGTTTAAAACAAACTAAATCTAATCCATGGACTGAATTTTCAAATAAGTATGGTATTGGTGATAAAGTGGATGGAAAAATAAAATCAATTACAGATTTTGGTATCTTTGTAGGTCTTGAAGGTGATATCGATGGCTTGATTCATTTATCTGACATATCTGAAGATGAAAACCCTAAGAATGCACTTGAGGAATTCAAGAAAGACCAAACACTAAATTGCATAGTTTTTGCAATAGATGCAGAAAGAGAAAGAATTTCGTTAAAACTGAGTGAATAATTTAAAAAAAGATACATATAATAGATCAGATATCGAAGCATCTCTTAAAAAAGAATTTTCTAGTTTAACAAAATCACAAATTTCAGAAGCTATAGATTCAATAATAGAATCAATAGTTGAAGCAGTAGCTCTTGACGAAAAAGTAGAAATTAGAGGTTTTGGTACTTTTTCAAAGAAATTTATAAGACCAAGAAAATTTGTAAATCCAAAAACAAAAAAAATATCTTATTTAGGAGAGACTGCAACAATGCATTTCAAACCATCAAATAAACTAATAAAAAAATGATAATTGTAGCTATAGATGAAATAGATATTAACAAGATTACAGCAATTTTAGAAAACCTTGATCCTAAAAAATGCATGATAAAAATTGGTAGCGTATCTTTTAATTACTTGGGGCATCAAATAATTCATTATGTTGCTGAAAAAGGTTTTGATATTTTTCTAGATTTAAAGCTTCATGACATTCCAAACACAGTTAAGAAATCTATCGAAGGCCTGACTTCATTACCTATTTTAATGCTAACTATACATATTTCAGGAGGTAAAAATATGATGTTAGCTGCTATGGAGGCGGTCTCAAATTCTAAAATAAAAATTTTTGGAGTTACTGCTTTAACAAGCTTATCTGATACAGATACAAATAAAATTTATCAAAGAACCGCTACTGAACAAGTTAATGCAATGCTTGATATAGCAGAAGAATCCAAGATTGATGGAGTTGTTTGCTCTCCACATGAGCTAGATCTAGTGACCACAAGAGGGTCGCTTCTTTCAATTACTCCTGGCATTCGAATGTCAGATTCAAATGATGATCAGACCAGAGTAATGGGTCCTAAAGAAGCAATTGGCTTAGGTGCAAATTATTTAGTTATTGGAAGACCTATAACGGGTGCTAAAGATATTTCAGAAGCATTAAATACAATCTATCAAAGTATCAATTAAATATGAATATACTAGATAATTATTTTTTTGAAAATGATCTTTTGAGATATGAATCTCATTTGAAAGGATTTAATATTTCAATTTACAATGAATTTAATTCAAAATTTGAAGAGCTTGATATAAATTCAAAGATAGATGACTTATTTTCTTGTAAACATGTTAATTACACGGAAGATCAGGCTGCATGGCATCCAAAATACAGAGCAAGTTCACCTAATTGGCCATCTAAACAGTTATCCAAGAGCATAGATAATGGTCTGCTTGATGGAGTACTCAATATTGTAGTTCTTGGTATTGGTGGTTCATTTGAAGGACCAAAGTTACTAGTTGAAAGTTTAACTGGATCTAATACAAATTTAAATCATTTGTTTATCACCGGATCAGATCCTCATGAATTTACAGAAAAAACTTCTAATCTTAAAAAAACTGAGACACTATTTATAGTCTCATCAAAGTCATTTACAACTGACGAAACGCTTGAAACTCTAAATGATGCAATTAAGTGGTCTGGCGATATGAACAAATTCATAGCAATCACAGCAAATGAATTAGAAGCATCTAAATATAATTTCAAGCACATTATAAAATTTGATAAAGAGATTGGAGGCAGATACTCAATTTGGTCTGATATCGCAGTTCCCGCTTTTCTAGATGCAACTTTTGAACCAGATAATTTTCTAATGGGTGGTAATAAGGCAGATCTAGATCTTCAAAATAACAAGAAGTATTTAGAATTTGTCAAAACATTATCTTTCAGCGATATTTGGTTAAATAATTCAAAAAATAAATCTGCTAGAGCGGTTTTGTCATATAGTTGGAAGTTAAGATCATTTGCAGATTATGTTCAACAACTTGAAATGGAATCTTTAGGAAAACAGCCTAAAAAAGATTCTGCCTTTCAGAAAACAGGACAAATCATCTTTGGAGGTTATGGCCCTACTGCACAGCATTCTTATTTCCAATTGCTTCATCAAGGCACTCAAGAGATTTGTGCAGATATAATAGTCAGTAAAGAGAACTCGAAAAGTTTAGCGTATGCCCAAGCTATTACTCAAGCAAAAATTTTATCAGATGGGGCAAAGGATTTATTAAAAGCTGAAGAGAAAATTAATGGCAATATTCCTTTAAACCTTTTTTTGCTTAATAAAGTTGATGCATTCACTCTGGGTTATTTAATAGCTACCTGGGAGCACAGAACATATATTACAGCAGCAATGTTAGAAATAAATCCCTTTGACCAATTTGGTGTCAGTGCAGGCAAGATTTACACTAAAAAATATTTATCTGACAAAATCTAATATTAGAAATATTTTTTATGTCTATTAATTTAAAAAAAGTTCCTGATACACCAGGTGTTTATAAGTTCTTTAACAATTCAGAAATTATTTATATTGGCAAAGCCAAAAATTTAAAAAAAAGAGTTTCCACATATTTTGGAAAATCCTTTAAAGACAGGAAAACCTCTCAAATAAAATTCCTAACAAACAAAATAGAGACGTTCACTACTAAAAATGAGGTTGAAGCATTGCTGCTCGAACAAATGCTTATTAAAGAAAATAAACCAAAATTTAATATTTTGTTAAGAGATGACAAAACATATCCTTATATCTATTTTTCACTTGATCATGAATTTCCAGGCGTCTACTCTAAAAGAACAAAAAATGCTGTTGATAAAAAATATTATGGCCCTTTTGTTAGCTCAGAAGCAGTTAAAAAATCTATTAAAGAAATTCAAAAAATTTTTAAACTTAGAAATTGTAGCGATAATACTTTTGCCAATAGGACCAGACCTTGTATAGAGTTTCAAATGAAAAGATGCTCTGCTCCATGTGTTCAAAAAATAAATAAATTTGATTACCTTGAAGATATAACAAGTGCAAAGTCATTTCTTTCATCTTCAGATACCAAAAGCATTCAAAGACTTACAAGTGATATTGAAAAAGCTGTATCAAAACTTGATTTTGAGAAAGCTGCTGAAATTAGGGATCGCCTTCAGAGACTTAATCTTATTAAGGAAGAACAATCAGTAGTTACTTTGGCTAATGATGTTGATATTTTTTCAGTCAGCTCTGAATTGAGCTATCTTGGCATATCAATAATAGTCGTAAGAAATGGAAAAATTAGAGGAACTAAAACACACTTAATTAAACAAGCACATTTTGACTCTTTTGATGATGTGTATCAAAGTGCTATTTTCAATTTCTATGATAATCAGATAGATATTCCTAAAAAAATCCTTTGTGCTTATGCCTTAGACGACAAAAAAATTCTTGAAAAAATGTTCCAAGCAAAGCATAAAAAAGTGGTGCAAATTATTCACTCGCCCAGCAAATCGATTAGACCAATATTTAATTTATGCAATTTAAATGCAATACAAGTAATAAAGAATCACACAAGCAAAGAAGACAAATATACATTTGCATTGAATGAGTTAAGCAATTATTTGGGTATGAAAGATATCTCTAAAGTTGAAGGTTATGATGTGAGCCACATTTCTGGTCATAATGCTGTGGCATCATGTGTTGTTTTCTCAAAAACAGGCCCTTTAAAAAATAATTATAGATTATTTAATATTCCCAAAAATCTCTCAGGAAATGATACCGGCTCATTGAAACATATTATTGAAAGAAGACTGAAGTATTATGACGATCCAAAAATAAAACCTGATTTGCTTCTAATAGATGGTGGAAAATCTCAATTGAATTTTGTTAAGAAGGTTATTAAAGAATCGAGGCATAATGATCTTAAAGTAATTTCTATTGTCAAAGGAATAAATAGAGTTAGGGCTACCGAAACTATTATTGGCGAAACAGGAGTACTTGAATTAGATAAAAACTCAAAATCTTTTTTGCTATTGCAAGAAGTTCGAGACGAATCTCATAGATTTGCAATTCGAGCTCAAAGAAACAAAAAGAGAAAGACTATAAGAAAGTCAGAGCTAGATAACATAAGCGGTATTGGAAATATTTTAAAAACAAGACTAATAAAAAGATTTAAGAGCATCAGTAAGATTAAAGAAGCCTCATTACAAGAATTGATGACTGTTAAAGGTATAAATGAGAAAATAGCATACGAGGTTAAAAAAATACCTAAATGACTAGATTTATAAATTTACTAACAGCTACTAGGATATTGTTAGCTCCAATTATTTTGTTTTTCTTAATATTTGGAGAATATCTAATATGTACTTTATTATTTTTTCTAGCCGGAATCTCAGATTATTTTGATGGATATTTAGCAAGAAAATATAATGCAGAATCTCAACTAGGTGAAATTCTTGATCCAATAGCAGATAAGATTCTTGTAGTATTTATATTAGTTGGATTGTCAGTAAATTTAAATAGCTATCTTATGGCTGTATTGAGTTCATTTATTATCTCAAGAGAAATAGGAGTCTCAGCTCTAAGGGACTATGCAGCAAGAAATGATATGTCTAGTAAAACAAAAGTAACTTTTTTAGCAAAATCAAAAACAACTCTTCAATTGTTTACAATTGTACTGTATTTAATTGCATTATCTTTCAATTTAAATTTGTTAATTATAATTGGAGACATCTCATTGATAGCTGCAACTTTAATAACCATATATACAGGTTATGAATATGCAATTAATATATTTACTAAATGAAAATATCAATTGTGAGTGGCGGGTTTGATCCAATTCATTCTGGACACGTAGCATACTTAAAATCTGCTAGAGAAATATCTGACTATTTGATAGTTGCATTGAATAGTGATGAATGGCTTATTAATAAAAAGAAAAAAGTATTTATGTCTTTTGAAGAAAGAAAAAATATTTTAATTAACTTTGAATGTGTTGATGAAGTTATGGGATTTCATGATGATGAAGAAGGAAGTTGTATTGATGCTATTAATAAAATTAAAGATAAATATCCAAATGATGATCTTATATTTTGTAATGGAGGCGATAGAAATAAAAACAATATTCCAGAAATGTCCATAAAAAATATTGCTTTTGAATTTGGTGTTGGTGGCAGCGGCAAACAAAACTCTTCTTCGTCGCTTCTTAAAAACTGGAAGCATGAAAGCGAAAAAAGAGTGTGGGGCTTATTTTATAACTTGTTTGACTCGGATGATGTGAAAGTTAAAGAATTAATCATTAAACCTCATAAAGGTATGAGTTTTCAAAGACATAAAAAAAGGAATGAAATTTGGCTAGTTTCGAAAGGATCATGCGAAGTTTTATATTCAAGAAATAATCCAGACTTAAAAGATAAAATAGTTTTGAATAAATTTGATGAATTCATAATTTCTAAAGGAGATTGGCATCAAATCACAAACCCATATAAAGAGGATTGTCATATTATTGAGATTCAGTATGGGGATGCAGTAATAGAAGAGGATATTGAAAGATTAAATTATTATGAAAAATAAATTTCCTAATTTGTACTTTTATTTAATTATTATATGCAATACACTCACCGGATATTAGGCTGGATGGCAGAGTGGTTATGCAGCGGCCTGCAAAGCCGTTTACGCCGGTTCGATTCCGGCTTCAGCCTCCAAGTATTATGAAAGTAGGAATTATCGGTTTTGGATTTGTTGGAAAAGCACTTTTTAATGGGCTTGTTGATGGTTTAGATGTCCTGAAAGTAGATCCAAAGCTGAACACTTCTATTAAGGATCTTTTGAAGTTTAAGCCAGAAGTAATTTTTATTTGCCTTCCAACACCAATGAAAGATGATGGCAGTCAAGATATTTCAATTGTTAAAGAAGCTTTAGATGATATATCTAAATCTAATATAAATAGTTTGATTGTTCTTAAAAGCACTGTTCATCCTGGCAACATAGAAGAAATTCAAAATATATCACCAGAAATAATTTACAATCCAGAATTTTTAAGAGAAAAGCATGCAGATGATGATTTCATAAATTCTAAACTGATAATCTTTGGTGGGAAAACAGATGCTACAAAAAAATTAGCAAAAATCTATTCTAAATACACTAAATGTAAAAATGATGATTACATACACACAGATGCGACTGCAGCATCATTGCTAAAATATACAATAAATTCATTTCTTGCTACCAAAGTAATTTTTTTTAATGAAATCAATAACCTCTTTAATCAATCAGGAACTAGAGAAAGTTGGGAAAATTTTACAGACTATATATCACTAGACGAAAGAATTGGTGATTCCCACATGATGGTTCCAGGACATGATGGCAGATTAGGTTTTGGTGGCGCATGTTTCCCTAAAGATACTAAAGCAATTTTAAAATATGCTGAAACTATAGATATAGACTTAAGCTTAATAAAAAGTGTTATAAGTACTAACAATAAAATAAGAGCAAAGTATAATAGCAACACAGAACGAGAAGATGAACAAAATATTAAATATAATGAAGAGGAGATTTAATTTTAAGCCCGAGTGGTGGAATTGGTAGACACAAGGGACTTAAAATCCCTCGATAGAAATATCGTGCCGGTTCAAGTCCGGCCTCGGGTACCACTTAAGTAAATAATATGAATGATGAAAATAATTTAATAGCCGAAAATAATCTTTTTAGATATATTACATTTGCGTGGCGAAATAAGAGACCTGTCTTAATAAGATTGCTAATAATTAGTATATTTACAGTAGTTTTGGTTTTATTCATGCCAAATACTTATAAGTCGCATGCAACACTTTCATTTAAATCAGATGATGGAATAGGCTCATCTTCAATTGCAAGCGCATTAGGTTCATTCGCTAACATTGCTGGAATAAATGCACCATCGCAAGCAAACGCAACTACAAAGGATATTGCATTGGAGTCTATCTTATCTTTTACTTTTTTTATGGAGCTTTACAAACAAAATGACTTTCTTGTAAATCTAATGGCTGTTGAAGGATTCGATGTATATGGTAATTCCGTAATTGACCAAGATATATATGATAAAGAGGCTAAGAAGTGGGTAAAAGGCATTAGTCATCCTCAAGATGCTTTTGATAAATACCTTAAAAAAGTTACAGTTAATGAGGATGACTTTAAACCAATTATTACTGTAAATGTATTAAGTTTATCTCCTTATGCGGCAAGAGATATGAATAGCTCTATACTTACAAATATAGATAAATTTATAAAGACAAAAGATGTAAATGAATCAAAGAGGGCAATTGATTATTTAGAAGCAGAAATATCAAAGACTCAAATTCAAGATATAAGAGATGCATTATCAAAAATGATAACTCAATACATGAGTAAACTTGTCACTTCTGAAAAATCTGATACATATCTGTTCGATATAATTGAAAAACCATATGCACCTATTGATAAATACTCACCTAAAAGAGCAATAATTTGTATTCAAGTATTTATCATATTTTTATTTTTAGAGTTGTTACACTTATTTATTGGTTTTGTATACAAGAAAGAAATTAAATTTAGTTTTAAAGAAGGTTTTTCTATTAAAAGTTTATGAAAAAACAAAAGATTCTTTTGGTAGGAGGGTCAGGATACATCGGCACTCATATTTACCTTGCTCTAATTGAAAAGGGTTATGATCCAGTAATATTTGATAATTTTTATAATTCATCTGAAAAAAAGGTCAAAAACTTAGAGAAGTTTATAAACTCAGATGTTAATTGTTTTATTGGTGACATCCTATCAGCATCTGACATAGAAAAAGTATTTGAGGATAATAATTTTTCTGGTGTTATACATCTAGCAGCACTTAAATCAGTACCTGATTCTAATAAAGATTATATTAATTATTACAAAACTAATATATTAGGACTAATAAACCTCATTCATGTTATGAATAAATATAATACAAAAAGACTTATCTTTTCTTCTAGCGCAACAGTATATGGAGAAAATGCCATTTCGCCAGTAAATGAAAGTATGAAGACTTTTTCTAATAATACTTATGGACTAACAAAAATTATTGGAGAGGATATTTTAGAAAATACCTGCAAAGTAGATAAAGAATGGTCAGCAATTTCATTGAGATATTTTAATCCAGCTGGTTCTAGAGAGTATGACCTTCTTCGTGAAGAGCCAAAAAAGTCTGCTGGAAATCTATTCCCTATCATTGAGAATTGTCTTCTTGATAAAGATAAAAAATTTAATATTTTTGGAAATGACTATAAAACACCAGACGGTACCCCTATGAGAGACTTTATTCATATAGATGATTTGGCTAATTCACATGTTTTAGCATTAATGAAGTTGGAGACAGACACTAATTACTATAACGCTATTAATATTGGATCAGGCAAACCTAGAACTGTTTTAGAGATTGTTAAAAAGTTTGAAGAAATCACTAATAAAAAACTTAATATCGTTTTTAATGAAAGAAGAGAAAATGATATTGGTTCTTCATATGCAGATATTAGCCTTGCTAAAAAAGAACTTGGTTTTGAGCCTGCCCATGATTTAGATTCAATATGCCGCTCTTCAATAAAAGTATAATTCAATAAAAGTATAATTCTTATATTAAATAACATAGAATGTATTTTTTTTAACATCAATTTATTGATAAATACAAAATGAACAACATACTACCAAAAGAAAACAAAGTTGTAGCTATAGTTGGAATGGGATATGTAGGTATTCCATTATGCAAATCCTTTTTAGATTCCGGTTTAAAAGTTATTGGGATAGATATTAATAATGAAAGAATTAATCAATTAATGCAAAACAATATCGTTTTAAACCATCTTGCAAACATTGATTTTAAGAAATATTTAGATAATAAGGATGTAACTTTTTCATCAGATATTAAAGATTGTGAAAACGCTGATTCAATCATAATTTGTGTTCCAACTCCATTGAATGATGAAATGCAACCAGATTTAGATCCTATCAAGAATGCTATTAGTTCAATAATACCTCATTTAAAGAAAGGTCAAACCATATCTCTTGAAAGTACAACATATCCTGGCACCACCAGAGATGAAATTGTAAAACCTATTGAAAAGACGGGGTTAAAGGTAGGGAAAGATATTTATGTAGTTTACTCACCAGAGAGAGAAGATCCTGGTAATAAAAAATTTAATTGTAAGAATACACCCAAAGTAATTGGAGGAATAACTCAAGGCTGCCTTGAAAATGGGTTAGATCTTTATTCAAATGTTGTAGATACTCTAGTTCCTGTAAGCTCCTGTGAGGTGGCTGAGTTTTCAAAACTCTATGAAAATATTTATAGAGCAGTCAATATTGGACTTGCAAATGAGATGAAAATAATAGCAGATTCTTTTGAACTAGATATTTTCGAAATAATAAGAGCAGCGGATACAAAGCCTTTTGGATTTTCTGCATTTTACCCAGGTCCTGGAGTTGGAGGGCATTGTATTCCAATCGATCCACAGTATTTAAATTGGAAGGCAAAATCACTTAATACTGAATCTAAATTGATTGAAACAGCACTTAGTGTAAATAGAAATATAACTAATTTTGTAATTCAAAAAACAATCAGTGAGCTTAAGAAAGTTAATAAGAAAATAGAAAAAAGTAATATCTTAATTTTAGGTGTTTCATATAAAAGTAACATTGACGATATTCGAGAATCTCCATCGTTAGATGTAATTGAAAAATTATTAAATTTAAATGCAATTGTTTCATATGATGATAAATATATTTCAAAGATTCTTTTGGGAGATTTAAAAGATAATATAAATCAAGTTTTTGATGCCACTTTATCAGAGAAAGAGCTATCAAAATTTGATGCTATTTTGATTCTTACTAATCATGACTATTATAATATTGAAAATATTGCGAAATATTCAAAGTTAGTAATTGATACGCGAGGAGTATTTGAATTAGATAAGACAAATATTTTTAGGGGATAAAAATGAATAATATTGATTTTGTGAATAATAAAAACTGTCTAATTATTGCAGAGGCGTGCGATAACCACATGGGGTGTATGGATACTGCCATTGAAATGTGCAATCAGTCAAAATTAGCAGGTGCTGATATTGTTAAATTTCAACATCATCTTGCAGATGAAGAAATGTTAGAAAATTCTCCGATGTCAGATAATTTTGAAGAACCTTTGTATGATTTTTTAAAAAGAAATGCATTATCTCTCGATGATCATAAAAAATTAAAGAAACATTGTGAATCGATTGGGATAACATATTTATGCACTCCATTTAGTTATAAGGCGGCACTTGAATTAATGGAGCTTGATGTTCCTGGGTTCAAAATTGGTTCTGGAGAAATGACAGATATACCATCACTAATTAAAATTGCAGAACTAGGTAAGCCAATGATTTTATCAACAGGAATGTCCACTTTGGATGAAATTGATGAAACATATAATGCTCTTAAAGATAGATGTGTAAGTTTAGCATTCATGAATTGTGTGAGCGAATACCCACCCGTTTATGAAGATATAAATTTAAATGTTATAAATATTATGAAAGAAAGATATTCAGAAGCAACAATTGGTCATTCAGATCATACCCCTGATTTATATACTTGCTTTGCTGCAGTTGCTCTTGGAGCAAAGCTTATAGAAAAACATGTAATACTAGATAAAAAGACACCAGGGCCTGATCAATCTGTTTCAATTGATTTTATGGAATTAAGAACATTAGTAGATGGAATAAGAAAGATAGAATTATCATCCGGCTCTGAAAAATCTGTCCACGCTAAAGAGAAACAAATAAGAGAATGGGCTTTTAGAAGTATAGTTTCAATAAAAGATATTAAGTCAGGCGAGAATTTCTCAGAAGAAAATTTATGGACCAAAAGGCCGGGTACTGGAATCCCTTCTGCTGAACTACCTAATATTATTGGAAAAGTTGCTAAAAATGATATCAAAGCCAATACTTTACTTAAAGAAGAAGATATAGCTTAATTAAATAATGAAGATACTTTTTGTAACTGGTTCGAGAGGCGAATGGGGATATATAAGACCAATATTAAGGCTTATAGAAAAAGATCCAGATTTAGACTATGAATTGTGTGTAACAAACATGCATGTTCTTCCTGGTTTTGGTTCTTCAGAAAATGAAATTTTAAATGATGGTTTTGAAATTAAACATAGAATTTTTATGTCATTAGACTCATATAACCATGTTTCTCAAGTCAAATCACTCGGTATTTTCTTATCATCGATGGCTGATATCCTATCAAGTAATAAATATGATTTCATCATGTTAGCTGGAGATAGGGGAGAGCAGTTAATGGGAGCAATTGCAGGTGCATATACTTATATTCCAGTTGGACATATTCAAGCTGGCGAGGTTTCAGGAAATATAGATGGAGCAGCAAGACATGCTATTGGAAAATTAGCACATGTTCATTTTGCATCTAATACAGACGCTGAAGAAAGACTTATAAAATTAGCAGAAGAGAAATTTAGAGTATTTAACACTGGTGCACCACAAATAGATGAAATGGTTCAAACGAAAGTTTTAGAACCAGAGTACTTTCAAGATAAATATAATTTTGATTTAACACAGGAATTTTTTCTTGTTGTTCAACACCCGGTAACGGAAGAATATGATTTAGCTGAAAAGCAAATTAATACTACTTTTAATGTTATTGATATGTACCCTCAAAAGAAAGTTATTATTCTCCCAAATAATGATGCCGGGTCTTTAGCTATACAGAAAGTTATTAAAGAAAGAAGATCTTTAGATCATATAGTATTTGCAAACTTAAGCAGGATCGAGTATTTAACTTTAATGAGAAATTCATTATTAATGATTGGTAATTCCAGCTCTGGTCTTCTTGAAGCTCCAACTTACAATATTCCTGCTATAAATATTGGACGAAGGCAAGACGGGAGGGTTAGTGGATTAAATGTTATACATGTAGATTTTGAAGAAAATGAAATTAAAAATTCAATTGAAAATGCCCTATCAAAAGAATTTAATGATATTCTTAATAAAGAAGGGTTCAATCCATATGGTGATGGCAATTCTTCAGAAAATATATTGAAAATTGTAAAAGATATTTATGATAAAAAAGATTTAACTATTAAGAAATTAACCTATTAAGATGGAAAAAGAACTTACATATTTATTACTTAATGAAAAAGCATCTATAAAAGATGCACTAATGTATATAAAGAACAATCAATCAAGACACATCTTTGTAACATCAGATAATGAAAAAGTAATTGGAGTTATTTCTGAAGGAGATATTATATCTGCTTTGCTAAAAGGTTGTGATCTTTCTTCAAGAATCTTAGATCTCACGAACTCATCTTTTATATATTTAAGTGAGGTTGATGCGGAGGATAAATCTAAGATTTTATCAATATTAAAGCAGGGTATATTAATTATTCCTGTTATCGATAATGATATGAAATTAGTTAAAATCATTAATTATTTAGAATATCTAGATTAGCAATGAATTTTATTCTTTCAAACAATCTTTTTGCTGAAAATGGAATTTTGGAAAGGATTCATACTATTATTAAAGAGGATGGGTATAGTTTTCCATTATGTATGGTTGATGAAGGCTTCTCTTCAAGCGAGTACTGGAATACGATCAAAAAAAACTTAGAAAAAGAATTCAAAGAATTTAATATTATAGAGGTTTCTGGAAAAGAAGAACCATCCTATGATTCTCTTAGAACTTATTTAGATGAATCAAAAAATTTCAAAGTTGATGTAATTTTGGGTATTGGTGGAGGAAGTTGCATGGATGTTGCTAAAGCTGTTGGAGGACTGCTAAACAATGAGGGTGATCCAATAGAATATCGTGGTTTCGATAAAGTAGTTAATGGCGGCATACCAGTCTATCTCTCACCAACAACAGCCGGCACTGGGAGCGAGGCATCTTTTAATGCATCTTTAGTGGATAAAGATTCTAATAAGAAGCTTGGAATAAATGGAATCAATATGTTTGCAAAAAAATCTTTTCTCGATGGAAAAACAACTGTTTCATGCCCAAGAATGCCATCAGTTGGTGCTTCGGTAGATGCTATTGTTCATTCCATGGAAGGTTATATATGTAATAATTCAAATCTTTTTTCAGATATGTATGCTGAAACATCCTTAAAACTTATGATTAATTCAATATTAGACTTAAATTCAGAATTACCTTCTCTAGAACATCGTTTAAATCTTCTTAAAGGAGCATATCTAGCAGGAGTTGTTCAAATGAATTCAGGGTCTGGTGTTGCTGCAGCAATTTCTTATCCATTAAGTGTTTATTATAAAGTTCCTCATGGTATAGGTGGGGGTATGTTTGTTTTAGGCATTGCAAGATTTAATGAAGAAAAGGGTTTTAAAAAGTATGAAAATCTATATAGATTAATCGAGGAACCGTTTGCTGAAGATTTTCTTTCCCATATGGAAATATTATTTTCTAAACTTGATGTACCGAACAATCTAAGTACTTTTGGTATAAGGGTTTCAGAAAAGGAACATATTTGTGAAGTCATGAAAACTCAACAACCTGCCTTTGATCAAAATCCTTATAAATTCTCAGCTGAGAAAGATTTTCCAAATTTTATAGGAAATTATTTAAGTTAACTAAAATATAGGAGAAAGATATGCCTGGTTGGGAATTAATAGATGATAAAGAAAAAGAATCTATTTTAGAAATTTTTGATAAATCAAATGGCGTAATGTTTGCGCATGGCTTTGATGATAGAAGAAATAACATATTTAGGGTAAGAGATTTTGAAAAAAAGTTTGCTGAAAAATTTGGAGTAAAACATTGCCTTGCAACCACATCTGGAACAATGGCCCAATATATCGCTATGAAGGCTTTAGGTATAGGTCCTGGCGATGAGGTAATTACACAAGCATTTACATTCGTTGCTACAGTTGAAACTATTATACAAATTGGCGCTTCACCTATTTTAATCGAATCCGATGAGACATTTAATATGGATTTAGAAAAATTAGAAGATCATATCAATGAAAGAACTAAACTCATAATACCTGTTCAGATGCTAGGAAATCAGGTAGATATGAAAAAATTAAAGAAGATATCTGATAAATATGATATTCCAGTAATGGAAGATGCATGCGAGGCTCTTGGAGCAAGTTATGATGGTTCTTTCGTTGGAACTCATGGAGATATTGGAATATTTAGTTTAGATTTTGCAAAGACTATTACAACAGGCGAGGGTGGAATAATCATCACAGATAATGATGAAATAGCAAAATATATTAGAGAGTTCCATGATCATGGTCATGAAAGTAATCCAAAGGTACCCAGAGGGAGAGATACTCGTTCTATTATGGGGTTAAACTTGAGAATGTCGGAACTTCAAGCTGCAGTAGGCATAGCCCAATTAGATAAATTAGATCATATTATTAATAGAAATAGACACAATAAATCATTATTAAAGAAATTAATTAAAGATAATGAAAATATTAAATTTAGAAAAATTATTGATGAAGATCAAGAGTTAGCAGATACATTGATCTTTTATTTTGATAGTGTCGACAAAGCTTCTCAATTTGTAACACAATATAATGAATCAGGCTATTTTACAAAAAATTTACCAGATGCAATTGATTGGCATTTTTCAGGCACATGGAATCATATGTTTGTAGATGATAAAAATTATAAGGAAACATGGAGCAATCAATGGCCAATAACAGATGACCTATTGAGAAGATCTATATCGATACCTATTCTAGTTAATCACACTGATGAAGAAATAAAAGAGCAAGCAAAGATAATCAATAATATATTGGAACTAATGTAAAAAGTGAAAATATTAGGAATAATTCCTGCAAGAAAAGGCTCAAAAGGTATTAAAAATAAAAATATAATTAGTATAGGCAATATGCCATTAATTGAATATACGTTTTCATTTACTGCGAACATAAATAAAATTGATAAAATAATTTTATCGACTGATTCTGACGAAATAATAAAAATAGCAGGAAGATATACCCATATCGATATACCATTTACTAGACCTGATTATTTATGTACTGATGAAGCAAACGTTAGCGATGTAGCAATTCATGCTTTGGAGGAATGCAATAAGATTTATAAAACAGAATATACTCACATTGCATTATTTCAACCAACCTCGCCTTTTCGTATTAAAAAAGAAATAGATGATTCAATAAATAAACTTATTAAGAAAAAATATGATTCTATTTTTTCTGTAAATGAGGTGATACATCATCCAAGCGAATATATAACAATAAATGACGATAAATTTAATCTTATCTTGCCCCCAAAATCAGATAGCGAACAAAGACAGTTATATGATTCTGTATATTTTATAAACGGATCTTTTTATATGTGCTCAGTAGATTTTTTAAAAAAAAATAAATCATTTTTAACAGCTAACTCTAAGCCAATAATTTTTTCAAAAAACTCATCTTTTGATATAGATGACGATTTTGATTTAATGCTTGCTAGAAATAGCATACAAAAAGATGAATAGCCATAAATTGAGGGCACTCAATTCTTCTAAAATATTTTTTGTTCTAAATTCATTATATTATTTTGTTCAACTATCTACATTTCTTTATATATCCTCACTAGCGCTTCCAAAAGATATTGGCGTTTCTTCATATGTTATTTCTCTTGCAGGAATATTTGCAGTAATTGCTAGATATGGTATGCCGGTTTACCTTATTGAAAGCATTAATGATGAATCATCAAAACTTGATGAATATTTTAAAACTGCAACAGCCTTTTCCTTTAGTACAGTATTTTTGATATTACCATTTTCATTTTTAGTAATCATTAATAATACCTTTAGCAGCGATTTTATTTTATTGATGATAGTTGGTACTTTTTTGATGATCTTATTTAATCCAATATCAATGATAATCGAACAGCTCATAATTTTAAAAAAACAAACGCAGTATCTGTCTTTAAACAGTATTTTAAAAACAATTTTTTTTCCAATTACTGCTTTTTTTACATATCAGTTTACAGACAGCTTTGCCGCAACGATAATTTTTGCGAATCTAAGCATTTTATTAGCTCCATTATTTGTTTACTTCTTTTTTGAAAGATCATATGTAAGAATTGCTTTAGATTTTTCAGATATAAAGACTTTTGTTAAAGTTACCAGGGAAGCTTTCCCATATTTTATTAATTCTTTAGCATTAATATTAATACTTTCAATTGATAAAATATTTGTTGGAAATATTTTTTCAGTCGAAATATTAGGCTCATATGACCTAATGTGGAAATTAGCAATATTGATAGATTTTGCTTTGATGCAACCTTTAAATGCATTATTTTCAAGAGATATACTTAATATTAGCAATCACTCTGGTTTTTTTATATCTTCAACAATATCAGCTCTTTCACTGGCCTTAGTTTTAGTTGTCAATTTAATAGATTTTAATTTTGTTTTACCAATTTGGAATATGTTTTTTGAAAAATATGAATTTAATAGCATGATATTTAAGTTATCAATTTCATTTTTTATATTGATGTTTGCGGTAAACCAGATTCGGAATTTAATGGCTAATTTAAAACTTAGATTAATGTGTACTTTATCATCTTGTATTATTCCTATGCCTTTAATTCTTTCAACTATTTTTTTTGAAATTCAGGAATTAACGCTAATACCCACCTTAATTGTAACAGGAGTTTTTATTAGCCTTATTTTTAATTTGTCAGTTTATAATTATTTTAAGCAAATCATATAACATGAAAAAACCTAAACTAATTTATATAATTGGACCAAATTTTTGCGTTAAATCATTGGCCCTTGATTCTTTAAAATTACTATCAAAAAAATATCAAGTCTTATGTATCTCTGAAGGACCTTTAATAATTGATGAGCATTTTCAGCATATTCCAATAAAATTTAGAAGGGAGCCAAGCCCCTTAAATGACCTATTTTCATTATTACAGATAATAAAATTAATATTTTTAAATAGAGATGCTAAGAAAATTGTTATTTCAACGCCTAAAATATCACTACTTTCTTCATTGGCGTGCATTATTACAATGAAAAGATATGTTTACCTTCACAGGGGAGCTGTCTATCAAAATTTTAAAGGAATAAAATTAATAATTTATAAATTTATTGATAAATTTATTATTTATTTTTCAAGTAACACAACTTTCATTTCTAAGAGTTTATATAAATTCATTCATACCGAGTTAAAGATTAATGACATTTTTTATAGTAGAAAATATAACTCAAGCAAGGGAGTTGATCTTAAAAAATTCAATATCAAAGAGAACAAATCTGATTACAGCAAAATCAATATTGGTTATTGTGGAAGAGTTGCTAATGATAAGGGTTTTGATGATTTAAGAGATTTAATTAATAAGTTTTCGGATAATTCTAATATACAAATATATATAAAAGGAAAAATTGAATTACATTCCCAAGAAGAAGTTATATTGAAAGATTTAATAGAAAAAGAAAAAGTTTTCTTTGAAAAATGGGATGAATTCGTTCCAGAATTTTTCCAGAAAATTGATATATTATTTTTTCCAAGCAAAAGAGAGGGTTTTGGTAATGTTGCTGCAGAAGCTGCAGCATGTGGTGTGCCTTCAGTCGCATACGATATACCGGGTATAAGAGATGCTATTAAACATAATAGGTCTGGCTTGCTCGCTAAAAAAAATACCAACTTGACTGAATTGATTGATATTCTTATCAATGATGTTGATAAATTAAGAGATTTATCTACTAGTTCTAGATATTTTGCAGAAAAGAATTTTGATAAAAAATTAGTATTAGATGATCTCCATAGGTGTATGGAGCTATGATTAATTTTTTTTTAATTTTTATTATTGGCCTTGGAATAGTCTCTGTAATTAATTTTGAAAAAAAGGTATTAATAAACAATATATTTTTTTATCTATTAGCAAATTTTATTTTTATTTTTACGGTATTAATTCTTCCTGAAGGTTTTGCTGATGACCAATATGAATATTTTGATTTTATGAAATATAACTTTAATGAATTAAATCTAATCAAATACCAGGTCATGTACATAATTACATATATCCCAATCCAAATAATGGAATTTAGTATGCTCTCAACAAGATATTTATTTTTTACTAGTTATGTAATAGTTTTATTAATTATTTTAAAAAATTTAAAACTAGGATATCTTTCATTGCCAGTTTTGATTGTAACCCCATCAATATTTCTTCATGCAAGTCTTTTTTTAAGAGAGCCAGTTTCTTATATATTTATAGCTTCATTTATATATTTTGTTTTGAATAAAAAATTTATTTTTTCACTTATTTCATTTTTTATAGTATTTTTAATAAGACCTGATTCTGCTGGGTTGATAGCCCCATTTTTTTTAATGCTTTTTCAAAATAGAAGATATTTGCAAAATTTTGGCCTGACCCTTTTATTAATTACATACTTATATTTAGTTTTTTATTCACCAATATCAACATTTTTAGATGGGTATAGATTCTTATTTGGATTACCAGAATTTAATCTAGATATCTCTTCTTTTTATAATGCAACAGCCAATATTTTATTCGGTTCTATGATTTTAGAGATCCCTACATTAATCATTATTTTTGAGACTTTTATAATCTTATTTGCTATAGCTAAAATGAAAAATAAAAAAGTTATTGTTTTTATATGGTTTGTTGGTGTCATGATTGTTGGTTCTATTTCAGATAATAGTGGATTTATTGTCAGAATGAGAAGCCCTTTAATTTTGATTACCATTCTTTATTTTTTATTTGAGAGTTATACACTTTCATATAAAGAAAAAAAGAATTTACAAAGGAGTTTAAGTTAAATATATAAAATGTGTGGTGTTGCAGGCATATTTTCTGAAAAGTATCTTAGTCTAGATTCTGTAGACCCTATGGTCAATACTCTAGCACATCGTGGGCCTAATGATAGCGGAAAATTTTTATCTAATAACAAAAAGTTGGTTCTTGGGCATTCAAGATTGTCAATTATTGATTTAAGTAAAAATGGCCATCAGCCGATGCTAAGTCATTCAAGTAGATACATAATTTCTTATAATGGTGAGATTTATAATTTCAAGCATCTAAAAAAAGAACTTCAAAGATTCAATTCAAATATAAAATTTAATGGTAATTCCGATACTGAGGTATTAGTAAATTATATTGAGGCATTTGGAATTAAAAAGTCATTAAATGATATTAAAGGTATGTTTTCATTTGCTCTTTGGGATAATAAAGAGGAGGAACTTATTCTTGCAAGAGATATAGCAGGTGAGAAGCCTCTATATTATGGATATATAAACGGAAATTTATATTTTGCATCTGAGTTAAAAGCAATTAAAGAAAAAGAAAAAAATTTAGCAATAAATCATGATGCAGTAAGACTAATGCTTAAATACAATTGTATACCTTCTCCATATTCTATTTATAAAGATATTTATAAAGTTGATCCAGCAAGTTTTTGTCGTTTTAAAAGCCCCTCTTTAAAACCAAAGATTGAAAGATACTTTTCACCAGAAATAAAATTTGGAGATAATTCAAAAGAAGAATATCTAAACAGATTTGAAGAATTACTTGATAATTCTGTAAGATCTCAAATGGTTTCAGATGTTCCTATAGGATCATTCTTATCTGGCGGAGTGGACTCATCAATAATTTCATATTTCATGCAAAAGAATTCAAATAAACCCATAAATACATTTTCTATTGGCTTTAAAGAAAATTCTTATAATGAAGCACCTTTTGCGAAAAAAATTGCAGAGGCAATTGGCACTAATCATCATGAGCTATATATAGATGATGAAGATATGAGAGATTTTATACACAAAATACCAGATATATACTGTGAACCATTCTCAGATAGCAGCCAAATACCAACATATTTTGTATCAAAATTTGCAAAACAATCGGTAACCGTAGCATTAACGGGTGATGCGGGTGATGAGCTTTTTGGTGGTTACAATAGATATTTATTTGCAAAAAAATATTGGAAACAAATACAAATTTCGCCAAATATGATTAATAAAAGTATTTCAAATTTCCTTCTGAGCGTATCGTCTAACAATATTGAAAAGATTTCAAAAAAAATATTTAAAATTTTGGATAAAAGAATCCCCTCTGACTTTGGAGGCAAGGTCCACAAATTTGCGAAATCTTTAGCTGCACAAACACTTAATCAATATCATGATATTAACACTACGCACTGGAATGAAAATGCAAATATATATCATGATAAGAACTTCCAAATGCCAGAACTTTATAGAGACAGAAATGAAATAAATAATGTTGAAGATATGTTGCTTGCAGATTTTTATGGATATTTACATGATGATAACTTGTGTAAAGTTGACAGAGCATCCATGTCAGTTAGCCTTGAGACAAGAGTACCTTTTCTAGATAAAGATATAATCAATTTTGCATATTCTGTTCCTTTCGATTTAAAAATTAACTCTAATGAGACTAAATTTTTATTGAAAGAATTGCTTTTTAAAAAGGTCCCTAGAAATTTATTTGAAAGACCAAAAGCCGGTTTTGCAATCCCAATCCATAAATGGATGAGACATGATATTAGTGACTGGATTGAGCATATTCTTGACTTAAATTTAGAAGACGAAGAAATTATTGATTATAAAAAAATTAAAAATGTCTGGAATGAATTTAAAAATGGAAACAATTCCTATACATACCAACTATGGGATATTTTAATGTTAAGATCTTGGCTCGCGAAACAAAATCAAAGCTAATTTATCAATTCCAATAAAAATATAGTTGTATATAATGATCCTTTTATAGACGTATTATGACAAAAAGAGAAATCAATCAGGCAGATCCATTTGAATCAGAATATTTTAATGAGTACTACAAAGACTACAGAAGAAATTTTGAGGATTTATTTGATTCTGAGAAACACTTCTTAAAAGAGTTTATTAATCAAAATAGGACAATCTATGATGTTGGTTGTGCTGTTGGCGGAATGTATGAAATCTTATCAAATATGAAAACTGAAATAATATATCATGGTGTTGATATTGCAGAAAAAATGATAACCCAAGCCAAGAAGAACTATCCTAATGTAAATTTTGAAGTTGTTGATGGAGTGAATCTACCTGAAAAAGATAATAGTTTTGATGGTGTTTTATCATTTGGTACTACTGTTCATGAGCAACAGTGGGAAAAACTATTATCTGAATTATGGAGAGTAACTAATAAAGATCTATTATTTGATATTAGATTTGTAGAAGATTTACCAACAGTTTCAAATCTATCATCTGGTTATGTACTTGATGGAAGCGGATTAAAATACCCATATGTAGTAATCAATTATAAAGATTTTATTAATCTTATAAATTCTTTAAATCCAAAACCTAATGTTACGAAGATATATGGTTATTTTGGAAGCGCTAATGATGATGTTACGTTACCAAGAGAATATTCAAAAATATGTATGTCTTGTGTTTTGTTGAAGAAAGATTATAAAAATATTAATAATGGCAAAAGCTCAATTGAGTTACCTTTTAATACTTAAATGAGAGTCGCTCTGTTAACAGGTCACCATCCTAGGCATTTTTATGTTGCAGATCAGATTGGTAAAATTGTTGATGAGCTATTGGTAGTGACATGTGCAATGGGTCTTAATCCAGCAGTTGTTGGTGATCATGGAGATGTAAAAGATGATGCAATATCATGGTTTAATGAGAGGTACATAACTGAAAAAGCTTATTTTAATTTCAATGGCTTTTCATCAGCAACAGGAACAGTCTTTCCTGTGGGCCCAAAAGAAATAAACAATTATGAGGTATATAAAGTAACTAAAAACTTTAATCCTGATGTAATTGTTGTATATGGAACATCGATTCTAAAAGGAGATATACTTAATGTAACTCCAAAAATAATAAATTTTCATCTAGGGATGTCTCCTTACTATAATGGAGCTGGAACAAATTGGTGGCCAATGTATAACAACGAATATGAATTTATTGGAACTACCGTTCATTATCTAGATGCTGGTGTTGACACTGGAGAAATTATTGGACAATGTAGATCAAAAATAAATCCTGGTGATTCTCCGCATGACATTGGTAACAAGAATATTATTGCTGGTTGTAATTTAGTAACTGAAATATTACCTATTCTCAAAGAAAAACTTATTAAACCAGTAAAGCAATGGGAAGTTTCAGGAAGACCAGTATATAAAATGAAAGAATTTACAGACTCTAAGGTAAAAGAACTTTCGGAAAGAGTCAGCAAAGGAGAAATTAAAAAATTTGTAGAAAAGAATTTTTGGGGAGATTATAAAATGGTAGATTTTAATGCAGGAGACCCCAAATTGATGTCTAGTAAAATATTATTACCATAGTTCAAATCTATGCATATTGAGAAAATAAAAACATATATGTTTCATTATATTAGGGATTCAAAGAATAATGAATTAAGTTATTTGAATAGCTTTAATTCAGAAAAATTTTTTTCATTTGTAGATAAGAACAAAAATAATATTCTTTCTCAGAAATGCATTAAAAATCTTTTATCTTCTGGTGATGAGATCAATACTAAAAGAAAAATTCTATTAACCTTTGATGATGGTTTAAAGGATCATTTCAATGAAGCATATAGAATATTAAAGTCATTTAATTTAAGTGGGATTTTCTTTATAAATACAAAAAATATTATCTTTGGAGAGATGGATACAGTTCATAAGATGCATTTTCTTTACGGCAAGATCGGTTGGAAAAAATTAGTTGAGATAATTATTGGTGAATGCAGAAATAAAAAGATTAAAATTGAGGATTATTATGATGAGGAAATAGCTGCACAATCCTATCCTCTAGATGATAGAGAGGTCGCCGTAATAAAATATGCTATCAATTATAAGTTACAAGCTAAAATTAGAGACGAATTGGTTAACTCAATTTTTTATGATTATCGTGGTGATTTTGAAGAAAAAGACTTTTATTTATCAAAAAATGATATTAATGAAATGTCAAGCAATGGAATGATATTTGGTTTTCATGGCCATGAGCATATTCCTTTTTCATCACTCAATAAATATCAATTACATCAATCTCTTTTAAATCAAAAAATTTTCTTTGAAGATATGGACATTAAAAATTATGGAGTACTTAGTTTTCCATATGGAGATATATCATCATATAACCATAATAATATTAATGTTCTGACTAAATTTGGATTAAACTTAGCATTCATTGCTGACCAACATAATGTAAATAATCATTCACTAAAAATTCTTAAAAGAATTGACTGTGCGGCTATTTAATTGTGAGTAATTACAGTCACTCTGGTACCAGTTTTGCAATCATTGATGTTCCCTTAAGTTTATTGGCCCTAAGTTCAAGCATTGCAAATATTGATGAAATTGATATTGATATTTCAGCATTGACTATTTCTTTAAATGATAATAAAAATCTAAAAGACCTCTCTAAAACCCTTCTTGAAGGAACAAATTATCAGTTTCATACTAAAAAAAGTTTATATTGGCTGATAAAAAAAATATTTTTTAGCTATAAGACAAGATTGAATAATTTATTTGTTACTGATTTAGGAATTAAAAATAAGATATTAATTATTCTAATGAGATATGATAATTTATACATACTTGATGATGGCTTGGCTTCAATTTTGAGAGAGGAAAAAGCGGTTAAGTTTATTTTATCTTTATCAAGGTCAATTTTTAATCTAAATGGAAGAAGAATTATAAATTATCTATCTTTGTATAAAAAAATCTATCCATTTCAACCAGGATACTTTAATTTGTGCCTATTTAAGAAAAAAAAACGCAACGTATTTAAAAATAAATGTATATATGTATGTTCGGCACCAACAATGGATGGTATGAGCATGAATGATGAAAATATTTTAACTGAAAAAGTAAAAAGATTTTCTGACTCTATAAAAAAAGAATTATTAATAATTCCTCACAGACTTGAAGAGGAGAAGTTTAGTAAAAAATATAAATTCTCAGAATATGTTTATAAAATTGATTCAATTTTTGAAGAATTCTACTTAAATTCTGAATTTATGAACTGTTCTTTTATTACTCTCTATTCAGGTGCAATTCTTTGTGTGGATGATTTACATAAAAAGTATTACATCAGAGACTACTTTAAGCCCCGAATCAAAAGAACGTTTATTAATAAGATATTCTTTAAAAGAATATGGGATATTAATATTCTTTATGATTATTTTGATGAATGTAACGTTAAAAAACTTTACGATAATGATAAAAATTTAAAATAAATGTATAATTCAATTTTTTATTGCTAATAATTATGACCCACAAATATATTTCACCTGAGACCAATGAAAAGCTTTATTTTGATGAGGCTAATAATTGTCTCAAGTCTCAGGATGGGCAGGAATCTTTTGCTATAAAAGAAGGCGTTCCATATTTTTCAGATGTTTCTAGTTTTGGAGAAAAAGAAACTCAAAGAGTATTTGGAGCTGAATGGGAGACATTTACTGAGTATGATGCAGATAATTTAGAAAAAATGTCCTATGGGATGGAAAATTTCTATACTGACAAAACAGTTTTAGAAATAGGCTGTGGCTCAGGAAGGCATTCTAGGAGATTGGTAAATAAATTTAATGCAAAGCATGTAGAGGCAATTGATTTATCTGATGCTGTTATAGTTGCAAAAGAATTAAACAAAGGAATTGATAATATTAATGTAGCAAACGCAAATGTTTTTGAATTGCCATTTGAAGACGAAACTTTTGACATTGGTTTTTCTCTTGGAGTACTTATGCACACCACTAATCCAAAAGAAGCCTTTAATTCAATGTGTAAGAAAGTAAAAAAAGGTGGAAGTGCAGTAATCTGGGTTTATGCAAAAACTCCAAGAAAATATTTTATGGAATTCTTTAGATTTTTTACAAAGAATTCTCCAACCATAATTCAAAAAATAATAGCATCTCTGCTTAGCTTCCTTTTATGGCCTCTAGTTTTGCTATCCAAAAAATTTGGTATATCGTTATCGAATCATTTTAAGGAATATGCAAAATATGATTACTACGTTTATAAAACTGATATGTATGACAGGATATCAGCTCCCTTAATAGCATTTTTCTCTGAAAAAGAAATCCAAAACTGGTTTGAAGATGAAGGATTTGAAGAAATTGAAGTAACTACTTATGGAGATTTCTTTGTAAGAGGTGTTGGTAAATCAAAGGAATAATCTAGTTTCAATTTTTTGCAAGTAAAAAATCCATCAGAAGAAACTATTTCCATAACTTCCATGCAGATATATTTTCATTAATTAATATATGAAATATAGAGCAGACATAGATGGACTTAGAGCCTTAGCAATATTGCCAGTTATATTTTTCCATGCAGGATTTGGTTTATTTGATTCTGGTTTTTTAGGTGTTGATATTTTCTTTGTTGTAAGTGGTTTTTTAATTACATCATTAATTCTCAAAGACATTTCGTTAAATCGTTTCAGTGTCTTTAATTTTTACGAAAGAAGAGCTAGAAGACTTTTACCAGCATTGTTTTTGGTATGTATAGTCTCATTGCCATTAGGATGGTTGGTATTGTTACCAAGTGACTTAACTGAGTTTGGCAAGAGCATAATAACAACACTTACCTTTTCTTCTAACTTTCTTTTTTGGCAACAAGCTGGATATTTTGATATAGAATCAGACCTAAAGCCATTACTTCATACTTGGAGCCTTGCTGTTGAAGAACAGTTTTACATTTTATACCCATTATTTTTAATTTTATTTTGGAAGTTTGGTCTAAAAAGAGTACTCAGTCTGCTGATAATAATTTTCTTCATAAGTTTTATTGTTTCAAATTGGGCAGCATTTAATAAACCTGCAGCAAACTTTTATCTACTGCCAACTAGAGGATGGGAAATTTTAGCAGGAGCAATTCCAGCTTTTATATTAAAGATATATCCAAGGTCTTTTAAGTCATATGCTATTAATAGCATTCTAAGTTTAATTGGTTTTGTTTTAATAATTGCATCTTTTGTATATTTTTCACCCGAAACCCTTTCTCCAAGCTTTAAAATTTTGCCTTTGATTTTAGGCACAGTACTTATATTAATCTTCTTTGACGAATCATCCCCACTTTCAAAATTTCTTTCTTTAAAGCCAATTGTCTTTATTGGATTAATTTCTTATAGTTGGTATTTGTGGCATCTGCCTGTTCTTGCATTTGCAAAAAATTATTCCTTAACTGGTATCTCAAATCAATCAATATTCTTATTAATAATCCTTTCTTTTGTTCTAGCATGCTTGAGCTGGAAATTTGTTGAAAAACCAATTAGAGATGGAATTTTAAGTAAGAAAAATTTTATACTGTCAGTATCTGCTCTATCTTTATCAATTATCATATTTTCATTTTTCTTAATTTTTAATGAAAAAAATATAAATAATATTCCTAATGATTACTTAAAACCAAACTATGGAATTAAAGATAGAGAATGCAATTTAAAAGGTATTGAAGAATGTATTCTAGGGACTACAACAGAATTAATTTTATGGGGCGACTCTTATGCAATGCATCTAAGCCAAGCCATTAGCTCAAGCTCAACTAAAATTTCTCATACTCAAGTAACAAAAAATACATGTTCGCCTGTTATTAATACTTCAAAAACTATTAGCAATGTTCAATTCGCTGATGAGTGTATAAATTTTAATAATATTGTTTTGAACAGCATAATAGCAAATACTAAAATAAAATATGTTATTTTGTCCTCAACATTTAGTTTTGATAACAATAGACCTATTAAAATAAACTCTAAATACTTTGATGATTCTAATAACGTACTTATACAAGAAAATATTTATAAAACTATAAGCAAAATAGAGAGTAGTGGTAAAAAAGTTTTGATAATATCTCCAACGCCAAGCACAAGAGCTCATTACGATCCTGCAAGATGCTCATTAAATGCTTTAAAAAGGAGTATTTCACCTGAAATATGTTTTTTTAATAAAAAAGATTATTCTAAAAAGACCATCAATGGATATAATTTATTAAAAGCTGTCGAGAGTAATTCAAAAATACTATGGATTGATTCTCTCATATGTGAAAAAAATATATGTAGAACAATGATTGATGGACAGCCAATATATAGGGATAATGGACATCTTTCTACTTATGGCTCTGACTTTATAGGCAGAAAGTTCAACCTAAATAAAATTATTTTAGAAAAAATTAATAGTAATGATAGAGATAAAATTTAAAAATCCCTCAAAACCAATGCTATGTCTTAAAGAATTTTATGATTATGCGGTAAAGAATGGTGAAAAATTTCCTGAAGCATGCGCCATTTCTTCCTCAGATCGCTGTAATAACGTTGATTCTAGATTTATCAATATAAAATATATTTTAGATGATGAATTAATATTTTTTTCTAACTATAAAAGCCCTAAAGCAAAACAGTTTGAATCATGTAGCAAAATTTCTGCTTTATTTTTTTGGAATACAATAAATGTACAAATCCGAATTAAAGCAAAAATAGCTAAAACAAATTCTAAATTTTCTGATCTTCACTTCATGGACAGGGAAGAGTCAAAAAATATTTTAGCTATTATTTCAGATCAATCTAAAGAAATTTCATCATATGAAGATATTGTAGATAAATATAATAATTTCAATAATACCCAGCTAATTAAAAGACCAGAATATTGGGGTGGCTATAGCTTTAAGCCATATTATTTCGAGTTTTGGGAAGGCCATGAAAATAGGATTAATAAAAGAGAAGCTTTTATATTAAATAAAAGTAGTTGGGAGAACTTCTTTCTACAACCATAAAAATAAATATTTACGTAATATATCAATTAGTTTAAAATGCACTCCAAATTATGAAAAAACAAAAATCATTAAAACAACAATTACTGTTTTGCTAAACCTTCTCTTGTTAAATTCCCAATCTATAATTTTCATTACTAACTTACATAGGTAAATCTCATAGTTACAAAAAAAAATAAAACTCCTATTAATAATAAGATTATGGCCTCTAAAGTGATGCTTATTGATCAAAATGGAGACAAGCAAGGTATTGTTTCGATAGATGATGCATTAAAAAAAGCAAGCAATGCTTCTCTTGATTTAGTTCAAGTGTCTACTTCGGACTCAGATCCTGTTGTATGTAAGTTGCTAGATTATGGAAAACATTTATTTACTAAGAAGAAAAGTACATCATCATCAAAAGTAAAAACTAAAAGAAATACCACAAAGGAAATAAAATTTAGACCATCCACAGATGTTGGAGACTATAATATTAAATTAAAAAAGATTAAAAGCTTTATTCTTGGTGGAGATAAGACTAAAATAAGCGTCCGATTTAGAGGAAGGGAGATACTTAACAGTGAAATGGGCCTAGACCTTTTAAAAAGATTAAGTTCAGAGGTTCAAGATATAGCTCAGGTTGATCAGGAACCATCACTTGAAGGTAGGCAGCTGTTAATGATTCTCTCCCCCTTAAAGTCAAAAAGATAGTATAAATAGTATAGATAAAATGGGATATAAGTTAAAAACACATTCTGGAGCATCAAAGCGTTTTAAAAAGACAGGGTCATCTGTGAAAAGTAAAAGCGCAAATAGAAATCATATTCTTACAAAACAATCTACTAAAAGAAAAAGACATAATAGAGGATTAAATAAACTTCACGGAGTCGTTTTAAAGATGGCTTCAAGGCTTATTAAGTAAAATGGCAAGAGTAACAAAATCGGTTGTAGCAAGAAAAAAACATAAAAAAGTTTTATCTAGTACAAAAGGACACTATGGCGCAAGAAGCAGACTTTATAAAACTGCAAAGCAGTCAAGTATCAAGTCCCTTCAATACGCATTTAGAGATAGAAAAAATAAGAAAAGATCTTTTAGATCTCTATGGATATCAAGAATCAATTCAGCAAGTAAAGAGTTAGGTATCTCTTACTCTAAGCTCATCAATGCATTTAGTAAAAATAATATTAATATTAATCGAAAAATACTATCCGACATTGCAATAAATGATAAAGACACATTCAAAAAGATTGTCGAAACAGCAAAAAGTTAGATAAATAGAAAATGTCCTCTGAAAAAGACATTTATACCCCTAAAGCCAACATTCAAGGTGGCGCTATTCACCCCATAAGCTTTACAAAAAACTTGATCCTGAATCGTTTGATTTCCTATGGCTTTAAAGATGCTTCTGGCCCAGAGATTGAGTCTGAAAAATTTAATTTCGACATGCTTAATATTAAAGAATCGCACCCTGCAAGACAAATGCATGACACATTCTATATAGAAAATATGAGTTATGTATTGAGAACGCATACCTCACCTGTTCAAATAAGGACTATGCTTAACGAAAAACCACCAATTGCGTGTGTTTCAGGTGGAAAAGTTTACAGAAAAGACGATGACTCAACTCATCTTCCTATGTTTCATCAGATTGAAGGGATATATGTCGATGAGAATGTTAATTTTTCGCATTTAAAAGATTTAATTTTTAAAATTATTTTTTCATTATTTGGCGAAGATACAAAAATAAGATTTAGACCGTCATACTTTCCATTTACTGAACCCTCAGCTGAAGTAGATATTCTTTCAGATGAAGGTAAATGGCTTGAGGTCTTAGGGTGTGGAATTATAAATCCAATTGTTTTAGAAAATTGTTCAATTGACTCAAATAAATATAGTGGATTGGCTTTTGGCTTAGGTATTGAAAGAATTGCAATGTTAAAATTTGGTGTTACTGATATAAGAGATTTTTACAAATCAAATTTAGACTTTATAAAACAATTCAAATGAAGGTTCCGTATAGTTTCTTTTCCAAAAGAATCAAAGAATTAGTTGATATTAATGAGTTGTCTGAAAAATTTTTTCAGTTAGGTCACGAACATACCATAGAAAATAAAATATTTGATTTCGAATTAACACCAAACAGGGGGGACTGTTTATCTCTGAGCGGCTTATTAAGGGATTTAAAAACATTTTACAATGCTGACATTAATTTTGAAAAAAATTCAAAACCAGTTCCTGCTTTAAATATAGATTTTAAAAATAAAGCTCAAAATGATTGTCCTCACATCTCTTTCCTCAAAATTGAAATTGAAAAAAGCGAGGAAGTAAAAGTCTACAAAGATTATATGGAAAAATACTTTACCTCTTTAGATATCAAAAAGATAAATTTTTTTACTGATATTTCTAATTATATTTCTTTTGAATCAGGCCAACCAACACACTGTTATGATTTTTCAAAACTAGGTAGTGAAATTACTCTCGAAAGGATAAATACAAATAATAAATTTAAAACATTGCTTGGCGATGAAATCCAATTATCTGGAGATAATCTATTATTTTCATCAGATGACACAATAGTCAACTTAGCTGGAGTAATGGGCGGACATGGAACAAAGTGCGATACTCGAACTCATTGCGCTCTTATTGAATGTGCTTATTTTAAACCAGAAAGTATTATAGGAAAATCTCTCAAGTATGATTTGAATTCAGAGGCTGCTCATAAATTTGAAAGGTCTGTTAATCCCATGCACCAAAAAGATGTATTAGATAGATTTATTAGAATTGTTTCGGACCATGTAAAAGTGAAGAGTGTTGAAATGACATCCTTTAATTATGATAAATATATTGAAACTGAACTCGAAATAGACATTAACAAAATTAATAAAATTCTAGGCACTAATATAGACATTACAAAATATGAAAAAATTTTAAAAAATCTTGGTTTTAAATTTAAATCAAATATTGTGGTGCCATCATGGAGAAATGATGTGCTGTCGCAAAATGATCTAGCTGAAGAAGTCGCTAGGACTATAGGTTATGACAATATTAATCAGTCAAACTTTATTGTGAGTGGTTCTAACAAATGCCCAAAAGATCAAACTAAAATCTCAATAATAGAATCAAAAATAATAGACTTACTTGTTGATAATGGTTTTTACGAAAGCATTAGTTTTCCATTTAATTCAGCTTCATCCCAGAGTGCAATTAAACTTGATAATCCAATTGATTCCAATAAGCCTTTCATGAGAGAAAGCATTAAAGATTCATTGACAGAAAACCTACTTTTTAATGAAAGGAGGCAAAAAGATTCAATAAAATTTTTTGAATTATCTGATGTTTATTCAAAAAAAACAAACGCTATTGAAAAATTTAGGAAATTGGGAGTTATTGCATCAGGAAGAATTGATGATAATTATTTAAGTTTTAACAAAAAGATAGATGCCAATTATATGCAAGATATCTTTTCACCTTACATTAAAGATTTTGATGAAAAAATAGAAGATATATCAAGAGAAACACTTAATACTAAAACAAAATCTAAAATACTGTATTTTGAAATAAACATTGATGACATTAATGAAAACATTATTAAATATGAATCTGTTTTAACAAAAACTGAGAATTTTATTCAATATAAAAAAATATCAGAATATCCATCTATTTATAGGGATCTATCATTTTCAATAAAAGATTTTAATCAAATAGAGAGTCTTGAGAGATTAGTGCTTAATTATACTAATGATATTTTAATTGACTCTTTTATTTTTGATTACTTTCACAATAAAAAAAACAAAGAAGTAAAGATTGGCTTTAGGTTTAGATTTCAAAGCAATAAAACTTTAACAGACACTGAAGTAGATAATGTTATAAATGCTATAATAGAGCAGTGTATAAATATAAAAAATATTAGTATACCTGGTTTATAAAAATGAATATTACAAAGAATGATATAACAAAAAAAATAATGAAAGATACCAAGCTTTCATCTATATCATCAAAATTGTTTCTAGATAAGTTTATTGAACTAATTAAGTTTGGAGCGTTTAACGAGAACAAGATAGTAAAACTAAATAATTTTGGTTCATTTAAACTTAAATTAACTCCAAAAAGAGTTGGCAGGAATCCAAAAACTAAAGATTCTTATATAATTAAAGAAAGAAATAAATTAACATTTATAACTTCTTCTAAAATAAGAGAATTAATTAACTAATTAATTGGTGAGGTGAGATATGAAATATAGATTTTTATATGCTGGATTCTTGATACTCAGTATTTCAATACTTGTAAATGCTCAAAGTGTGTCGCCTATAGATGAAGATTATTTGGATAGCTTACCTGAAGAGGTTAGAAATGATATCTTGCAGGAAATATCACAATCAAAAGATGATGAACAGAAAGTTTTAAAAGTACCAAGCTCGTCAATTTCATCACTAGAAACAGTAAAAAGATGGGAACAATTTTTGAAAAATGAAAGAATAGAGAAATCTGAAAGATTTGGTATGAAATTATTTAGATCTATGCAAAGTACTTTTATGCCAGTAAATGTGCCAAATATGTCATCTAAATACATATTGGATAGCGGAGACGTAATTGAGGTCCAAGTCGTTGGCTCAAAAGAAAAAACGTATTCTATGAGCATTTCTAGAGATGGATCAATTTCAGCTGAAGGTGTGGGAAAGATTTTCATTGGCGGTAAATCACTAGAAGAAGCTTCATCGATTATTGCTAATAAATTTAAAAATTCAATTATTGGTATTGATGTTTTTGTCACACTCACTAGTTTGAGAGATATACAAGTTTTAATAACAGGATTTTCTAAATTTCCTGGTTTATATACTTTAAGTGGTAATGCTAATATTTTAAATGCTTTAAATGTATCTGGCGGAATATCTGATGAAGGAAGTTTTAGAATAATTGACATTAAAAGAGATGGTGAGGTTATTGAGTCAATTGATCTTTATGAATCATTAGTTTTTGGGAATATTGATTTTAAAGAGGCATTAAGATCAGGAGATTCGATATATATTCACCCCGCTCAAAAATTAGTTAGATCTGGTAATGGTTTTAAAAATGTAGGTATTTTTGAATTAAAAGAAGGAGAAACATACCAAAGTTTCATAAATTACACTGGTGGCTTATCAAGGAATGTTGCAAGTAATAATATATCTTTAAACTCTATTAATAACGGAAAATATACATCAAGAAATGTTCAACTGGATGAGTTAATAAACATCTTACCTAGAAATAATGATTCTTTGTATGCGGTAGAAGAGTCTTACGGAAATATTAAAATATCAGGAGAAGTAATGAATCCTGGAACATATGCAATATCATCTGATGAGAATATCTTATCATTGATAAAAAGAGCAGGTGGTTACAAAGATAATGCCTATCCATTTGGAGGCGTTTTACTGAGAGAAAGTGCAAAAGAGCTAGAAAAGCAAAACAATCAAAGACTTTACAATAACTTTATAAAATATATAGCTTCAAGTATCTCTAAGGGAACAGGTGGGCAACTTGGTACTTCTCTTCCAACAGTCTTGAATGAATTAAAAAATACTGAAGTTTTAGGAAGAGTTCAAGCAGAATTCGATATGGTAAGGCTTCAAGATAATCCTAGCAGTGACATATATCTTACAGATAATGATGAAATTGTAATTCCAAAATATCAACCTATTGTCTTTGTTTATGGAGAAGTAAAAAATCCTGGTGGAATGAGGTATAGCTCTAATTTATCTACCAAGGATTATATTAAGCAAGCAGGCGGAGTAACTAATTACGGTAATAAAGACAGTATAATAGTTGTTGATCCATCTGGCGCAGCAAAAATATTTAGTAACAGAAATTTTGAATTTAATTTAAATAACTCTATTGATATCTACCCGGGCTCATTAATTTATGTTGCAAGGGATATTGATAAAGTAGCAGGACTTGAGTTTACAGCAGCAAGCGCATCAATTTTTAGTAGTTTAGCTTTAGCATTAGCATCACTAAATTCAATAAATTAGCTTTCCTTGAAGAAATACTTTTTTTTCTTTTTTATTCTTTTTAATACTCATGTTAGTTCATATGAGAATTTTCATGCCAAACCTACATATAATTCACTTGGACAAACTGGTTTGATATATGTACCTTCCGCAGAAATAAATAAAGAAAAAAGTATTTATTTTACTTTTAACAGAAATGAGATATGGAAATTAGGGACTATTACTGCTACTCCATTTAACTGGTTAGAAGCTAGTTACTTCTATTATAGACCTAATGATTTACTATGGGGCGGAGGAGAAGGTTTATATCTTGATAAGGGCTTCAATGTAAAATTTTCTTATCAACCGAAATATAGAAATTTACCTGCAATTGCAATTGGTCTTGATGATTTTGCTGGAACTGGACAATTTACTAGAGAATTTATTGCTACAACATTAAATACAAAAAATACTAAATTTTCTTTAGGAATTGGTTGGGGAAAATATGCAGGAAATTCTTCATTTGAAAATCCACTTAATTTTATATCTGAAAAAGCCAACATAAGACCAACTGGCTTTTCAAATTTAGGTGGGTCTCCTGAATATAGAAAATGGTTTAGAGGAGAGGCATCATTATTTGGCGGTATTGAATGGAGCATTCCTAAGACAAATGGAATGAAATTAAAACTAGAGTTAGATCCATATGACTATAATAAGTTCAGCTGTTGCGGTGAGGGTAGAGGACCTAGAACAAGCGAACTAAGAACTAAAGATTCAGATTTAAATTTTGGGTTGAGTATCCCTATCAAGAACTGGGGCAGCACTGAAATAAGCTTTATCAAGGGGAATACATTCAGTTTATCCTTTTCAATTGGTGTTTCTTCAACCAGCAATAGGATTAAAAGAGAAAATTTTAAACCAAAAATAGAGAAAACTAATTTTAATGTCTCAAAGAAGGATTTATTTTATAGAGATTTATTACATAATTTAAGCATTAATAATATTTATTTACAGACTGCGGATTACGATAACAATAATGTCAGCGTCACCATTGATTCTCCAGAACTCAGAAATCAAATTCAGTCTTCCTCTCGCGCAGCAATAATAGTTGAGGAGGTTTCAAAAATTCATGATTATCATCTTAATTACATTGATGTTGGACACATACTAAGAGGAATAGAAATAAATAATATCGAATATATGGCAAATGACATAGAAAAATCTAAAATTTATATTCCTGAATTATTAAAGAGGAACGCAACTATTCAATCAGTTAAGCCCTATGATTTCATAAATGATGAGTTCAGACCAAGAGTAAAGTTCCCTGTAATTTTTAATAGTATAAATCCAGATATAAGAACTCATGTTGGCTCTCCTGAAAGGTTCTTATATAAAGGCATTGGATTTACATTAGAAAATGAAATGCAGATTAGTAGATCATTATCAATTACAACATCACTAGGTATTAATATTGATGATAATTTTGATGACAAGATAAGTGATCCAAATTCAGTCGTAAGACATGTACGAACTGAAGTTTTAAATTATTTACAAGAAAGCGATGTATATCTAAAAAGGCTTCAATTTGAATATATTTGGTCTCCATTTCAGAATATTTATTCGAAGCTTTCAGGCGGAATTCTTGAAGAAATGTATGGTGGCTATGGTTTAGAATTAATGTACAAACCTTTTAATAAAAACTTTATGATTGGTTATGAAAATTATCATTTAAAAAGAAGGACATACGAGCAAAGATTTGATTTTTTCCATAAAGAAGGTGATATTCATACAGATCATATTAATTTTTCATATATGATGGTTAAACCGCAGATTTTTATAAAATATAGTTTTGGCAACTATTTAGCAGGTGACAAGGGATATACCCTCGATCTTTCTAGATATTCAAATGAAGGTTTAAGAGTAGGCTTTTACTTCACCAGAACTGACATGTCATTTAGGGAATTTGGTGAGGGAAGTTTTGATAAAGGATTCTATTTCTCTATCCCCAATGATGTACTTTTTAGGTCATTCTCTAAAGGTAATATAGGATTTCATCTTAAGACAATGACAAGAGATGGGGGACAAAAGTTAAGAATTCATAATAGACTAGACGAATTGTTATTTAATACGAACAAGCATGAAGTTGGCTTAGGCTGGTACGGCTTGTTTAAATGATTCAAACATAAAAAAAGCGACTGAGTGTCGCTTTTTTTATTAATTTTTAATTTATGAACCTGAGCTAGTAGTAGTAGTAGTTGTTGTTGTTGTTGTACTTGATGAGCTACTTGTCGTAGTAGTTGGTTCAGTAGTTGTTGTTGTAGTCGTTTCGTCCTCAGTAGTAGTTGTAGCACTAGGAGTAGTAGTAGTTGTAGTACTAGGAGTAGTAGTAGTAGTTGTAGTACTAGGAGTAGTAGTAGTTGTAGTACTAGGAGTAGTAGACGTTGTAGTTGTAGTCGGAGCCGGTGTTGGCGCTGGAGGTGGAGCTGGAGTAGGAGCTGGAGCTGGAGCTTGAGCACCTTCAGCATCGTCACTAGCAGCTATAAGCGCAGCAGCAGCAGCAACTGCAGCCGCAATCGCACCAGGATCTAAATTAGATCCCTCTTCTTTGTCTGTTACTTCTGAAGAATCAGATGAGTCAGTAGTTTCTTGTGCAATCATATCTGTTGCAAAAAAACCATAAAAGAAACTGAATACAGTTCCCCATAAAACTTTAAATTTTGATTTGATAAATTTAGCCATATTTTCCTCTAAACTCCCTTGTATGCTAATTAAAACATATAAATATTAATTATAGCAATATTTATGTGTATTATTTAAACTTTTTAAAACACATTAAGTGAAACATTATATTTGATAAGAGCAAGATTTAAAACAAAAAAATCGCTTTATTTATATTTTGTGTTCGTTTGATACAAAGATTTGTGGTCGGGATGGCCGGATTTGAACCGACGACCACTACACCCCCAGTGTAGTGCGCTACCAGGCTGCGCTACATCCCGAAAATAATATATAATTATTTACCTCTAATATTTTATTAACTTTACATACAAAAATGAAACTATTTTTTATATCAACCTTAATATTAGGATTATCACATTTTCTATATGCACAAAATTTAACTATTACAACATCTAGCGGCTATGTAAATGCTACAAAACATAACAATGTATATATTTATGAGGATATACCTTATGCACAACCGCCAATAGGTAACTTAAGGTGGAAGGGACCAAGACATAATAAGTCAACAGAATTAATAATACCCAAAGAGGATAACTTTTGCATTCAAAGACCTTCTAATCTTGGAGGTGCTGAAGGAACTAATCCTATTGTTGGAATGGAGGATTGTTTATATCTTGATGTGTTCACTCCAAGAGGAAATTTTGATGAAAAGTTACCTGTAATGTTTTGGATTCATGGTGGTGGCAACACCTCTGGATTAAAGGATTTGTATGATTTCTCAAAAATGGTAAAAAAACATAATGTCATTGTGGTAAGAGCTAACTATAGATTAGGGCCTTTCGGCTGGTTTACACATCCTGCAATTCAATCATTTCAGGAAGGAGATGATAAATCTTCTAATTTTGGAACTCTTGATCTTATTGTGGCTCTCGAATGGATAAAAAATAATATTTCAAATTTTGGGGGCGATCACAATAATGTAACTATATTTGGTGAGTCTGCTGGAGGGCATAATGTTCTCTCACTTTTGGCATCCAAAAGAGCAAGTGGACTATTTAGTAAGGCTATTTCAATGTCAGGTTACACAACGTCTATATCTACTGCTGATGCTTACAAACCTACTAAAAAATCTTCAACTAGCAATTATTCAAGCTCTAATGTCATGAAAAAATTACTTGAAAAAAATGATATCGATTCCTATGCAGGCATTTCTTTAATTGAAAAAAAAAGAGACATGCTTTTGTCCATATCAAGCGAAGACTTTTTTCAAATATATTTAGAAAGACAGACATATGAAGAATTACCCCTTTTAACATCAGATGGAGTAGTAATACCAAAAATTGGGCTAAAAAATGCTTTATCAAAAAAAGAACTTGTAAATAATGTTCCAACAATTGCTGGATCAAATAGAGATGAGGTGAAATTATGGTTAGCAACTGCTAGATATTTTGTTGATCTTGACTATTCTTTCATTGGCTCCTTACTGAGAATACCAAAGGTAAAGCTTATTGATTATGACTCATTCGAAGCATTTAATTTTTATAGAAGTTCCGCATGGAAAATTAGAGGTGTTGATGACCCATTAAGATCTCTGGCTAAAACTGGTAATAAAAATTTATATGCATATAGATATGATTGGGACGATCATAGAAGATTGGTCGTAGCGGATTTCAAAAAATTAATTGGTGCTGCACACGCAACTGAAATTCCTCTACTTACAGGGAACGCTGATCTTGTTGGCGGCTATCCTCTATCAGACCTTATATACCCACCATCATTCTCTAAAAGATATACTTCAAAAAATATGATGCAATTTTGGACTCATTTTGCTAAAACTGGTTCTCCTGGAAAGTCTACAAATTCTATAAAATGGGAAGCTTACTCCTCTAAAAATGGAAATTCCAATTTTTTAGTTTTGGATAAGAAAAAGCATTTAAAGATGGAAATAGAAGAACTTAGTTTTAAATCTTTAAGCAAAGAACTTATGAATGATAGCAGGGTAAATGATTTGGAAAAGTGCGTTATTCTCTTACAGATGTTCACTTTTGTTGGGAACGATTTATATGACGAAAATATAGGCAATTATCCAAAAAAATGTTTGAGAGAAGAATCTGAAAGATTTTTAAAAGACAATGCAAGCTTTATAGAATATTAATTCCTTGCAATATCTTTAAGTTTAAGAACCTCAATATCCTTAATTTTTATCATAACGGCAAGTCTTCTAATTAATTTTTCCTCATCTACATCAAGATTTCCATCTGCATATGCAATTCTCCACATAAACTCTAATAAAGATAACTTTTCACTTTTGGAATAGTTTTTATTAATGTCATCAACAAACTCATAAAAGGAAACACTATCTTTAGAATATATCTCTATTATTTTTAAAATTTCTGATTCTTTTTTTCCAACCTTTCTTGAGATAACTTTAATTTCTTCCATAAGTATGTTCAACTCGTCTGAGCTAATATTCCCATCTATTCTTGCAATTTCATATGCCAATACTGATGCCGTAAGCTCAATTTCAAATGATGGTTCTTCTTTTTTAATTTTCTGACCTGTTTTTTTAAAAAAACTAAACATTTTTTTCAATTCCATTCTTGCTCAATAGATAGTAAAAAAATGATATAACCAAAAATGCATAAAATGAAATATATTCTTCATTTTGAAAGCTTGCCTCAATTGTGAATCCAATTAGTGCCAGCATAGAAGATACTAGTATAAAAATGATAAGAATTCTTCTTGGTTTTATGCCTAAATCCAGAAGTTTATGATGTAAGTGATCTCTACCCGGCCTAAAAGGCATAATACCTTTTAGTGCCCTTGAAATAACCACTGAAATACAATCTATCAAAGGTATAGCAACTAACCATAATGCCGTTACTGGATTTATGTAACTCGAGTGATTTATGTTTTGACTATATTCGATACAAATAAATGCAACAGAAAAACCAAGCATATTAGATCCACTATCACCTAAAAAAACTCTTCTTTTTTTTCCCAAATACCCAAGGTTGTATGCCATGAAGCCTAAAATAGATCCTATGGGTACTAACAAACCGTAAGAAAAATTTCCTAGGAAAGTTACATACATAATAGGTATCAGCGCCAATGATGCGCAAATACCATTTAATCCATCAATCATATTAAAGGCATTCATTAATCCAACAACACAAAAAATTGTAAAAGGAATCGCAAAGACTCCTAATTCAATTACGCCAAGCCCCAAAATATTACCTATTTGATGAAGGTACTCGCCACTCATCGCAATCATTAAACCTGCTATACAGAATTGAAACATTAATCTATATATAGGCCTTATAGTTAAATAGTCATCAAATATCATAAAAATCATTATGAATAGAGCGCATATATATAGTGATATAGAAAAATTATTGAGATATATGGTGTCAATATTAGTTGGTAAGAAAACATCAATAGTTTCATCTGAACTTGAAATTTCTATTACTTTACCTGAATCAATAATATAAAATTTCTCATCTCCATTAGAAAGAGTAGCTTTATATTTTTTATTAGAAATTGGAATTATTTCTATAGTTTCTGAGGATGAATTTAAACTTGTTGAAGAATTTATTTCTACGGAAATTTTATTGTCATCTGTTTTATTTAAAGAAAGTTCATAGTCCTGATTATCAACTTCAAAATTTTTTGAAATTGGACCATTATTAATTTGAGAGCTTTCAAAAAAACCTTTATTGCTAAAATCTAGTGAATAATTAGCCCCTGTAAGACCAGTCACAAGGATCCCTGACACAAGTATTCCAAAAAATATACCTATGCCACCAGTTAAGGGAGTTGCTCTAAAATGAAATTTCCGACTCTTATCAGGAATATCAATTAAAAAATTATTTTTCTTAGCAATAGCCCTAAAAAAGCCGTTAAAAGTTATTGAAGCAAAAAATGCTAAAAGTAAGATCGAAAGAGCCAAGCTATTTATCATAAAATTATCTTATAATAGAATTACATCCCATTATAATTAAATACAAAGGTATAACAATTTATGATTAAAAAAATTACATTATTTACATTTTTATTATCTCTATCTTTACTAGGGTACTCAGATAATCTAGAAAAATTAAAAGCTCCTCAAAACTTTGTAATAGATATTATTTCAGCAGATCTTGACTCACCAAGGCAATTGGCTGAGACAAATAATGGACATATTCTTGTTGGATCAAAAAAAGGTAGTGAGGTTGTCGCCTTAATAGATAAAAATAAAAGAGGAACATATGAAAAGCTAGTTGTTGCTGATGGGTTGGAAAATCCAGCAGGAGTAGCTGTCTATGATAGTGATTTGTATATTGCAGAAATGGATACTGTTTGGATAATTAATGATATTGATTCATGGATAGATTCAGGTTCGGAAACATTACCTAAGAAGAAGATATATATGAATAATCTTCCTTCGGAGACTTGGCATGGATTAAAGTATATTGATTTTGGTCCAGATGGAAGTTTATATATTCCAGTAGGAGTCCCTTGTAATATATGCCTTGAACCACAAACAAAAGATCCAAGATTTGCTGCTATCCATAAGTATGTTGATGGAGATCTTATAACTGTTGCTGATGGGGTTAGAAATAGTGTTGGATTTGACTGGCATCCAGTTACAAATAAAATGTATTTTTCTGATAATGGAAGAGACTGGCTTGGCGACAATTCACCTTCATGTGAATTGAATGTTGTCGAAAAGGAAGGTAGTTTTTATGGCTATCCATACAAACATGCAATGGATGTTATTGATCCTGAATTCGGTCATATGATTCCTAATGTTGAAAAAGATTTTGTTGATCCAATTGCTGAATTAGGACCTCATGTAGCGCCATTAGGCATTGCCTTTTATGACGGCAAGGTTTTCCCAGAGAAATATCATAATAGTATTTTTGTGGCTCTTCATGGCTCATGGAATAAATATAATGGGAAGTCAGGTTACAAAGTTGTTTTAGTTCAACTGGACAAAGAAGGAAATTATCTTAATCAAGAGGACTTTATTTCTGGATGGCTTTCAAATGAAGATGCATGGGGAAGACCTGCTGCTCCATTTGTGATGAGCGATGGATCATTGTTGATTTCAGATGATAAATATAATGTGATTTATAGAGTCACATATAAAGGTTAAATGTCTGAAGATCATTCAAAAGAGATTAGTATCGCTATTAAAGCTGCAACTGAAGCAGGCAAATATCTTAATAAAAATAAAAATGAACTTAATAAATTATCATCAAGTGATAAAAGGGATACAAAGCTTCAAGCAGATATTTCATCTGAAAATTTGATAAAAGAAATAATAAATAATGATTCCAATTTTCAGATGTTGGCTGAAGAAAGTGGAAAATCTTCGCATGATCTTGGCAAAACTTTCTGGGTTATTGATCCGCTAGATGGAACTGCAAATTACAATCGAGATATACCAATATGTTGCGTTTCAATTGGGATGGTAACAGATCTTAAACCAGTATTTGGCGTAATTTATGATTTTAATAATGATGAGCTATATGTTGGAGATTGTTCAAAGAAGATTGCAACTCTAAATAATGAAACTATTCGTGTATCAGATATTTGCAATAAAGATGAAGGAATAGTTGTAACAGGATTGCCATTTAACACTGATTATTCTGATGCTTCGCTGCAAAAATTAATATCTGATATGCAGATTTGGAAAAAAACAAGGATGATTGGATCAGCTGCTATGGCCTCATGTTATATAGCTTCTGGCAAGGCGGAAATGTATAAAGAGAAGGGTATTTATCTTTGGGATATAATCGCTGGGGCTGCAATCGTTGAATCTGCCGGCGGCTCTGCTGAAATATTTAATGTTAGAGAAAATTATCAAGTTGATGTTGTTTTCTCAAATGCAAAAATTAAGGATTAAATTATGAAAAGCTTGATGTGGTTCAGAAATGATCTGCGTATGGATGATAATCCTGCGTTAAGAGAAGCCTGTAAATCATCAGATGAAGTCCATGCTATTTATATTTATTCACAAAATCAAAATAAGAAACACAATGAGGCAAATTGTAAAACTGAATTTTTTATCGAAAATCTTAAAGTTTTAGAAAGCAAGCTTTCAAATATAAATATACCGCTAAATATAATTCATTCCGAAGGCTTTAAGGATAACTCAGAAGTTATATCTAACTATGTAAAAAACAATTCTTTGAATAAAGTATTTTGGAACAACCAATTTGGGATTGATGAGAGTGAGAGAGATCTGTCTGTGCAAAATTATCTCAAAGGTAAAAATATTGAATTCGAAAATTTTGATGAGCAAGTTGTATTTGCTCCCGGAACTATACTGACAGGTGAGGGCAAACCTTATTCTGTCTTCACGCCTTTCAAGAGACGATGGATTGAAAACTTTAATTTAGATCTTTTAGATATAGAGTTTGAATATACCAAAAAAAATGACACAAAAATTAAATCAAATCTTAATGAATTTGATTTTCAATTTAAAAAAAATAATCAAGTAGATATGTCTTTATGGCCAGCTGGTGAGGTAGAGGCGTTATCCAGATTAAAGACATATTTAGATAAAAATATTTTTAGATATGCCCAAGATAGAAATGATCCAATTGTGGATGGAACAAGCAGATTATCTGCCTATTTAGCCTCAGGCATTATTTCTCCAAAAAGATGTATTTTAGAAGCCTTAAAGATCAACAATTTTGAATTAGATGCAGGTGAGAAAGGTATAGTTAAATGGATAGATGAAATTGTCTGGCGTGAATTTTATAAAAATATCATGTATTCCTTTCCTAGAGTAAGCAAAGGCCAACCTTTTCAAAATTACACAAAAAACATTGAATGGAGATTCGATGAGAAGGAGTTTACTGCATGGAAAGAGGGTAAAACAGGCTTTCCAATAATTGATTCTGCCATGAAGCAAATGCTCAGCGAAGGCTGGATGCATAATAGACTAAGAATGGTTGTCGCAATGTTTTTTACAAAAAATATGCTTCATGATTGGAGATTAGGTGAAGCTTTTTTCATGCAAAATCTTGTAGATGGCGATTTTGCTTCAAATAATGGAGGTTGGCAGTGGAGTAGTTCTACTGGAACTGATGCTGCACCATACTTCAGGATTTTTAATCCATTAACTCAATCTAAAAATTTTGATTCTGATGGATTATTTATTAAAAAACATATTAAAGAACTTGAAAACATAGATAAAAAAGAAATTCATGATCCGAGTTCAAATATCAGAGAGAGCCAAAATTATCCTAAGCAGATTCTCGATCTAAAACAATCTAGATTGAGAGCAATTGATGCCTTTAATAAGGCTAAAAATAATTAAATTTTTCTAGTTAACAATATACCTCTTATGTATACTTAATTACGTTAAATTAAGGGGATTAAGTAATTATGGGAAACTATCCAAGTGATCTAGAAATTGCAAATGCTGCAAATAAAAAATCAATTGATGACATAGCAAAATCACTAGATATAGGATGTGATGATTTGATCAAATTTGGTGATGACAAGGCAAAACTCTCCACTTCTTTACTTGATAATCTTGAAAAGAAAGAAAATGGAAAATTAATTCTAGTAACTGCTATATCTCCAACTCCTGCTGGTGAGGGGAAAACTACAACAAGTGTTGGACTGGTTGATGGACTTTGCCACATTGGTAAAAAAGCAATGATTTGTTTAAGAGAGCCAAGTCTTGGGCCTTGTTTTGGCATGAAAGGTGGTGCTGCTGGTGGAGGTTATGCTCAAGTAATACCTATGACTGATATAAACCTTCATTTTACAGGTGACTTCCATGCAATTGGCGCTGCTCACAATTTGTTATCAGCTTTAATTGATAATCATATTCATTGGGATAATGAATTAAATATTGATCCACGAAGAATTACCTGGAAAAGAGTGGTTGATATGAACGACAGATCTTTAAGAGATATTACATGTGGTCTCGGTGGAACTGGAAATGGTATACCTAGACAGAGCGGTTTTGACATAACAGTTGCGTCTGAAATTATGGCTGTATTTTGTTTGGCATCTGATATTGATGATCTTCAAAAAAGGATTGGCAACATAGTAATTGGTTATACAAAAGCTAATGAACCAGTAAGGGCTAGTCAATTAAATGCTGATGGAGCAATCACAGCATTGCTTAAAGATGCATTTCGACCGAACTTAGTTCAAACGTTAGAAAACAATCCTGCATTTATGCATGGTGGACCCTTTGCGAATATTGCTCACGGTTGTAATTCAGTCGTATCAACTAAAACTGCATTGAAGTTGGCAGACTATGTAGTTACTGAAGCTGGTTTTGGAGCTGATCTTGGAGCAGAGAAATTTTTTGATATTAAGTGTAGAAAATCAGGATTAAAACCAGATACTGTTGTTCTAGTCGCCACAACTAAAGCTCTTAAAATGCATGGTGGTGTTAAAAAAGATGAGCTTGATAAGGAAGATATAGAGGCTGTGATAAAAGGATGTGAAAATCTTGGAAAACATATCGAAAACATAGGCAAATTTGGCGTACCGGTAATTGTTGGCATAAATGACTATGTTACTGATACCAAGGAAGAGCATGAGGTAATAGTTAATTTTTGCAAAAATGCAGGTGTTCAATGCAAGATATCTTCTCACTGGGAAAAGGGTGGAGAAGGTGCAGCTGACTTAGCAGAAGAAGTTGCTAAAATCGCTGATGCTAATATTTCAGAATTTCATACTTTATATCCTGATGAGATGAGTCTTTGGGATAAAACCGAACATATTGCAAAGACTATATATGGTGCAGCTGAAATAATTGCAGACAAAAAAGTAAGAAATCAATTTGCAAAATTAGAAAAAGATGGTTTTGGTGAGTATCCAATATGTATGGCTAAAACTCAATATAGCTTTTCAACGGACCCCTTACTTATGGGAGCACCAAAAGGACATGAGGTTCCAATTAGAGAGGTAAGACTATCTGCAGGAGCAGAATTTATTGTAGTTGTATGTGGTGAAATTATGACTATGCCTGGTCTTCCAAGAATTCCCGCTGCAGAAGCAATTGGATTAGATGAAAACAAAGAAATAAAAGGTCTATTCTAGATAAAACTTTCTAGTTCATTTAAAAGTATTTGGTTATAATTTCAATCTTAATTCACGGAGATATTTATGAGTAACAATTTAAATTTTTATATTAATGGTGAGTGGGTGGAGTCAGAGTCTAATGAATTAATTGATGTAATTAACCCTGCTAATGAAGAAGTAATAGGTCAAGTCACTGCAGGTACTAAAGAAGATATTGATAAAGCTGTCTCTGCTGCATTAGTTGCCTTTTCTTCTTTTCAATATACAACAAAAGAACAGAGAATTGAGCTATTAAATAACATAATCACCGAGTATGAAAATAGATATGATGATTTTGTTCAAATCATTACTAAAGAAATGGGATCTCCAATATGGTTATCTGAAGCAGCTCAAGCTAAAACTGGAATTAAAAATATCCATGAAACTTTAGATGCTCTAAAGAACTACGAGTTTGAAAAACCCGAGGGTGACTATACTTTAATTAAGGAACCAATAGGTGTTATAGGCATGATAACTCCATGGAATTGGCCTATGAATCAAATAACAACCAAAGTTTCAGCAGCATTAGCAGCAGGTTGCACAATGGTCTTAAAACCGAGTGAAATATCTCCTTACTGTGCAATGCTATTAGCAGAAGTATTTGATAAAGCAGGAGTTCCTAATGGTGTATTTAATGTTGTAAATGGATATGGTCCTTCTGTTGGAGCAGCGCTGTCTGAACATCCAGATGTTGCTATGATGTCATTCACTGGTTCAACAAGAGCCGGGATAGCTGTTGCACAGGCATCTGCTGTTTCAGTAAAGCGAGTTCATCAAGAATTAGGTGGAAAGTCTTCAAATATAATCCTTGATGATGTTGCTGATATAGAAAAATCTGTCAAAGGCGGCGCAGGACATTGTTTCCTAAATTCAGGACAATCTTGCAATGCTCCTACAAAGATGCTGATTTCTGCAAAGAATTATGACAAGGCAGTTGAAGTTGCAGTTGCGACTGCAAATAATACTACTGTTGGAGACCCGAATGGTGAGTTTAGAATTGGACCAATTGCAAATAAAACTCAATATGAAAAGATAATTAAGTTGATAGAAATAGGTATTGAAGAAGGCGCTACATTAGTTGCAGGTGGAGTTGAAAAGCCTGATGGGTGTGATAAAGGTTACTTCATAAAACCAACAGTTTTTGCAAATGTAACAAATGACATGACGATAGCCAAAGAAGAAATATTTGGCCCTGTTTTGGTAATGATTAAATATGATAATGAGGATGAAGCTATTAATATTGCTAATGATACAGAATATGGTCTTGCAGGCTATATTCAAGGCGAACCTGAGCATGCAAAAGATGTTGCAAGAAAAATAAGGGCTGGCCAAGTAATTATAAACGGGGGTGCAAGAGGAACAGGTGCTCCTTTTGGAGGTTATAAAGCTTCAGGAAACGGAAGAGAACACGGTATTCATGGCCTCGAAGAATGTTTGGAAACTAAGGCGGTTATAGCGCCTTAGATTAATCTAATAGATCCGGCTGCATTTTAATAATTTTATCAAATGCTGGTTGATAGCTTGCCCATGCAGCTATGTCATTTGCAATAAATTCTCTTGTTTTTATAGCTGTATCGTGCGGGATTATTTTTGGTTCTCCAGCGGCTTCAGCCATTAATTGAGCTTGGCAGCATCTCTCCATAGACATATAAAACCATAGAGCAATATCCACAGAAGGCCCAGTCGTAAGAATCCCATGATTCTGCAAAATAGCAACTTTTTTATCTCCTAACGCTTTGGCAATTTCGTCACCTTCATTTACTTCCTCAACAACGCCTGAAAAATCTTCGTAAATACCCTGGCTCTCATAGAATGCACATGCATCTTGAGAAATAGGATCAAGAAGCTTTCCAAGAGTTGAAAAAGTTCTACCGTATATTGAGTGGGAGTGCGCAGCAGCATTTACATCGGGTCTTGCTTTATGGAGTCTTGAATGAATTGCAAAAGCTGCAACATTAACATCCTTATCTCCTTGAACCACTTTCCCATCATGATTTACAAGTAGAAGATCTGAAACTGAAATTTGTGAAAAGTGAACTCCAAGCGGATTTACCCAAAAATGATCTTTAAACTCAGGATCTCTATAAGTAATGTGTCCTGCTACACCTTCATTAAATCCAAAGTAATCAAATAATCTAAAACCTGCAGCTAATTTCTCTAATTGATTTCGTCTTTCTTCAGCAGGACTTGCAAATTCTTGAAACACCAGGCCTTTATCTTTAATAGGAAGCCTACCATCTGTGATATCAATTTTAATAGGTGCAACATTTGACATAGTTTTTATTCTCCTTGGCTCATTAATGTTAAAATAGCTTATCAAGAAAAAGGAAAAATATGAAATTTAGATTAGAAAAAGATAGTCTTGGAGAAGTTAAAGTTCCTGCGAAAGCTTTATGGGGTGCTCAGACTCAACGTGCAGTAGATAATTTCCCGATAAGCGGTATAAAAATGGATTTTCCGTTTACAAAATCATTTGTCTCGTCACTTGGGCTCATTAAAGATGCAGCTGCGAAAGCTAACCTGAGATTGAAGTTAATTTCATCTAAAAAATCAAAGGCCATTTCCAAAGCTGCAAAAGAGGTTTGGCAAGAAAAGCACCACCACGAGTTTCCAATTGATGTATTTCAAACAGGTTCCGGTACAAGTTCAAATATGAATGCGAATGAAGTGATAGCAAATTTAGCGACTAAATTTGCAAAAGTAAAAGTTGGTCCAAATGATGATGTGAATATGAGTCAAAGCAGTAATGATGTAATACCTACAGCTATAAAAATAAGTGCTCATATGGATCTGACCAAAAAACTTTTTCCAAAACTTGATGAGCTTATTAAAACCATTGAAAAAAAAGCAGAATCAGTAAAAGGAACCATTAAAACAGGAAGGACACATTTAATGGATGCTATGCCTATTGATTTTGCAGAAGAATTAAAAGCATGGTCAAGTCAGCTTCAATCCTCAAAAGAGATGTTGAGCACTCTTGAAACAAAATTTCTTGAATTACCTCAGGGTGGAACAGCTGTTGGAAGTGGAATAAACGCCCACAAACAATTTGCAAAATATTTTGCTCAAGAAATAACAAAGCTCTCTGGCAATAAATACAAATGTGTACCAAGTAAGAATTTTTATCATGAATTAAGCGCACAAGATTGTTCTGTTCAATTGTCTGGTGAACTTAAGAATCTTGCAGTCATACTGATGAAAATATCTAATGATCTAAGGTGGATGAACAGTGGGCCACTTGCAGGCTTATCTGAAATTGAACTAAAAGCTCTTCAGCCTGGAAGTAGCATTATGCCAGGTAAGGTAAATCCTGTTATTCCAGAGGCGGTTGCAATGGCATCTGCAGATGTAATTGGTAATGATGTTTCTATTACTGTTGCTGCGCAATCAGGTAGTTTTCAGCTTAATGTCATGTTGCCGGTGATTGCCTATAATCTTTTAAAAAGTATAAATCTGTTATCAGGGGCCATGGATGTATTGTCAAAAAAAGCGATAAGAACTTTTAAAGTAAATAATAAAAATTTAGAAATTTCATTATCAAAAAACCCAATTTTGGTTACTGCTTTAAATCCAATAATAGGATATGAAAATGCTGCTGCTATAGCGAAGAAAGCCTACAAAGAAAACAGACCCATAATAGATGTTGCAGCTGAGGAAACAAATATATCAAAATCAAAGCTTTCAAAGTTGCTAGATCCGACCAAGCTTGCTAAAGGTGGTATTTAGATATGTCTGATAATCTCTCAGAAAATAAATGCGAGGCATGCTCTATTGACGCACAAGCTTTAACCGAGCAAGAGATTAGTGAGTTTTTGCCACAAATTCCATCTTGGATTGTTCATGAAGAAGAGGGTATTAATAGACTTATTTGTTCCTTTGCTTTTCCAAATTATGAACATTCTGTTAATTTTACAAAACTTGTTGCGAAACTAGCTGAAGAAGAAGATCACCATCCTGAAATTGTTTTAGAATGGGGAAATGTCACTGTTTCTTGGTGGTCACACAAGATAAAAGGTTTGCACAGAAACGATTTTATTTGCGCCTCAAAAACTGATGACCTTTTTAAAAATTTATAATTAATAACAAGGATAATGGAACAGAATCAGAAGCCTTATCAATTCTTAGCATGGTCAGCTACAGCTATTTTAATTTTAGCTGCATTGCTTGCAAGCTTTGTTCCTGCACTTGAATATCATCATTGGGCATTTATAATTGCAAATTCCTTATGGGTAATTGTTGGAATTTTATGGAAAGAAACAACTCTTATTGTGCTTAATGCAGGCCTAACAATTATTTATATCTTAGGATTGATCTTATAAAAAAATAAATTTTGATATAAAAATTAGCGTTAAGAACCATGCGCCAGAGGAAATTTCTTTTATTTCACCATTAGATATTTTTAAAGAAACGTAAGTCAAAAATCCAAGAGCAATTCCATCAGCAATAGAAAATGTTAAAGGAATCATAACTATTATTACCAATGCAGGTATAAGTTCCTGAACATAAGACCAGTTAAGTTTTTCCATACCTCCAAGCATTAGAATTGCGACGTAAATTAATGCTCCTGAGGTTGCATAAACTGGAATAATGGCAGCAAGCGGAGATAAAAACATTGCCATAATAAATAGCATACCTACGACTACTGCAGTTAAGCCTGTTCTTCCGCCTGCTTCAACACCTGCAGAACTTTCAACATAGCTTGTTACAGGCGAACATCCAAAAAATGTTCCAAATATACTTGCTCCACTATCAGCCTTGAGAGCTTTATCCAGATCTTTTGCTTCACCATTTTTATCTAAAAGATTTGCCCTGGTTGCAACTCCCACAAGAGTACCGGTTGTATCAAATAAATTTACAAATAAAAAAGACATTATTACTGTCACCATTCCAATATTTAGAGCACCGATAATGTCTAATTTCATAAGAGTTGGTGTAATATCTGGAGGGTAGGCAATTAAACCACTAAATTCTATCAATCTTGCGACTAACGCAATTAGCGTTATTGTTAAAATACCAACTATTATTGAGCCAGGAACTTTCCTTAGAGATAAAGCTGAAATTATTATAAAGCCCAAGCATGCTAGAAGAGTTTCAATCTTTTTAAAATCTCCAAGAGATAATATTGTTGCATCATTACTGATAATAATTCCGCCACTTTTTAAACCAATCAATCCAATAAATAAGCCAACACCAGCACCCATTGCAATCCTTAGATTGAGAGGTATGCTAGAAATCATCCAACTACGAAGTTTGGTGATGCTCATTATAAAAAATAAAACGCCAGCGATAAAAACTGCTCCAAGCGCTATTTCCCATGAATAACCCATTTCTCCAACAACTGTATAAGTAAAAAATGCGTTTAGACCCATTCCTGGAGCAAGTCCGATAGGCCAATTTGCAAAAAACCCCATAATGAAACATGCAATAGCAGCTGCCATACAGGTTCCAACAAAAATTGCACCTTGATCCATACCAGTAGCGGACATCATTTGTGGATTTACAAATATGATGTATGCCATTGTTATAAATGTTGTAAGACCAGCTAATAATTCTTTTTTAATAGTGGTATCATGTTCACTTATTTTAAAAATCTGCTCTAAAATTTGTCTCATATAAATATTCTGAATTTTAGTTATTTTAAGATTTTAAAAGTATACATTTATTTAATAAATTAATAGTTAAAATTTATAGAATAAAACAATTAATTAATCTTATTTTTTTGGCATGTAATTTGCATGTTATATTTTAATAAACAAACATTTAGACGGGGATCTAAAAATGACTTTTAAACGACCTAACTTTTTTAAACTGAGCTTATTAACAGTTACTTTTTTATTTAACTTTAACTATGTTCAATCACAAGAGCAAACCATCGAGGATGTAATAGTTACTGCAGAGAAAAGAGATGAAAGTCTTCAAACTGTATCACAAGCAGTCACAGCTATTACGGACTCAGAACTTGAAGCAAAAAATATAACCTCTTTTGTTGATTTAACCGCTATTGTGCCTGGAGTTACAGTTGCGAAAAACGAAGGATACAAAACTGTTATTTCAATTAGAGGTGTTGGTAACGAAACTAATCAAAATGCAATTGCTGCACCTTCGGTTGCTTTTCATATGGATGGAATTTTTGTTGCTTCTCCATTTTCTCTTCAAACTGATTTTGTTGATGTTCAAAGAATTGAGGTACTAAGAGGTCCTCAAGGTACTCTTTTTGGGCAAAATTCTACTGGCGGAGCCATAAATGTTATTTCTAAAAAGCCATCTTTTGATGATTTTTATGCAAAAACTGATATTACTCTTGGTGACTATGATCTAATGAAAATCGGAACCGCACTTAATTTTCCAATTTCAGACAAACTGGCAACCAAACTTACAATATCTTCAATAGAAAGAGATGGATTTACTGAAAATTTAGTTACTGGTCAAGATCTAGATGATGCATCAAGCATCAGCATTCGTAGTGATTGGATTTATGAAATTAGCGACACCTCATCCTTAAGAATATTTGGACAATATTTTGATTCAGATAGAAATGGCTCAGCTATGAAAGGTAAGGATGATCTTTCTTCGGATGCCAGAAAACTATCTCAAGACACATTGTCAAAGCAAGAATTATCCTCAAAGATTTTCGCGGTTATTTATGAATCAGATTTGGGATATGCTAATTTAAAAGTTTTAGCTAGCAAACAAGAAGATGATATTTTGGTTGTGAGAGATAATGATAGGCATGCTGCAGGGGTACAACCAGTATTGTCAATGCCTGGCCTTCCATACATATATATCGATAATGCACCTTATTATCCAATGGCAGAATTTAATCCAGAATCCTCACTAGTAGATACTGATACTTTTGAAATAAATTTAATTTCAAATGAGCCAGCATTAAATGGAAAATTAGATTGGACTTTTGGAGCTTTTTATTTAAAACATAAAATAGAAAATCATATTAGAGGATATGTCGATAACGATTTAGATGGTGAATTTAAATATGTTTGTGATGAGCCCTTTGCTAACCCTAATTATTGTTTCAATATTGGAGAGAACCCCTTCGGTGCTGACTTTGATTTTGTTACAGATGCCTTCCCAGAGAGAGAGTCTTTTTCAATATATGGACAAACAACTTATATGATTTCAGATGTTTCAAGATTAATAAGTGGGATTAGATTTACCGAAGATGAAGTAACCACATGTAACGCTAACTTTTTCTTTGGCTGTGATAATTTGACCACTAGCTCAGATGAAATGACTGGAAAAATTGCTTTAGAGTATGACGTAAATTCCGACACCATGGTCTATTTATCATATACGGCAGGATATAAACCAGGCGGAACAAACCTTACTTATGGTTCTGATGCAGAAGATGGTTCTTTTTCTGCAATGGTTTTTGAAACTTTCGAACCTGAAACAGTAGATTCAATGGAATTTGGTATCAAATCTGACTTTTATGATGGCAAGGCTAGAGCTAATATAGCCGTATTTTCATATGATTATGAGAATCTTCAATTCCAAGCAACAGATCCAATTCCTTATCAAGGAGGAGTTGCAAATATTCCAGAATCTGAGATGTCGGGAGTTGAAATAGAGTTTACAGCTTTGTTCACAGACAATATAACTTTTGATATGAATCTTGGTTTTATTGATTCTGAAGTCAGCTCGGATTTTGAAGTCCTTGATAATGTTCTTGCATTTCAATATTTTTTTGGAGAGGAAGCACTAAGATATGATCTTAGAGAGAATGTAAATGGAAATGAGCTTGCTAAAACACCAGACTTTACTGCAGACATATCAATGACATATGAAACAGAATTACCATCTGGCAATTCTTTAACAAGTGTCTTTCAGTTTATAAAAAGAGGAGAATTTATGCAGCGTGTTAACAATAATCCCTCAGTTGATAAAGTTCCTGATTATCAAATATTTAATGTTTCGGTAGGATTAGATTTTAAAAATGATTTAAGTTTAGACTTTATTCTATTGAATGCTGGTGATGAAGATGGGCTCAACTCAGCAATGACTGATGTCTTTGGTGTTGCAGCAACTGGACTTGAGTATATTCCTCCGAGACAAATAATGACTAGATTAAGCTACAAGTTCTGATTTAATTTGATCATAAAGTTATACTAATAAGATTAAGATTTGCTTTTTATACGTATACCTAAAACATGGATAAGCTTTTTATAAAATCTGATGTTCTATTAAAAGATTCTTTTCAACTTGCGTGGAATGTTTACGAGAGTGGCTTTGAACCAAATTATATAATTGGAGTTTGGAGAGGAGGCGCACCGGTTGGTATTGCAGTTCAAGAATTTTTAAATGTATTAGGAATAAAATCTGATCATGTTGCGATTAGGACTTCTTATTACTCTGGGATAGGCGAAAGAAAAGATAGCGTTCAGGTATATGGATTAAATTATGTAATCAGGCAGCTTGAATCAGAAGATAGATTGCTTATTGTTGATGATGTCCACGATACCGGAAATTCTGTTGCACAGATAATTGCTGATATTGCGGCTGCATGCAAAAAAAATACTCCCGAAATAAAGATTGCAACCCCTTATTACAAACCAAATAAAAGTCAAACGGGTAATAAACCTGATTATTATCTTCATGAGACAGATCAATGGTTAGTTTTTCCTCATGAATTAGATGGCTTATCTGTGGAAGAAATTATAGAAAACAAACCAGAGCTCGCTAATTTGATTGATAAAATAAAGAATCATATTTAAGTTTATAAAAAATAAGCTATAAATCGACACTCTTTTTTTTCTTTTATGGTTTAGTTATAATCTGTCATGGATAAATTAAAACAAAAAGCGTTAACCTTTGATGACGTTCTACTTCTTCCAAGATATAGTGACTTTCTTCCTAGTGAAGCAAGCACTGATTCAAAACTAACTCGTAACATTTCATTAAAATTACCTCTAATTGCAGCTGCAATGGATACTGTAACTGAATCACGCATGGCTATTGCTCTTGCAGAGGCTGGAGGTATTGGCATTATTCATAAAAATAATTCAATTGAGGAGCATGCTCAGTTAGTGAGAGCTGTAAAAAAATATGAAAGTGGCATTGTCAGAGATCCGGTAACAATAAGTTCATCAAAATCAATTGGTGAGCTAAAACAATTAACTTCAGACCTTAGCATTTCAGGTATGCCAGTTGTTGATAATGGCGAACTCAAAGGTATTGTTACGAGTAGAGATTTTAGATATGCAGACAATATGAATTCAAATGTGTCTTCTATCATGACACCCTTTGAAAAGCTTGTAACTGTAAAAGAAGGCGTATCTCAAAAAGAAGTTATGCAACTAATGTATGAAAACAGGATTGAAAAAGTACTAGTTCTAGATGATCAAGATAACCTATCAGGGCTGGTAACTATGAAAGATATAGAAAAATCTGCACAAAATCCTGATGCAACTAAAGATGAATCTGGAAGACTAAAAGTTGGTGCTGCTCTTGGCACAGATAAAGAAGCAATTAAAAGAGCAGAAGCATTGGCAAACGAAGGTGTTGATGTATTTGTAATCGATAGCGCACATGGACATTCAAAAAATGTTATCGATATGATTAAAATGATCAAAAAGTCTTTTAAAGATATTGATGTTATAGGTGGAAATATTGCTACTGCAGATGCTGCAATAGAACTTCAAAAGGCGGGCGCAGATGCAGTAAAAGTTGGTATGGGACCAGGTTCAATTTGCACCACTAGGATTATTGCTGGAATAGGAGTTCCACAAATATCTGCGATATATGATATTAAGAAAGCTCTTCAAAAAACTGATATACCAGTTATCGCAGATGGTGGTATTAGGTTTTCAGGTGATATTGCAAAGGCTATTGCTGCTGGAGCTGACTCAGTAATGTTAGGAAGTCTTTTTGCAGGAACAGAAGAAGCTCCAGGCAAAGTTGAATTATTTCAAGGCAGAAGTTTTAAGACTTATCGTGGCATGGGCTCTATTGGAGCAATGACTGAAAGAGAAGATGCAAATAGATACATGCAGGAAGATGTAGAAATAAATAAATTAGTTCCCGAAGGTATTGAAGGAAGAGTTCCATACAAGGGCCTTGTTTTAAATGTTGTTAATCAATTAGTTGGTGGATTAAGGCAAAGCATGGGATATATAGGTTGTAAAAACATTTCAGAGATGCATAAAAATAGTCAATTTGTTGAGATTACTAATGCCGGAATGACTGAAAGTCATGTTCATGACGTCATGATAACTAAAGAGGCTCCTAACTACCAAAGAAGTTAGTTAACTAATGAAAAAATTATCAGTAAACAATAAGAATATTGATAAGATTCTAGTTTTAGATTTTGGGTCTCAATATACTCAATTGATTGCAAGACGCGTAAGAGAAAGCGACGTTTATTCAGAAATTCTCCCATGGGATATAGACGAAACAAAGATAAAAGATTTAGATCCTAAGGGGATAATTTTATCTGGAGGACCCAACTCTGTAACAAAAAGTTTTACCCCAAGAATACCTCAGATTGTATTTGAGCTTTCCATTCCAGTTTTAGGGATATGTTACGGAATGCAAACACTTGCTGAACAAATGGGAGGTCATGTGGTCTCAGTTGATCAAAAAGAGTTCGGTCATTCTGAATTAGAAATACATAATGATTCTAGGTTATTTCATGGTATTGATAAAAAATTAAATGTTTGGATGAGTCATGGAGATCAAGTTCAAGATCTACCTGATGGTTTTAAACTTCTAGCGTCAACCAAAACAGCTCCTATTGCTGCTATGCAACATGAAAATCTTCCATATTATGCAATCCAGTTTCATCCAGAAGTGACGCATACGAATCATGGCGAGGATATTCTTAACAACTTTATTTTAAATATCTGTGCGGCCAATACTGATTGGAGAATGGATGACTTAATTGCGAGTAGGATTGATGAAATTAAAAATCAAGTCCAAGGTAATAAAGTTCTTTTGGGATTATCTGGTGGAGTTGATTCCTCAGTAACAGCAGCATTGCTTAATAAAGCAATTGGTAAAAAGTTAACATGTGTATTTGTAGACAATGGGCTGCTTAGAAAAGGTGAGGCAGATCAAGTAATGCAAACATTTAAAGAAAATATGAATTTAAATGTAATTAAATCAGATAGCAAAGAGATATTCCTAAGACATCTTAAGAATATTGAAGATCCTGAACAAAAAAGAAAAGTGATTGGCAGAACTTTTATTGATGTTTTTGATGCTGAGGCAATAAAATTAAAAGATATAAAATTTCTAGCACAAGGAACAATTTATCCAGATGTAATTGAATCGTCTGGAAGTGAATCAAAAGAGGCAAGAGTTATAAAATCTCACCATAATGTTGGCGGACTTCCTGAGGAAATGGAACTAGATTTGGTTGAGCCTTTGCGGGACCTCTTCAAAGACGAAGTCAGAAGAATGGGAATTGAGCTAGGCATACCTAAAGAAATGATAGATAGACATCCATTTCCAGGGCCTGGACTCGGCGTGAGGATAATTGGAGAAATAACAAAAGAAAAAACAAAGATTCTTCAAGAAGCTGACCATATTTTTATTGAAGAACTTATCAATGCAGATCTTTATGATAGTGTCTCTCAAGCTTTTGCAGTTTTATTACCGGTAAAGTCAGTTGGGGTAGTTGGAGACGAGAGAAGATATGCGGAAGTCATTGCATTAAGAGCGGTTGAGACTGTTGATTTTATGACTGCGAAATGGGCGCATCTTCCATATGAGTTTTTAGAAAATGTTTCTAATAGAATTGTTAACGAAATTGAGGATGTGAGCAGGGTGGTTTTTGATATTTCAAGCAAACCTCCAGCAACTATTGAGTGGGAATAATATGAAAATTTGTATAGTTTTTGGTCACTATAATACTAAAGATTCTTTTAACGCATCTGTTAGAGATACCTTTATTGAAGAAGCAAAAAAAATTGGACATGAAATAGATTTAATTAATTTATTTGATGAAGAAGAACAATTGCCATTTTATAGAAGTGATATTAATCCTCCTCCAAAGTTAGTAATGGATTATAGAGATAGACTTGAGGATGCTGATGTTATGTTTTTAATGAGCGCTTGTCATAATCTAAGAATGAGCGGTGTCCTAGAAAATTGGATTGATTGGGTCCTGCATCCAACATGGTTTTTTTCATATAAATCATTATTACCTGATAGCAAGTTTCTTGGGAATTACGGATATCCTGTTGCTGGAGCAATGAAAAATAAAATTGGAATTGTTTCTATGACTTATGGCGGACCAATGGTGACCTATTTCAATTTTTCTCTTTTCGACAATATTCCCTATAGAAGATTAAAAAAGTCTGTCTTTCAATTAGGAGGACTAAAGACAAAATATTTGAGATTCTATTCAGTTCTTCCTAATATGAAAAAAAGTGATTTTGAAAAACACATGCAAAAAGTAAGAAAATTTGCAAGAAGCATAAAATGAAGTTTTTTGGTTGGAGAATGGTACTCACTGGTCTTACCCTTGAGTTCACTGTTGTAGGTTTCCTTTTTTATAGCTTTCCTGTCATTTGGCCTTATTTGATATCAGAACTCGGTATGACTGAAAGTCAGCTTGGAATGGTTTCCGCATTCTATTTTATTCCTGTGGCAGTTTTAGCAATTATTATTGGTCGCGCCCTTGATAAGTATTCTGTTAAAAAATTTATGATGATAGGCGCTATTATTTACGCTATTGGACTTTTCTCTTTAAGTTTCATAAATTCTTATTGGTCTCTTTTAAGCATTTATCTAACCATTCTTGCTTTGGGTTCTATAATGATGGGAAATTTAGCTGTATCTAAATTAATCGCAAATTGGTTTGATAAAAATGCAGGTAGAGCCTTAGGTATTGCAGCAATAGGCATTTCCTTTTCGGGGGTTATGTTGCCCTTGATTGTTGATCCTCTTCTTGACTTGGTGGGTTGGAGAAATGTTTATGTAATATTTGCTTCTGTAGTTCTTTTTATTATTTTACCTCTTATCTTTTTTACTGTGATTGATGATCCAAAGACAGTTAATCAAGTTAAAGACGGCATAAAAATAGATAATGAGGAAAAATTTATACCTCAGGAGATGACCGCAAAAGAGCTTTTATATAAAAAAGTTTTTTGGGTAATTTCTTTAGCGTTTGCTTTTCAATTTCTTTCCATGATGGGTGTGCTTGCTTTTTTGCCTGTCCATGCAAGTAAAATGGGGCTTGATGAAACTTGGAATCTTTTGGGATTACCAATCAAGCAATATGTTTTTGCATATTCTTTAGCAGCATTTGGAGGAGTCCTAGGAAAAATAATATTTGGATATCTGATGGATATTATGAAAGCTGCACATCCTGCAATGATGGCTATGTTTCTTCAAGCAACCGGAATCTTTGGAATTACTTATTTCAACGAACCTAATATATTTCTTTTATGTGCATTCATATTTGGTTTAGGTTTTGGTGCTGCCACTCCTCTTATGACAGCATGTTACCTAAGAATTTTCGGGGCACATAATCTTGGGAAAGCTAGAGGCATATCATCTCCAATTATTTCGCCGCTTCAACCAATTGGAATTCTAATAACAAGCATACTTATAGGATTTCAAGATACTTATTTTGTAGCTTTTAATATTATGGGATGTTTTGCTTTAGTTGCCGTTGTTTTGGCTAGCCAAATTAAAGAGCCTGAAAAAATCTAATCGAGATAATTTTATGCTATCACAACATTATTTCAGCGTAGTTTCTATTTATTTAGATTATAATTCTTGAATACACAACATTCACATGAAATATTCAAAAAATACAGTTAATAATAAAGTTTATGAAATTCCTGAAATTTTAGACGATTCAGAAAATATCAAATCATTTTTATCAAAACATGATGGAAAAAAAGTTATTGTCGTTCAAGGTTTAGGTTTTGTTGGCGCGGTAATGAGCTTAGTTTGCGCAAATTCAATTACAGAGGATTATGCTGTTATAGGAATAGATTTACCAAGTGAAGATTCATATTGGAAGATAAGGTCAATAAATGACGGCATTTTTCCTTTAATTGCAGAAGATCCAAAAATTGATAAATTCTTTGAAAAAGCAATTCAAAAAGGAAATTTTTATGCTACTTATGATCCTTATGTTTTTGAGCATGCAGATGTAGTTATAGTAGATATAAATCTAGACGTACAAAAAGAATCAAATAAAGATTACTCTTTAGCTGATTTTGATGTTGATATGTCTGGCTTCAAATACGCAATTAAGTCAATCGCAGAAAAATGTAGGGAAAATATTTTAATATTAGTGGAAACAACTGTTCCACCAGGCACATGTGAAAAAATTGTGAAACCAATACTTCAAGATGAATTTGGTAAAAGAGGCTTAAATTTAGATAAATTTAAACTTGGTCATTCATATGAGAGAGTTATGCCTGGACCGGAATATATTAATTCTATAAGAGAATATCCAAGAGTTTATTCTGGTATGGATCAAAATAGCGCTGACTCAATTCAAATTTTTTTAAGCACAATCATCGACACAAATTTATGTGATTTGACTAGACTAGAACATACCAATGCAACTGAAATGGCTAAAGTTTTAGAAAATTCTTATAGAGCAACAAATATTGCTTTTGCTGTTGAATGGTCAAGATATGCTGAGGAAGCAGGAGTTGATTTATTTTCTATTGTAAATGCTATAAGAGTTAGAAATACCCATTCAAATCTGATGTATCCAGGAATTGGTGTAGGTGGTTACTGTCTAACAAAAGATCCACTTCTTGCTAGTTGGTCTAGAAAGTCTTTTTTTGGATCAGAAAATGATTTAAACATGAGTATAAAAAGCGTTTCAACTAACGATCAAATGCCAAGATATGCTTTTGAGAGATTAATAAATGTTTTTCAAGAAACAAGTAATAAAAATATTCTTATGTTAGGTGTTTCTTATAGAGGTGATGTTGGGGATACAAGATATTCGCCTGTTGAGGGTGTTTACAAAATGATTGCAGAAAATGGATCAACTATTTTTTTACATGATCCTTATGTTAAATACTGGCCAGAATTAGATTTAAAAATAGAATCAAAATTAGATCATGCTTTAGATAACGAGATAGATATTATTATTATTTCAGCTGGACATAGTATTTACAAAAGCTCAGATACTATTGAGAGGCTAATGAGCATCGATAATCTTAAAATTTTTGATACCCTGGGTTTATTTTCCGATGAGCAAATTAGTACATTAAAGAGTAAACATGAATTATCTATTTTGGGAAGAGGAGATATAAAATGAAGAAAATTTTAGTTCTTGGTGGAGCTGGATTTATTGGAAGAAATATTGTTAAAGAGCTTGTTTCTAATGGTCATTTTGTAACATCAGCTGATATAAAAGAATCACAAGAACTTGAAAATTTAAAAAACTCTAGCAATGGAGACAATTTAGAAATTTTTACAGCTGATTTTTCTGATCCCTCATCCTTTAGAATCTTAAGAGAATCATATGATGAGCTATATATGCTCGCTGCAGTAGTTGGAGTAAATAGAACACTTAAAAATCCAGAAGAGGTTGTAAGAATTAATACAAGCTTGACAATGAATACTCTTAATTATGTTAGAGAAAATCCTGTGAAAAAAATACTTTTCTCGTCCTCAAGTGAAAATTATGCTGGAACTTCAGATTTATTTAATGCTCAAATTCCAACTGACGAAGATGTACCTTTATGTATTTCGGATGTAAAACATCCAAGATGGACATATGCAATGACTAAAATGCATGGAGAGTTGGCATTCCTTCATTGTGCAAAAGCATATAATTTTAAGTGCACAATAGTCCGTTATCAGAATATTATTGGACCAAATATGGGATTTGGCCATGCAATTCCTCATATAGTTGAAAGATTTTGCAAATTATCTGATAAGGTTTTCAAAATATATGGTCATGATCAAACTAGAGCTTTTTGTTTTATTGATGATGCTGTTAAAGGCACAATTCTATCCATGGAATCATTGAAAGCCGATGGAGAAATATATCACATAGGAAAAGATGAAGAGATATCTATGTCAGAATTGTGTTTGTTTATTGGTGAGATAATGGGATATAAAGGAAAATATGAGAATGCAATGACCTATCCAGGTTCAGTTGCAAGAAGATGCCCAGACATTACAAAAGCAAAAAATGATTTGAAATATAATCCAGAATTTTCTTGGAAAGATTCAGTTAAAAAAACGGTGAACTGGTATAGAGATTTTTTTGAGTCAGGAAGAAATCCAGATTCTGGAGGCTTCGAACCTCCTGAGCAAGTTATGAGGTCATATGATTAATGCAAAGATTATTTGACATTTTTTTATCCTTAACAGCAATAGTTTTTCTATCACCGATACTAACTATAGTATCTATAATTCTAAAATGTACTGGCGAAAATGAAATCTTTTATAAGCAGGAGCGCGTTGGTAAATACGGCAAAACATTTGGCGTTCTTAAGTTTGCTACCATGCTTAAAGATAGTCCAAAAATTGGTGCTGGTGAGATAACTGTTAAAAATGATCCTAGGGTTTTGCCGTTTGGAAAATTCTTAAGAAAATCTAAAATAAATGAACTTCCTCAATTATGGAATATTTTTGTTGGAGAGATGAGTATTGTTGGGCCTAGACCAATGGTACCAAATACATATGCAAAGTATGATTCTCATGCTCAGAATCGCTTAAACACAATTTGTCCTGGTTTAACTGGTATTGGGTCAATTATTTTTCGAGATGAGGAAAAATTGCTTGAAGATAAGTCTAATGCACAAGAATTTTATTCCAATCATATAATTCCTTACAAAACTAATTTGGAAATATGGTATGTTGATAATGCATCATTATATTTGTATTTGAAATGTATTTTTATTACAGCCTGGGTAGTAATATTTCCAAAATCTAAAATACACTTAAATTTTTTAAGCAACTTACCTCCAATGCCTGATAATTTAAAATAATCCAAAAGAAATTATGAGTTCAAAAAATTATAGAAACTTTGTTTTAGTTCTCTTGACTATCGTTTATGGTTTTAACTTCATCGACAGACAAATAATGGGCATACTTGCTCCATTTATTCAAAAAGATTTAGGACTGACAAATACTGAGCTTGGACTTTTAATTGGTTTAGCTTTTGCTGTTTTTTATACGCTCGTTGCCATACCAATTGCATGGTTAGCTGACAGATATAATAGGGTAAATATTCTTTCTATTGCGCTAGCCACTTGGAGTGGTTTTACTGCCTTAACTGGATTAGCAAATAACTTCATACAAATAGGTCTTGCCAGAATGGGCGTTGGTATAGGTGAGGCTGGAGGGAGTCCACCTTCGCATTCGATAATTTCAGATTTATTTCCAAAAGAAGAAAGAGCAAGCGCACTAGGAGTTTACTCGATGGGTATTCCTTTAGGGATTATGGCGGCATACTTTGTCACCGCTTCTTTAATGGGGTCTTCAGAAGACGTGGACTGGAGAAGAATTTTTATTGTACTCGGTTTAACTGGTGTTGGTTTGGCATTAATAGTTAAGTTAGTACTCAAAGAACCAGTAAGAGGGGCAATGGAGCTTGGTGCAGCTACAGAAATTAAAAAACCACCATTTCTAGAGTCTTTAAAAGAATTAATGAAGATACCTGCATGGTGGGCAATGTGTTTTGGAATAGCATTTGGATCATTTGTCTCATATTCAAAATCAGCCTTTCAGACTAAATATTTGTTAACCTTAGATCCAAGTTTTGATTTTCAAACTCTTGTAATCATTCTAGGAATCATGAATGGAACTACATATGCTGCCGGAGCATTTTTTGGTGCTCGACTGGCAGATAAGTGGGGTAAGAAAGATATCAGAGCATACGGATGGCTTCCTGCTATATCAATAGCTTTATGTCTTCCAGTTGGCCTAATAACTTGGTGGGTTCCTTCAATTGTAATACATCTAATTTTCGCAACCTTATTCTTATTGCTAATAGGAATTTACTTAGGTCCAAGCTTTGCAATAGCTCAAACATTAGCTCCAATTCATATGAGAGCAATGTCCACAGCATTATTTTTCTTTATATTAAATATGATAGCTTTGGGTGGAGGGCCAACTTTCTCAGGCTGGATAATGGATGTCTTCAAAGAAAACTTTAATGATCTTGAGTCAATCAGATATGCAATGACTGTTACGTCATTTGTTTTTGTTCCATCTGTAATTAGCTTTTTGCTAGTTTCGAAGTATTTACCAAAAGACTGGAAAGAAGCAGAGGAAAGAAATCTCAAACTTGCAAAATAACTAGTGTTGAATAATCCAAAAGATATCTTAAAAACCATTAACTCAATTGCCATAGTTGGAATTAGTTCAAAAGAAGAAAAAGACAGCTACAAAGTTATGAAATTCTTAATTGAGAGAGGATATAAAGTATTTCCAGTTAATCCAAATGAAGAGGGAGAATATATCTTGGGTAGAAAATGTTACAAGAATATATCAGACATTAATGATGAAGTGGACATGGTTGATGTCTTCAGAAAAAAAGAATTTGTTTACGAAGTAACTAAGGAGGCTATCAAAATTAATGCAAAAGTTTTGTGGACTCAGCTAGATATTTTTTGTGAAGATTCGTTAAATTTAGCTCAGGATGCTGGCCTTGCAGTGATAATGAATAAATGCCCCAAAATTGAATTAGAGGATTAATATTGGACTAATTTTTGAATATGGATTCTAATAAATTATGCAAGATATTTTAAAAGTAGAAAAAGTTACCGAATCGATTGTTCGAATAACAATGGATGATGAAAAAACAGGAAACTCTCTTTCTGATCAAATGATTAATTTATTAAGTACAACAATCAAAGAAGTATCTGTTGATAAACTGATTAAAGTTATTGTTATTGCTGCTACTGGCAAAATATTTTGTTCGGGACATAATTTAAAAGAAATAACAGCTGCCAGAGAAAATAATGATCAAGGAGAAAGTTATTTTAGAGATTTATTTGAGTCTTGCTCCACATTAATGCAGTCAATTGTAAACTGCCCAAAACCTGTAATTGCTGAGATTGATGGAATTGCAACAGCAGCTGGGTGCCAATTAGTTGCAAGCTGTGACTTAGCTGTTGCTTCAGATTCATCATCATTCGCTACACCGGGAGTTAATTTAGGTTTATTTTGCTCAACTCCAATGGTTGCCTTATCAAGAAATGTTAAGAAGAAAGATGCAATGAAAATGCTATTGACTGGAGATATGATAGATTCGGCTGAAGCAAAAAGAATCTCATTAATAAATGATCATGTACCCTGTGAAAATCTATCAAAAGAAGTAATGGAATTAGCAAACAAAATAGCTAGCAAATCTATGCAAACAGTAAAAATAGGTAAATCAGCATTTTATAAACAAGCAGAACTTAGCCTATCTGAGGCTTATAAATATACATCAGAGATCATGGCTGAAAATACTATGAATAAAGATGCAAAAGAGGGTATTTCATCTTTTTTAGAAAAACGAAAGCCTAATTGGGAGTAAAATTTGATGGATGATAGATTAGGATTAAAAAAATATATTAGAAAGGTAAACAACTTCCCAATCGATGGAATAGTATTTAGAGACATTACTAGTTTAATTGAAAATCCAGAAGCTTTTGTAAAAACATGTGATGAACTTACAACGCTTACAAAAAATTTTGGTGCTGACGCGGTTGCTAGTATTGAGAGCAGAGGATTTATTTTTGCTGGTACTATTGCACGCGATTTATCTTTGCCTTTTGTTTTAGCTCGAAAGCCTGGAAAACTACCCAATAAAACTTACAAGAAGAGCTTTGATTTAGAATATGGAAGCACATCTATTGAAATACAACAAAATACAAATCTAACCGAAGATCAAAAGGTAGTTATTGTTGACGATCTTGTAGCAACAGGTGGGACTGCAATCGCTTGCGCCGAACTTCTAACAGAAAATTTTAATATTTTAGAGTCTAATATTTTAATTCTTACAATCATAGATTTACCTGAATTAGGTGGAAGTAGTTTGATTAAGGAGAAAGGCTTTAAAATAGAGACCATCGTAGATTATTAATTTCTTTTAGTAATCTTTCTCCATACCCTTATAGCACTATTAAAATTTAAGAACGGTCGAACCAGCTTATACACTTTTCCAGGTAAAACATCAGCCTTTCCTTTAATTGAAGCTTTTTCAGTTTCCATAACAACTTGCTTAGCACTAACCCACATCCACCAAGGCACTTTATCTTTAAGATGATTAAGTCCTGCTCTTTCATGGGCTTTGGTTTTGACATAACCAGGAAGACTAACTGTAACTGAAATATTTTTATCTTTAAGCTCGGCTGAAATAGATCTACCATATGCATGAATGCCTGATTTTATAGATGAATACAGAGATGATTTTGGCATTGCAGTTGTTGCTCCAATACTTGATATTATTACAATTCTTCCACTTCTTTTTTCTGTCATCTTGGGTATGAACCCCTCAATTAAGTCAATAACACCTCCACACATTAAATAATAGTAATAATCTTTTTCTATTTGTTTAATTTCACCAATAGCACCATTAACTGCAATACCAGCATTTGCAACTAAAAGATCAGGAGTTTCAAAATTATTTATTATTAAATTTATAGATTCTCTTTTGCCCAAATCAAATGTATGAAATTGAGCTTTTTCACACTGTAATTTTTGCTTTGATTCAAGTGATCTATCCTTATCTTGCGACACCAAATCAAGATTCCAGCCTTTTTCAGATAAATGCTTTGCATATTGAAAACCTATGCCAGAAGAAGATCCTGTTATTAGTGCTCTGTAAGCCATTAGGTAATCTTATATTAATAATTTTTTTCATCAATTTTTTTACGTAACCCGAATCAATTTTCTCTGATATGATTTATTTATGGAAGATTCATTTGGTCGCTTAATGTTAGATATTGAGGGAACATCATTAACACATGATGACAAATCAATCTTATCTAATAACCAGGTAGGTGGAGTAATATTTTTTTCTAGAAACTTTGAATCTTATGATCAAATCAAAGGACTTATATCTGAAATAAAAAACATCAAACAAAATATTATTTTTGCTGTTGATCAAGAGGGTGGAAGAGTCCAAAGATTTAAAAATGATTTTACATTAATGCCTTCGCTTCAAGATTTATCCAAATATTCAGATGCTAACAAAATAGATATGTGTAAAGAGGTTGCTTGGCTAACCTCATCTGAGCTTTTAGCTGCGGGTATTGATGTAAACTTTGCACCAGTTTTGGATCTAGACGAAAGCTCATCTAGTATTATTGGAAATAGAGCATTTTCATCCTCAAGCGAAGAGGTTATTAAATTTGCTTCCTCATACATAGATGGGATGCATGAGGCAGGGATGTGTTCTACTGCCAAACATTTTCCTGGTCATGGAGGAGTAATTGAGGATAGTCACATCTCACTTCCGGAAGACATAAGGACTATAGATGATTTATTAAGCTCAGACTTAAAACCATATTTAGAATTGGCTAATAAAATTGATGCTGTAATGTGTGCTCATGTTCTTTTTCCTAAAATTGATAAATTTATACCAAGTTATTCAAGACTATGGATTAATGAAATATTGAAGGATCAAATTGGGTTTGATGGGGTTGTATTCAGCGATGATTTAACAATGGCTGGTGCTGGTAATGATGATTTTTATGAAAAGGCCTATAACTCAGTCTTGGCTGGATGCGATATGGCACTCATTTGTAATAACAGAGAGGGAGCTATAAATGTAATAAATCATTTTGAAGAAATGGGCGTAGAGCAATCTAATAAAATTTTTCGTATGAAAAAAACAAAACATATAGACTGGAACGACCTAGTTATTTCAGAACGAGCTTTATCAGTTAAAAAACATTTAAAAAATATAAGGAGTTGATATGAGAAGAATAATAACGGGACATAACGAAGATGGAAGATCAATTATTACATTGGATGGGCCACCTGCAAGATCAATTGGCGAAGATGTTGGAGGCTTGTTTGAATTATGGAACACGGACGGTAAAGATATTATTTCTAAAGATAATAATGATAGAGCTGATGAAGAGATCATCTTGTCCCCTCCAGCTGGAGGAACCAAATTTAGGTATTTTCAAATCAATCCATTGCCTGAGGGAGTGCCAGATGAAGTAATGCAGGAGATGGCAGCTCAGGCATTTGATAATGTTGGAGCTGCTCATCACAGGATAGACACTACAAAACATCCTGCGATGCATAAGACAGAGACTATTGATTACATCATTCTTTTAAAAGGTGACGTTACTTTAATTTTGGATGAGGAAGAGGTTAAATTAAAACCATTTGATGTTGTTGTCCAAAGAGGAACCAATCATGCTTGGGTTAACAACGGTAATGAACCAGCTTTATTAATTGCTGTTTTAATTGATAGTAATGTTATTTAATTTAAAAGCCTGCTGATCCATTCATAATTACATCGTAGTACTCATTGTCCAAAGGGGTATACGATGCTTCACCTGGTTTTTTTATAAATATCTGATCTTTATTAACCTTATCTAAATGAAACGCTTCTTCTCTTAAATCATTTTTCTTTAATTTAAAAGTTCCTGTGGTTTCAAGTTCTTCGATTATTCTGACGAAAACTGGCTGAGCATAACTTGGGAGCTTATCTGCAACGAAAGCTGAGAAATCTTCCCACCTAAATTCATTTAATTCACAATTAAATGCAACCATACCGGCTCTACCTTCGCTATTTGGTACTTTTACACCAAAAACATTTGCCATATTTACTTGATCAAAAGAATTTAAGATTTCTGCAACTTCATTTGTTGATACATTTTCAGATTTCCATCTAAAAGTATCCCCAACTCTATCAACGAATTGATAGTGTTTTCGACCTAGTGCAAATCCAACATCCATAGTCTTAATTAAGTCACCAGTATTAAACCATCTGTCTCCTTCTTCAAAGACATTTTTGATAACCTTTTCTTCACTAGCTTTTTTATCTGTGTACCCGTTGTATACAGCATTTGGTCCGATTTTAACAAGAGCCAGACCAGGTTCATGTTCTTGAGCTTCAATATATTTACCATCTCCATCAGTTTTTAATTTATCTTCAGCAACATCATATTCAAGAAGTGCTAACTCAATATTGGTCATACCAATAGTTTGATCTTTGTTAAGCAAGTTCATAAACATACCATTGCCTTCACTCGCTCCATAAATTTCACATATCCTATCAACCTTAAATCTGTTTCGGAAACAATCCCAGAGGTCTGGTCTTAAGCCGTTACCAACCATCTTTGATATTGGATTATTCATTTCCTCATCACATGTATCCTGAAAGCTAAGATATCTACATAGCTCTCCAACATAAACAAATGCAGTAGTATTGAATTTTTGTGCTTCCTTCCAAAAGGTAGATGCAGAAAATTTTCTTCTGATGAAGGTTGAAGCTCCAACATGAATACATGCACATAGACCTAACATTAATCCTGTTGAATGATATAGAGGCAGACAATTATACAAACAATCCTGATTGTTCATTCTATAGCCAGCTCTTGTGATATTTGTTGATGCTGCAACAATTTTAGTATTAGGAAACAAAGCCGCTTTTGGAACACCAGTAGTACCAGATGTGAATATGTAGAATGCTGTATCCTTTGCAGTAACATTTTTTATTGCTTCTGGTGTTTCAGTTTTAGTTTTATCTATGAGCTTATCAAGATCAGAAGCCCAATGTGGACATTCATAAGTGTCACCATCTTTGACCCAATATAGATTTGAACTGTCTTTTACATTTATATCATCAAGAACTTCTTCAAGGGAGCTCATTAACTCAGCTCCAACTATACATTTTTTAGAATCTGAAGAATTTATACAATGAATAAGAGGAGCCCCGGTAAGACTAGTATTAATTAAAACCCCGATAGCACCTATTTTATTCAGTGCTAACAAAGTAATCACATACTCGGGCCTATTCTCCATAAATAAAACCACTCGATCGCCATGAACGATTCCATCATTTACCAATTTATTAGATAAAATATTTGCAGCTTTATTTATTTCGGAATATGTCCATGTTTGCTCTTCAAAATATATAAAGTTTTGTTCCCCATATTTTTCTACACTTTCTTGGAATGTATGAGCCAAGGAAGCACTATCGTCTGGTTCCGGCCATTTATATTTTAATAATGGGATTATGAAGCGAAGTTCACTTATTACTCTAAAAAACTCTGTTATATTTTTTATCATGTATAAAACTAATGTATATATTTTTTATATTATAATGCGCCAACACTTTTTTATATATAGGACTTAATTATCATGAATGAAAACAAAAAATTTGATTTTGTTATATATGGAGCAACAGGCTTCACTGGAAAACTCGTTGTTGAGTACGCTATGCAGAAATATTCAGATAATACTGATGTTTCCTGGGCAATAGCTGGAAGAAGTGTTTCTAAATTAGAAGAACTTAAAAATAAAATGAATCTTTCAGATGATATAACCATTTTTGAAGTTGATAGTGATAACCAAGAATCTATAGACAACTTAGTAAACCAAACCAAGTGTGTTTTAACTACAGTTGGACCTTATCAATTATATGGAGAGAATATAATAAAAACATGTGTTGCTTCAGGAACCGATTATGTTGATTTATGTGGCGAACCTGGTTTTATGTTCAGAATAATAAATGAGTGTTCAGCTAAAGCAAAAGAAACTGGTTCAAGGATAATTTTCTCTTGTGGATTTGACAGTATTCCTTTTGATTTGGGTGTTCTTTATGTTCAAGAAGAAGTTATGTCAAAAATTGGTAAATATGCTGAATCAGTAAGAGGAAGAGTCAGAGTTATGAATGGTGAATTTTCAGGTGGAACTGCTGCTTCAATGAAAGCAACAATGTCATCATTAAAATCAAATCCTGAATTAATAAATGTACTTATAAATCCTCATGGACTGTGTGAAGGTTCTCAAGGGGCTCAACAAGCTGATGATACAAAGCCGGTATATGATGATGAGCTTGAAACTTGGGTGGCTCCATTTTTTATGGCGCCGATAAACACAAAAAACATACATCGCTCGAATAAGTTAATGGATCATAAGTATGGAGAAAATTTTTTATATAACGAAATGTGGATAACAGGCCCTGGTGATGAGGGCAAGGCTGCTGCAGATATGATTGCATCAACCAATCCAATTGCTGGAGATGATGTACCTGCTCCAGGAGAGGGACCATCAAGAGAAAAAAGAGAAAATGGTAGTTATGAGATTTTATTTTGTGCAGATGTTGATAACCAGGTCTTTAAGGCTTCAGTTGCCGGAGATATGGATCCTGGGTATGGCTCTACATCAAAAATGATTACTGAAAGTGCAATTTGTCTTGTTAAGGATGTTAAAGATTTGGAAGGAGGTATTTATACTCCTGCTGCATCTTTGGGAATGAAGCTGGTATATAGGTTAGAGGCAAATGCAGGACTAACTTTTAAAGTTGAGTAGATTAAAGTTCGCCTTTTTCTCTTAGATTTGCTCTAATTTGAGTTGCGCTTATCGAGGAGATTTCTTCTTCAAAAACTTCTTCTTCGAATTTGTAACCAACTCCTCTACCGAAGGTAATATTAGTTATATTAGGTACCAGCATGATTTCGTAGTCTTTACCTCTTTTGTAATTATCTAATAATAAATTTTCTTCAATATTCTTACATACTGTGTCCCAGCAAAAAGGATTATCATCTTGTCCTTCTCCCCCTGAAACACCTTCAACATCTCTTACTTGAATAATCACTTGCCCAGTTTTCTCTATACATCTTTTAAAAAGTTCTTGATGACCTTTATGCCATGGCTGCCATCTTCCAAGCATTTGCACAGTTGGTTTTTTCCAATCAAACATTATTCAAAATTTCCCTTGCAATCATTTCATGATTCGAATCGTTCATTTCCGTAATTCTAAAATTCACATCAGAAGGCTCTTCAAACATTTTATTAGTATCCTCATACCTTCCTTCTTTAATTGTATTCATCCATATTGTTATATCAGGATCAAAATTATCTTTAGTTTTTTTTGTTGGACATACAAAATCACATATCACCATACGACCATGTTTTTTTTCAAAATCTGCTAAATTTTTCATCCTGAGACTTTGTCTGATTCTTCCCTGTGGTGAGAAATCCCAATCATTTGCCATATCTCTGACTATATCCGCGTTATACCAAGCAGCCTCAAGAAGGGGCTGCAGTCTTTTTGCTAAATATGTTTTACCACTTCCAGGAAGACCCATTATTAATATTTTCATTATCTTAATTTCGTAATGCTAAAAATTTCATTCTTGAATTGAATAAGTTTTTCATTATCAATTGCTTTTTTAACTTTATTAAATGCACGTTGATTTTTTTCTAGACCTTGAATATCTTTTTCAGGTATTTGACCTACATACAAAATGTTAGCCCATTTAGCATCCATATTATGGCCAAATAGTTCTGTAACAGTCTGATCAGGAGCTTTTCTAAAATTAAAAAAGTAGCTTTTTGGCATACCAAAATTAAATTTATTATTCTCAACAATCGGATTATTTTTTAGGTACTCAATAATATCTTTTGCAGTATTTGGAAATGCTTCTTTTTCTTTAAAAGCTATTTTTAAAATCTTTTGGATAGAATCTCCACCGCAAGAATGAGTTATTAAAAGCTTGCCAGACTTATTTAACAATTTCATTAATGGACCTATTACATTATTCACTTTTATCTTCACAGAAGACGCAGCTCTGTATGCTTGTGAGGCAATAATTAGATCGTAATTATTGTTTTTATAGTCATTTTTTAGGAAGTGCTCTAGATGTCTTTTATTATCTTCACGATAAATTCTAATAATACAAGGATTTGAATAAGATGTTCTATCATTTTTATCGATCTCAATTCCCCAATTCTTCTTAATAAAATTACTTAGCTTAGTTCCAGTTATTTGAGTATTAAAGTCAAACGAGTTATCGCTTTTAAGAATTAAATTGTATTCTTTCACTTTTTTATTTTTAATCTTTGATGAGCTTTCAATATAACCAACTTCAGAAAATTTTACATTAGTCATTGTTAGTAACATGTTAGGATGTTCTACAAATCTATCTGGCATTTTTTCTAAAGTGTTCTTTAGATCCTCATAACTAATTTCTTTTCCAGATATCAGAAGCGATGTATATGGATGATATCTATGAAAACTTTTTATAACATTTGATGTTATTGTTCCATCTCCTGTTCCAGCATCAAGAATTCTTAGGTAAGATTTATTTAGTGATAAAGATGCAATGTGTGGATAAATTTTTGATGAAATAGCCTTCTTTTCGCTCGTGTTTTGTATGAATGATAGATACTTTAATCTATCATCAAAAAATCTTTTTTTCCCCATAAAAATATCCAAAAATTAGATGTATAAATGATAATCGAAATAAAGAAATAATGCATTTACTCATAGGATATTTTGAGATTAAAATAGCATAAAAATCTAGGGGGAATTTTTATGACAGAATCACAGCTACCATTATTAATTGGAATAGGAACACGTGTAAGAAAATCTCCATATTATGAGTCTAATTTGAAATATGGTGTTACAGGCTTTACTGTCTATAACAAAATGTATCTGCCAACTGCTTTCTCTGGACCTGAGAAAGAATACGAAAGTTTAATTAATGATGTTACTTTTGGAGATTTTGCTGCTGAAAGACAAATAGAAATTACTGGAGCAGATGCTTATAATTTTGTCAGGTATATCCAACCAAGAAATCTAGAAAAATGTGAAATAGGTTTTTGCAAATATATTTTGCTAACAGATAAAGATGGCGGAATTGTTAATGATGCATGTTTATTGAGACTTGAAGAAAATAAGTTTTGGATTTCGCCTGGCGATGGAGACGTTATTCTTTGGCTCCAAGGTATAGCAATTAATTCTGGTATGGATGTTCATATTATTGAACCTGATGTTTCGCCTCTTCAAATAAGTGGACCAAAATCAGGAAAATTAATTCAAAAGTTGTTTGATGGAAAACATGATGATCTGGGTTACTACAAAGCAGCTGAAACTTCTCTAGAAGAAATTCCAATGGTAATTGCTCGAACTGGATGGAGTGGTGAACTCAGTTATGAGCTTTATCTGCAAGATAGAAATTTAGGCAACAAATTATTTGAGTTAGTTTACGAAGCTGCTAAAGAGTTTAACGGAAGAGTAATTGCCCCAAATACAATAAGAACAATCGAGGGCGGTATATTGTCTTATGGTGGCGATTTTGGCCGTGAACATAATCCTTACACTATTGGGATGGGCAGGTTGGTCGATGTAGATCAAGAAACTGATTTTATTGGTAAAGAAGCGCTTAAAAAAATAAAAGAAAATGGTTTAAAGGAAAAGTTGGTTGGCTTAGAATTAGACGGAGAACCAATAATCAAAGCACCTGAAAATTTTTGGCCTGTGCATAACGAAAATCATCAAAAAGTTGGCAGAGTCTCAAGAGCCTTTTATTCACCACGTTTAAAGAAAAATATTGCACTTGCTATAGTTGATATTGATTTCTCTTCAGAAGGAACAGATATAAATGTTTCAACTCCAAATGGAGACTTGGCTGCAAAAGTTGTTAAATTGCCATGGTTTAATGCTAAAAAAGAAAATAAACTTGATTAATACATGAAAATAAATATATTTCTAATTTTAATTTTTTCTTTAAACTCTTTTTCTATGGTTATTGACAATTTGGATGATATTAGGGGTGATTGGGTATCTATTTCAGATCAAGTTATGGGAGGTATTTCTGAAGGTGGCTTATTTGAAATACAAGAGGATGGAAAAAATTTCTATAGGTTAGAAGGCGTTGTTAGCACCAAAAACAATGGTGGCTTCCTACAAGCTCAAGTAAGGAATAAGAATAGTTCGCAAGTATACAAAGGTCTAAAATTAACTGTTAGAGGAACAAATGACAATTATTATGTGTGGATAAGGACACCACAATGCAGGTTTCCGTGGGATAGATATCTTGTTTCATTTCTTCCAACATCAGACTGGCAAACAATATATATACCTTTTGAAGATTTTAAAAAATCTAATGCTTATATGCGCAAAAAGATGAATTTAAAACAAATTCGAACAATTGCATTAGCGGCATATGGTAAAGATTTCAATGCACAATTAGATATAGCAAACATTGAGTTTTATTAATTGACCTTTTCAAATTTGGACAATGAATTTATGCAAGCAGCCATTCATCTTGCAAAAATATCTTATAAAAAAAATGAAGTGCCTGTTGGAGCAGTAGTTGTTTTTGAGAATAATATAGTTGGAAAGGGAAGGAATTCTATGATTTCGGAGAATGATGTTACTGCGCATGCTGAGATCAATGCTATTAGAGATGCATCAAGAAATTTAGGCAACTATAGATTAATTAATTGCAATATATATGTAACACTTGAACCATGTCATATGTGTGCAAAAGCAATAGCAGATGCAAGAATAGATAATTTGGTTTTTGCCACCAAGGAACCCAAAACTGGAAGTGTTGTCTCAATAGACAACATTTATGATAAAAATATATTGAATCATTGTGTTAATTACCAATACGGTTTGTTGAAAGATGAAAGCTCTAAATTATTGAAAAATTTCTTTAGAGATAAAAGATAATTAGATTTTCTTTATCATTTTAGAATGAGGGATTCCAGTATCTGAGCCCTTATATGGACCAACTACTTCATAACCTGACTTTTCGTAGAACCGAATTGCATGATCACGAGCATTCAAAATTATTGAATCTACCTTTTTCAATTTTGCATAACTTTCTAACTCTTCGACAACCTGCTTTCCAATTCCTTTGCCTCTATGATAATCATCCACGGCCATAAATCTTATTTGTGCTTCATCAGGTGAATTAAGATGAAGTCTGCCACATGCAACTATTTTTTTATCAATCAAGCCAATAAGATGAAAGCTACTATTTTCATGCTCATCTTTTAGAGACTCAACCGACTTTCCAATAGGTTGCCTGAGAATTTTCCACCTAAATAAATCATATTTATCAAATTCTTCTTTATTATCTGGAGATTTAAAATGAATTCTATTCACTAAGTTCTAACCAAACAGGACAATGATCAGATGGTTTTTCCATTGCTCTCGCATCATAATCTATTCCAACTTTTTTGATTGAATCTCTTAAATTATTAGTAATTAAAATGTGATCAATTCTCAATCCTCTTTTTGGATTTTGATCAAACATTCTTGATCTATAGTCAAACCAAGAATAAATTGAAGCTTCTTCTGGATAAATAACTCTCCATGAATCAGTAAAGCCTAAATTTTTAATGCTATTCCACATCTCTCTCTCTTGAGGTTGAAAAGATGTCTTTCCATCTCTTAGCCATCTTTTGGCATTTTCTTCTCCGATACCTATGTCGATGTCCTCTGGGGAAACATTAAAATCTCCCATAACAATCAAATTTTTCTTTGTTTTCATTAGTGCTTCTATGTGCTCTTTTAGATCAGCATAATATTTTATTTTTTTTGGAAATTTTGTCTCGTGATTAATATTTTCTCCTTGTGGAAAATAACCATTCATAATTGTTATTTCCTTATTCCCAAATTTAAAAGTAGATTGAATAAACCTTTTTTGATCGTCCTCAGTATCACTTATGAAGCCTTTAACAGTATTTAAGGGTTTATTTTTGCTTAGAATTGCAACACCATAATGTCCTTTTTGACCCCAAAATTCTACGTGGTATCCAATTTCGTTTATCACATCTATAGGAAAGTCAGGATCATTTACTTTGGTTTCTTGCAAACCAATGACATCAGGATTCAAAGTATCCCTGAGATGCTCAATTTGATGAGGCCTTGCACGAATGCTATTTATATTAAATGAGACTATTTTCATATCAGTTAACCATTGTAATAATTTTTTCTTGTTTTAGGCCTAAATAATCATTAACTATTTTAGCCGATTCTATTAATTGAAAATCATTTTCAAAATCAATTCTATTTGCATTAACTTCGTCATCATTTTCTTTATTAAAATTTTCTAGATCTTCATAAGAAGCAAACTCATCAAAGCCTAAGGAATTTCTTCTCCTATTTTCAATTTCTAGTAACCAATTTTTTCTAAGAATTTTTTGATTTTTTCTATCTTGAAGCTTCAAACTTAGAAATTTTTTATCCTTATTAAGATCATATCTTTTTCTTACATCCTTTAAATAGTTAAGATTTGGTTCATAAGTAAGCCTGTCTTTATGAAGTTCTAAAACATTCTCAATTACTGAGGTATCAAAAACAAATTTCTTATGCCTGTATGGCCTAATGACATCCCATTGCAAAGCAGTAGGGTATGAACTCTCGCCAACAGAATCAATATCCCAAGTCACTGGAAGTTCTATATCAGGAACAACACCTTTATTTTGAGTACTTTTACCATTAACTCTATAATATTTTGATTCTGTAATTTTGATCTGGCCTTCAGATAAATCTTCTAGACTTTGAACAGTACCTTTACCAAAAGTTCTTTGGCCCACAACTAAGCCTCTTCTATAATCTTGAATTGCTCCTGCAACTATTTCTGATGCTGAGGCTGAATACCTATTAACAAGAACTATTACAGGTTTATCCCAAACCTGAATTGCTCTTGTATCTCCATATGGCTGTATAAGTCCTCTTTTTTGTTTCACTTGCACCGTAGGACCTGATGAAACAAATAGTCCAATAATTTTATTTGCCTCAATAAGAGCTCCACCGCCATTATTACGTAAATCTAGAATAACAGCATCAATCCCATTAGCATTAAATTCTTCAAGGATATTTTTTACATCTTTGCTGCTGCTCTTATAGTCTGTATTTCTTTTGGCATATTCTTCAAAATCTATATAAAAGGAAGGTAGATCAATAACTCCAATTTTATTTTCATCTATTTCAAATACATCCGACTGAGCAGCTCTATCCTCGAGTTTTACTTCCTCTCTTTTTAAAGTGACAATTTTTCTATTATCAATATCAGACTCAAAGGATATAAATTCTATTTGTACTTCTGTATCAATATCGCCTCTTATTAGATCTACTACTTCATCAATTCTCCATCCAACAACATCTGTAAATTCATCCTCATCAACCTGTTTGATCTTAGATATTCTATCTTCTGGTTTTATTTTTCCAGATTTTTCTGCAGGTCCGCCTGGTACAAGACTTATTACTTTCGTGTAATCGTCATCAACACCTAGAAGTGCCCCAATACCACTTAATTTTAAGCTCATATTCATATCAAAATCTTCTGCAGACCTTGGTGATAGATATGATGAATGAGGATCAAATTGGTTTGTGAGGATATTCATAGCAAGAGAAAAAATGTCTTCTTCTTTTTGTTGAGCTATTCTGCGTAGTCTATTTTTATATCTTTTGCTGATATCCTCTTTAGGATTATCACTCGATGAATCTGATAATTTTGCAACCAATAAATCATTTTTAGTATCTAATCGCCATATTTCTTCAATATTAGACATGTTTATTTGCCACTCATTATCATCCTCAAAGATATCTAGATACTCATTAATAGTAAAATCAAAATTTGTATTCTCAATTAACTTAATTTGAAATTCAGAATACGAAACTAATTTCTCATAATATAAATTTATTAATTCATAGGCTAATTCAATATCAAATTTCTTACTTGTTGTTTGACTGGCTGCTTTCAAATAATAGTCAAACTCACTTTTAATAAAGTAATTTTTTTCCCCATCTAAGCGCTCAAAAATTGCTTCAAAATATTTTTTATTAAAGTCCTGATCATTAAAATTTCTAACATAATGTTCTCGAGATAGTTTTTTATATATTTCATTACTTAAATCTTTTTTCTTTTCGCTTATATTAATTTTTTCATATGTCTCTGAGGAAGTGAGAATAGAAAAAGTAACTACAAATATTAGATAAAAACGCATACTAACTTTTAAAAACCTTGAATTTTTGCTGCTTCTGCTCTGACTATCTCAGGCGCACCAAGCAATTGCCTATTTAGGCCAATTCTTTTAAACCAGTAATGAGTTCCTAAAAGATCGGTAAAGCCCATACCCCCATGAACTTCTGTTGCTTTTTTTGATATTTCTTTAGATATTTCAGATACATGAGATTTTGCATGACATGCCATTAATTTTGCATCATCTTCACTATTATCAAAACTATGTGCTGCATGCCATACTAGCGAATAACATGGTTCAAGTTCAGATGCCATCTCTGCACACATGTGTTTTACCGCCTGAAATGAACCAATAACTCTATTAAATTGCTTTCTTTCTTTTGAGTAAGATACTGCCATATCAAGCATTGTTTGTGATGCCCCTAAAGAATCTGCTGCAAGTGTTATACGTCCGGCATCGATTGACTTCTCGATTGCATTTGTTGATTTAATAGTGCCTTCCAAGATTTCTATTGGCGTATTTTCAAATTTAATTTCCTTATATGTTCTTGTTTTATCAACTGTTATTAAATCAATACAACTTATAGTCTCATGATCTAAAGGTACCATTCCTAGAACACCATTAGCATCAGACACCAGCAAATGTGTTGCATGATCAGTATCTATAACAAATAAAGTATTTCCATTTACAACTTGACCAGAAAAATTAATTTTACTTGAATTCCTTGATCCAAAATAATCAGAAAAACCAATCCCAAACTTTATGTTGCCAACTGACATTTCATTCAAAATTTTGGTTGTTTGATCGACATTGCCACCTAATTTTATTGCAATAGGAGCCATTACATATGAACCGCAGAAGGGTATTGGAGCAACCGCTCCACCTAAACTTTGACTAATTGCAGCTGCAAATAATAAATCCAGACCAAGCCCACCATTTTCTTCAGGTATCAATATATTATTTATACCAAGATTAACAATCCCTTTATGAATATCTTTTTTCAAACTAGATTTATCGCCATCTGAAATTTTTCTAATAATATCTAAATCAGCATTATCCTCAAGAAATTTCTTAACGTTATCTTGAAAGAAAATTTGATCTTCAGAAAGGCCAAAATACATATTATTCTCCTTTTTGTACCTTAGGTTCCCTTGGCATACCAAGTCCTCTTTCAGATATAATATTTTTTTGAATTTGGCTTGTTCCCCCACCAATAATTAATCCAAGAAAATACATATAGCCTACTTGCCAAGAACCTCCATCTCTAATATTTGGACTATTTTCATATAATGTTCCCAGTTCACCCATAATGTCGATTGCAAAACCCTCTAGCTCATGCCTTAATTCAGTGCCTACAAATTTTTGAATCATACCAGCAATTTTTACATCTTGATTTTTATTTAATTTGGCTGATAAAACTCTTAATGAATTAGATTGAAAAGCAATAACTTTACCTTGGATTTTCATTAACTTATCAAGATAGACAGGATTATCAATAACCTTTTCACCATTAATAGTTTCATCTTTCATTCTTTCAATGAGAGAATTCAATCTATTCATCATTACATTTGGATCTGAGAGGGAGCCTCTTTCATGTCCTAATGTTGCATTAGCTACAGCCCAACCTTCGCCTCGTTTTCCGACAATATTTTCTTCAGGAATTGTTACATCTGTAAAAAATACCTCATTAAATCCTGCGTTCAGAGTCATATCAACTAATGGCCTAATTTCAATTCCAGGTGCATCCATTGGTATTAATAAATAACTTATACCAGCATGTTTTGTAGCATCTGGCTCTGTTCTTACTAAGCAAAACATCATTTGAGAATATTGTGCTGTACTTGTCCAAATTTTCTGACCATTAATCACCCAGTTTCCTTCAATCAATTCACCTTTTGTTTGAAGGCTTGCAAGATCACTTCCTGCATTAGGCTCTGAATAACCTTGACACCATATAATTTCACCATGCAATGTTGGTTTTATATATTTTTGTTTTTGTTCTTCAGTACCTAGTTCTAAAAGTGTTGGGACTAACATATCTATTCCTTGACCACCCATTGGTGGCGGAACTTTAGCTTTTGCAAACTCAGACGCTATTATTCTATTTTTGATAATATCAGTTTCACCGCCATATCCTCCGTACTCTCTTGGAATAGACCTAGCAAAATATCCATTTTCAATTAATAGTTTCTGCCAATCAGATCTTTTCATTTTAAGATCACCAGACTTAAAAGATCCCGCTAATGGAATTTTTGAAGAGTCAGAAAAATGTACTCCAGAATATTTTTTACAAAATTTCTTAAGCTTTTCTGTAAATTCTTTATATTCAGAACCGTAATTTAAATCCATACTATCTTATTCCCAGTTAGGTTTTCTTTTTTCAAGAAATGCTGTAATTCCTTCCTTTGCATCTTTACCTTCAAAGCATTTTGCTATTTGTTCTTTTAAGTATGGCAATGCCTCATTAAAATCTTTTGAATCTTGTTTTTCATATGCCTCAAGTCCAAACTTCATAGTTTCGGGTGCAAGGCTAGCCAATTCTTCTGCAAGTTCCTTAACTCTTTGATTCAAATTTTCAGGTTTAACTGATTCATTTATCAAGCCCCACTTTTCAGCCTCATCAGCATCGATAGGTTTACCTCGCATAATAAAGTCTAATCCTGCTCTTTTTGGCATCACTCTAAAAAGACCAGCCATAACCATAAATGGCCATAGACCTCTATGAATTTCAGGCGCTGAAAAAGTCGCAGTATTTACTGATACAGCATGAGTGGAGTTACTTACCATTAAGAGGGCACCTGCAAGAACTGAACCTTGAATTTTACATATTATCGGCTTATAAAGATGCCTAAGCGAAAGACTGATATCGTCAGCATTTGATAACTTTGGTATATTTGATTCTGAATCAGATTTTCTTAAATCTGCTCCAGCACAAAAAATGTCACCTTTTGCAGCAATAACCACTACTCTAATAGAGTCTTCTTGCTTAGCGAATGCTAAAGAATAGTTCAGCTCATTCATCATGACATTGTTAATAGCATTCTTTTTTTCAGGTCTATTAAGAGTAATAGTTAATATCTTTTTTTTGATTTCGAGATCAATCGCTTCAAAATTAAGACCCTCTAATGACAATTTTTCCATGCTTAAGTTTCTCCCAATATTTCATTTGGCACAAGAATCTTTTTTGCTCGCAAATATTCTCCTAGAGATTTTGCCTGACTGTCTTTCCTATTATTGGAAGATACCCCATCTTGTAAAATATCATGAATATAAAAGTTCAGAGAATTAATATTAGGCAGTTCAAATCTTTCAATCTCATATTTTGACAAATCAGGCATTAATTCTTTAATTTTTTCAATAGTTAAAAAGTTATATAAGAATGAAAAGGTCGTATTATTTTTTGCCCACACGCCTAAATTAGCACATCCTCCTTTATCTCCGGATCTTGTACCAAATAAATCTCCAAAGAAAATTTCTGAATGGCTAGAAGATTTTATATCATCAATTTCAATAGGCTCTCTTTGGTAATATATTTCTTCCAAACCCAATTGACTGGTTGGAATAATTTCAATTTCTTTACCGTCAACATGAACCCTTTCTTTTATGTATTTACTATTTATTAGAGCAGGCCAATATACAATAACTGGACCGCTTGACTTTGGATTTGTTTGTGCAAAAAAACCTGGAATATTTGCTAAAGCTAATTCAATTATCTTTGCACTAAAAAGCCTTCCAACGAGTTCTTGGTTCATTGATTTCACTGAAATAACAAGTGAAGCCATAGCTTCTTCATTTGTGCTTGGATTCTCTTTATCTGTTCGATGAAGTTCAATAAAAACTTCATCAAATTGATCTTTACCACCAACTGAGTTAAAAAGCGTATCTGTGAAGACTTTTGCTTTATCTTCAATATCCATGCCAGTTAGAATTATTTCCATACCATTTCTGTTTCCACCAGCAAGGTTTATACATACTTTATGATCTTTTGGCGGAGAGCTTCCTCGGCATCCTGAGACATGAACTTTATCTTTTTCTACCTCTTCTATTTTTAATGTATCAAAATGAGCAATAACATCTGGATTTACATATGCAGGAGAACTAATTTCATATAATAACTGAGCGGTTACAGTTCCTTTTGATACCAAACCGCCAGTTCCAGGATGTTTTGTGATGTTAAAACTTCCGTCTTCATAAATTTCTGCAATAGGGTAACCAACATTATCAAAATCAAGCACTTCTTTAAAAAAAGCATAATTACCTCCAGTTGCCTGGCACCCACATTCTATAATATGTCCCGCAGCTAAAGCTCCAGCTAATGCATCATAATTATTTCTATCCCAATTATATTTCCAGGCGGCCGGACCTATTACAACAGCTGCATCAGTAACTCTTGGGCAGACAACTATATCAGCACCATTATCAAGTGCTTCTTTTATGCCCCAGGCTCCTAGATAAACATTTGATGTAAGAGGGGTATAGCCTGAATTTTTTAAAGAAGTATTTTTATCAATATTTACAAACTCTTCACCACTACCTATTAGGTTTGACATTTCTGGCATTAAATCGTCCCCGTCAATGTATGCAACTTTCATTTCTACAGCTTGCTCCTCTAGAATTTTCTGTATTTCGCTTGCCATAGATTTAGGATTTAACCCACCTGCATTTGTAACAATTTTGATGTTTTTCTCATCGCATGTTTTTGCAATTTCGTTTACTTGTTTTAAAAAAGTTCCAACATATCCTTTATCTTCTCCTCTTTGAAGTTTTTGGCCGTAAAGAATTGTCATTGTGAGTTCTGCTAAATAATCTCCAGTTAGAACATCAATTGGACCTCCTTCAACTAAATCTTTTGCAGCTGATAATTTATCGCCATAAAACCCACTACAGTTAGCAATTTTTATTAAGTTATTTTCCATTTAATTTTTTAACTTTATTCCATTAAGGATGATTGAGGTCAGAGAATTTGCAGATTCATCAGGAGAAGAACTAATGAGCTTTCTATTTTTTTCAGAAAGGAATTCTCTTCCAATGCTACTAAATAGGATAGAAAAAGCTTTAGTATTAATTTCACGTATTTCTTTCATATTAATTGCTTCATTTAAAAGTTTTTCAGTATATTCTGATATAAAATTTTCATGAAAGTCTGTCATTTTTTTTGACCCTTCAATTTTTTCAACATTTTTCATGAATCGATCAAACTTTGGACCAACAGCTTGATTAACAATAAAAAGATACTTTTCTAACTTTTCTATAGGCGAACTTATTTCATTAACTGAGTCAATTGCATGTTTTCCAAGTTTTCTTAGAATATTGTCCATAGTCATTAAAATTAATTTGTCTTTACTTGGCGCAATTTCATAAAGTGTTCTTAATGATATTTTAAGTTTTGAAGCAAATTCTGACATTGTGATATCAGGAACACCTTTTTCGAGCATTTTTTCAAGAGTATCTATTATCTCTGAATGCCTTTTAGTTATTATTTTCGGCTTTTTAACAATTACGCTTTCTTGAAACTCAACTTCTCTCATTATCTATTTTACTACCATCAAAAGGGCACCATTTTCTACTTGATCATTTACTGAGATAAGTAATTCCGATACAGTCCCATCTTCAGAAGCTTTTATTGAATGCTCCATTTTCATTGCTTCAAGGATAACTAGCGTGTCACCAGCTTGCACTTTTTTACCTTTATTAACTTTTATATCAATGACTTTGCCAGGCATAGGCGCAATTAAACCTCCTGCAGTAATTTCCTGACCAGGAATCACAAATTTTGGCTTTATGGACAACATTACATCTCCATAAGGCATATGCACTAAGATATTTGATGTATTCATCGTTACTTTTGCGTAATGCCTTTCAGTATCAAAAACACAGTCAATACCATCTTCATCCTTGTCATATATCAAAGCTGTTTTACCATTTGAGAATTTAAATGAACCATCTCTTTGAAGTTGATATTCTACTTTTATGTCAGTATTTTCATATTCGAAAGTAATTGATTGAGATGGAAGTCTTCCATTAGTCCATCCAGATGGCATGAAACTTGCTACATTAGATTTCTTTCTATTTAACTCTTGAATCCAAAGTGCTGCAATGGCAACAACATGATGAATTGAACCATCAGGAATAACTAATTTTCTATCTGGATTTACTCTATCAATAAAGTCTGTTGTCGTATCCCCATCAATGAATTCTTTTGATTTAAGACAATTTACTAAGAAATCCCTATTAGTTTTTACGCCTCCAATATGCGCAGACTCTAAAGCTTTTGCAAGTTTACTTGCAGCGTCGGTTCTATTAGGGGCATAAGAAATTATTTTAGCCAACATTGGGTCAAAGTCTGTACCAACAACTGTTCCTCTAGAAACGCCAGTATCCCATCTCGCATCAGCAGAATTATCTTTTTCAAAAGCTATTAAAGTACCTATTTCAGGAAGAAAGTCATTATTAGGATCTTCGGCATACAATCTTGCTTCGATTGATGAGCCACTCCATTGAATATCTTCTTGAGAAAATTTTAACTCTTCTCCTCTTGCAACTTTTAGCTGTTCACTCACAAGATCAATACCAGTAACTTCTTCTGTCACTGGGTGCTCAACTTGCAGACGTGTATTTACTTCGAGAAACCAAAATTCACCTGTTTTATCATCAAATAGAAACTCTACAGTACCAGCTGATTCATACTTTATTTGTTTAGCTAATTTAACGGCAGCATCACCCATTTTATTTCTTATTTCTTCAGACACTCTAGGCGAGGGTGATTCTTCAATAATTTTTTGATGCCTTCTTTGAATGGAACACTCCCTTTCTCCGAGATGAACAACATTGCCATTAGAGTCACCTAAAATTTGAATTTCTATATGTCTAGACTTCTCAACATATCTTTCGATAAATATTCTTTCATCATTGAAACCATTAAGTGCTTCTCTTTGCGCACTTATAATAGAATCTTTTAATTCACTTGATTTATTAACAATTCTCATTCCCTTGCCACCACCACCAGCTGCAGCTTTAATTAAAAGTGGATAGCCAATCTTATTAGCTTCTTTGGGGTTTGAAGTCATTGGAAGTGTTGGAACATTTGCTTTTATGGCGAGTTCTTTTGCTTTGAGCTTATCTCCCATTACTGAAATCACATGAGGAGAGGGCCCAATCCAAACCAAACCTTCTTTTTTAACTTTTCTTGCAAATGATGAGTTTTCAGATAAAAAGCCATATCCAGGATGTATTGCTTGAGCTCCTGTCTTAATGGCAGCATCAATAATTTGATTCCCATCTAAATAACCACCATCTTTGAGCCTTACAGATTGATCAGCTTGTTTTACAAATAAAGCATCTTTATCAGCATTAACATATACTGCAACTGATCTAATACCCATCTCTTTAGCAGTTTTAATAATCCTGCATGCAATTTCGCCTCTATTGGCAATTAGTATTGAATTAAAAATCATAATCTAAATACTCCATATTCTGATGCGCCTTCAATAACGTTATTGCTTACAATAGATAAACAAAATCCTATTACATCTCTAGTATCTCTTGGATCTATTATCCCATCGTCAGTCATCATGCTGCTTGCAACAAGACCATGAGACAACTTTTCCAGATAATCAATCACCATTGCTTTAAGTTGTTCGTCCGCTTTTTTATCAAATTTCTTACCATCCCTCTTTGCTTTAGCTTCTCTTACTATTGACATTACACCAGCCATTTGCTCTGGACCCATGACTGCAATTTTTGCTGTTGGCCATAAAAAGGTAAATCTATTATTAAAAGCTTTGCCAGACATTGCATAAGTCCCTGCACCATATGAAGCGCCAACTATAAATGTTATATGAGGCACCATTGAATTAGATACGGCGTTAATAAGTTGAGATCCCTTCTTAATTATTCCCTGTCTTTCAAAATCTTTTCCTACAAGAAAGCCAGTAACATTATGTAAAAAAACCAGTGGAATATCTCTCTTGTTACATAGCTGTATGAAACTTGCACCTTTCTCAGCTGATCCAGGGTAGATAGGACCATTATTTCCAATAATGCCTATTTGATATCCATGAACTGAAGCCCAGCCACATACCAATGATGAGCCATAAAGTGGTTTAAACTCTTCGAACTTTGACCCATCAACAAATCTTGCAATAATTTCTTTAATATCAACAGCTGACTTAAGATCCTCACTTAAAATTCCTAATAATTCTTCGCTTTGATACTCTGGTTCGGAAGATTCAATTTTTGGCTCGGGACCTTTTTTTGACCAATTTAGATGAGAAACCACTTCTCTACATATTCTCAGAGCATCCATTTCATCCTCTGCAAGATAATCAGATAGACCTGACACCTCTGAATGCATTTGAGCTCCTCCAAGAGTTTCATCATCAGACTCTTCACCTGTAGCCATTTTTACTAGCGGTGGACCGGCGAGAAAAGCTTTAGATTGATCTTTTATAAAAATATTATAATCAGACATTCCTGGTTGATAGGCACCTCCAGCTGTAGATGAGCCAAATACAACTGATATAACTGGAATTCTAAGTTTTGATAACTCTGTCATTTCATAAAAAAATCTTCCTGTAGATGCAAAGTGACTTTGTTGAAGTGACGGAGCTATCGGCGGCGTATCACCCTGATTATTTGAGACACTTAAATCACCACCAGCTGATTCTACAAAACTTATAAATGGTATTTTGTTATCTCTTGCTATTTCTTTTGCTCTTTTCCATTTTTCTCCAACATAAACAGTCATTGCTCCTGCTTTTACAGAAGGGTCATTTGCAAAAATAACACATTCAGTTCCTGAAATAATTCCAACACCGGATACACACCCACCACCAACGTTGTAATTGTTTGTTCCATATGCCGCAAATGGCTGAATCTCTAGAAAGGGGCTATCTGGATCAAGTACATTCATTACTCTTTGTCTAACTGGCATTTTTCCTCTTTTTGCAAGACGTTCATGATGATGCATACCACCTCCAATTTCAGCTAAGTCAAGGAGTCCGTCCAAGAATTTTAATTTTTCTAGCATCATTGCTTTATTTTTTTGATACTGATCTGAATTTACATCAAGGTTAGATTTTAATTTTGGTGATATATTTTCTTTATTCATAACTTAAAAATGTTTAGGGCCAGTAATGGTAATATATTATCATTAATATTACCACTATTTAGATGTAAGATAGCTCTTTTACATTTCAAAACATGATAAAAATTTACGGAACAGAAAATTCTAGAGCTGTCAGACCTATTTGGACGGCAGAAGAAATGGGCCTTGAATATGAATTAATCATGATGCCATTTCCTCCAAGAGTATTTATGAAAGAATACCTTGATATAAATATGTTAGGAACCATACCGTATTTAATTGACGGCAATGTAAGGATGACAGAATCGGTGGCAATTTCACAATATTTGGTTGAAAAATATGGTCCAACAGACCTGCAGGTAAAACCAGATGAAGAAGATTATCCATCATATTTGAATTGGTTATTTCATGCAGACGCAACCCTTACTTTTCCACAAACAGTGGTTCTAAGATATAAGTTTCAAGAACCAGGAGTTGCCGATGCTGCTGTTGAAGGTTATAGCAGGTGGTTTGTATCAAGACTTAAACTTCTTGAGAAATCTTTAGAAGATAAACAGTATTTATGCTCTAACAGATTTACAATTGCAGACATATGTGTAAGTTACGCTATTAATCTTGCAGAGGCTTTAGGAATTGAACAAGCCTTTAAACCCAACATAAAAAGATGGTCAGATAATTTATTTTCAAGACCAGCTTTTATTAAAAGCAAAGAGTATAAATATGAACCCAATGAATAAAATTAAAAGTTTCTTATTTACATTATTATTTCTTCCATTTATTTTGGGAGCAAATCAAACCAATCATATTCAAACCATCTATCTAGGCTCAGGATGTTTTTGGGGAGCAGAAAAAGGATACGAGGCCTTAGAAGGAGTAATTGATGCAAAGTCAGGTTATGCTAATGGGTATGGAATAAAACCCAACTATAGATCTATTATTCAATTGAAGAATAAATTCAATTCAGATAATTTTGCTGAGGTTGTTGAGGTCACATTTAATTCAAACTACATAACACTTGAAGAAATTCTGATGCATTTTTTTGAAACTCATAATCCTACTCAATACAACAGACAAGGCAATGATATCGGTACTCAATATAGATCTACGATATTATTTTCAAATCAAGATCAAAAACAGATTTCTGAACTTATTAGAGATGAATATCAATTGCTCTTAAAAAACGGTGGATATGGCCAGATAAAAACAAAAATAGAGCCCCTTGAAAATTTTTATTTTGCTGAGGAATACCATCAAGACTACCTTAAGAAAAATCCTAATGGATATTGTCCTGATCTCTCAACTGGAATTGTTTTTAATAAAGAAAGTATTAATCCTCTTGATAATAGTAATCTAGCAAAGGGTAAACAAATTTTAGTTCTGGATTCTAAGAGCTATTGCCCATATTGCGATAAATTAAAGAATGATGTTATTAATGACTACAACGGAAGCATACCATTAAGCTATAGAACATCTGACCAACTCCACGGACTTGTCCTTAAATCACCAAGTTGGGCTACGCCTTCAATATTATTTCTTGAGAATGGCACAGAAGTATTTGGATATCAGGGTTATATAAATTCAAAGGATTTTTATAAGCTATTAGGAAAGTTTAAGCTTGGCGAGACTGAGGCATATAAAGTTGCTTTTAATGCAGGAACAGACGCAAGATTTTGTAAAGAATATCAAATATTCAAAAATACGCCTGATGGTGTTTTTGTTGATAAGCTTAGTGGAGCGCCTCTTTTTGATACCAAGGATAGATTTGTATCAAGATCTGGATGGCTATCATTTACAGGCCCAGTGAAAGATTCTGTTTATGAACTTCCTGACAATAGTTATGGAATGAGGAGAACCGAGATAAGGTCTGTATCTTCTGATATCCACCTAGGGCATGTTTTTGATGATGGACCCAATGGAATGCCCAGATACTGTATTAATGCTACAGTTTTAGAGTTTCAACCTAGAGTTGAAAGCTCTTAGTTAGTAGCTTATTCCATAACCATATTGATAAGTAGGATTATCAGTATCGTCTGGTAAATCTTCTTTTTGTTTTTTTACTTCTTCCATTGAGGAAGGTATTTCAAATGGTAATTTACCACTTGGATTAAAGTTACCATAAATAGCTTCAAATATAACTTTATCCATCACTCCAAAAGTACCAATTAATCCTGATGTCATATTTTTAATTTCTTCAAGTATTGCAGGCCTATTAAGATCGACTACGACAACAAGATTGTTATTCTTAGAATAATTTTTTATTTTTGATCTTATTTCTTCATTGAATTTTAAGTCTCCATTTGGAAAGAGGGTGCTCAAAAAATTATCAAAAAGCCTGTTAAGTCCTGATTCTTGATTACCATTAAAAACAGTATGAATATACATAATTATTACATCTGCTTTTTCAGGATCGTTAACTACTTTGCCAAAATTCGATGCAATTTGGTTATCAAGACCATCAACAAAAACTCTTTGTTCATTTTTCAACGGCAGAATGCCATCATTCTCTAATAAAACAATTGATTTGCGTTGAGCATCTAGCCCAAATGTAATATTTTTATCAGTTGCAACATGCTCTTTTATTTTTTTTTCATTTACATATGGATTATCAAATAACCCTAAATCAAATTTATTAATTAATATTCTTCTAACAGAATTATTAATTCTTTCTATAGATATTTCACCATCATTTATAAGGCTTATAATATGCACAGGGTCATCTTCACCTCCATATTGGTCAATGCCAGCTATAAGAGATTTTTTATATCTTTCTTTAATTGAGAGATTATCAACACCCCAATGTCTTCCGCTTATAATGCCCCAATCAGAACAAACCACACCATCAAATCCAAGCTCATTTCTCAATAAATCAGATAGTATGTATTCGTTATATCCCATTGCGACATCTTCGTCTGTAATACCAACTGGAATGCCGTAATAGGGCATTATCACTTTTAAATTATTTTTAATAGCATCTTTGAAGGGCAATAAATGATAGTTAAAATTATTTCCTGGATAATTTTGATTTCTACCGCTGAACAAATGAGGATCTAGGCCATTTTCTTGTGGACCTCCTCCTGGAAAATGCTTAACCATAGTGTGAACACTTTTTTCAGATATATTTTTTCCCTGAAAGCCCTCCATATATGCTAATGTCATTTTTGAAGACAGTTCAGCATTTGATCCAAAAGTTCCAAAATTTCGAGCCCATCTTGGTTCTGTTGCCAAGTCTGACATTGGATGAAGTGCAGTTCTAATTCCAGTTGCTAAATATTCTTCTCTGGCTATTTCAGCAAAATTTTGAATTATTGATGGATCATTTGTGGCTGCAAAGCCCAACTGAGATGGCCATTTTGAGTAACCATCTACAGAAAATGAAGCAACACCACCGCCTTTTGGGACTTCATGAATTGGATCAGAGCTTATGGTTACAGGAACACCAAGTCGAGTCTTTGATGCAATTTTTTGAAAGTAATTTATTCTTTTTGCCAATTCAGTTGGGCTAGGATTACCGTACAAATTAAAGTGAGTGATATTATCCAAAACTATCTTAGCTTCAGTAAGTTTATTTCCTCTAATGGCAATTTCATAAACTAACATCAGTAAATCAGGACTCAAAGTAAAAGGAGGATGAAACATTTGCCCAACTTTTTCTTCAATCGTCATTCTATCTAATAAATCATTAGCTCTAATTTTTGAAGGAAGTCTATGATCCTCATATACATCTAGTAAATTATTTTTATTTAAATCTCTAAAGGTATGACTATCGCTTTTAATCAAATTTACTTCACCAACAAGAGATTTATTTACTTTAAGCTTTTGAATAGGTTTATATAAGTTTAATAATGCAAATAAAGAAGCAAGTAAAAGAAATAAAAGCAAACTATAGAGAAATATTTTCAAGAGAGAGAATTCTCTTTTCAAAGTTTTGTCCTTAATTATTCGTCTGAGAAGAATCCATTTATTCTTTCATAAGAATCTATAAATTCTTCTTTAAAATTTTGCACAGTTTGACCAGCAGTTATCGTTTCATTAACCAATCCAATACCTTGTCCTACCCAGTATGTTTCTAATTGCTTTGCACCCTCGTGTCCAATCGCAGCTTGATCTGCAACTTTCTTTAAAGCAGGTTCGCTTACCATAGTTTGAAGTGGCATTGGAAGTGGTTCTGGAGCATCTTTACCTTCCCAAGCATCAACCCAAGGAGAGGATAATTGTCTTGAATGCTTTCCAGTTCTGCTTTTCGATCTTACAGTATGACTTGATGATGCAGCCACCATTTTTTCTTTTATATTGTCAGATGTTTCTGCTTCCATTGTGGGCAAGAAAACAGATGCACACCATACTCCATCAGCCCCCATTGCCATAACTCCAGCCATTTGTTCGCCTGTGCAAATTCCTCCAGCGGCAAGAATTGGTACATTGCCATATTCTTTTAAAGCTCTTCTGACCTCAGGAACTAAAACCATTGTAGAAACACTTCCACAATGACCGCCACCTTCGGTGCCAGACACCACAATTATGTCTACACCTGCTTCTGCTTGTTTTACTGCATGTTGTTTTGCTCCAACTAATGCTGCTACTGGGACTTTATGTGCCTTACCCATATCTAACATCCATTTTGGCGGAACACCCAAAGCATTCGCAACTAAACTTATTGGATGCGCAAATGCAACCTCCAAAACTTCTTTTGCTCCATCTAATCCTGCGCCAAGGACTCCATTAGAGTTTGCTTCTAAACTTTTTGAATTTTCATTATCTCTTAAATCAGAGCCATCTAAGTCATGCTGTTCAAGAACGTCAGCACGAAACTCTCTGTGTTCTTGAGGTATCATTGCCCTTAAATCATCGGTTGAAAGATTTTCACCTTTTCCAACATAAGAATTAGGGACTAGAACATCGACCCCATAGGGTTTACCGTCAATATGCTCATCAATCCAATTAAGCTCAATTTCAAGTTTTTCTGGCGTTAGTCCTACCGCTCCTAAGACACCCATACCTCCAGCTTTTGAAACTGCAACAACTACATCCCTGCAATGACTAAAAGCTACCAAGGGAAATTCAATTCCAAGTAAATCGCAAATTTGTGATTTCATTTTTACTCCTCAATTCTTCCTACATAGTTTATATTACTTAATATTAATTGAGAATAAATAAAGAAATGAATAAATTCACAGTCCCAGATATTTGTGACAAATACGAAGACAAGATTCAAATAGGCGATCTTTTTTTAAACTCTTATGGGAAAAATGATAAGTTTTTTGGAGAGATTCAAACCGCAAGATGCGAGCATTCCAATAGGGTTGTAAAAGAATTAGTTTCCAAAAATGGTTCTAATAAGGTTCTTTTTATTCAACACACTGGCAAAGAAAAATGCTCAATGGTTGGAGATCAAATTGCACAAATGGCAGCCAATAATGGTTGGAAAGGAATCATTACGAACGGATATATAAGAGATATTGAAGTGATAAAAGACATACCCATAGGAGTTTATGCAAAAAATACTTATCCAAAAAAGACAGACAAATCTATTGGAGTTGGTGAAGTTGGAGTTGCGCTTGATTTTGAAACAATGATTATTAAAATGGGTACTTGGATATATGTGGACACTAATGGCTGGGTGATAAGCGAAAAGGAGCTAGAAATTTAACTCATCAATCTTTCTATCTTTTTCATCCCATATTTCTTCAATCCACTCTTTAAATTCATCTCTGTATAAATGATCACTCCCATAATTCCTGTTTTTAAGATTTTCAGGAATTTTATAGCTTTTAATAAATACTTTTACATCTTTCATTTCACCATTCAAAAAGGACCACGCACTCCTTTTCTTAGATTTATACACGACAGAAAAATTAATCAATGTATCAATTTCTGGCATTGCTGATAGGGCGGTAGCCATTCCACCTATTTTTGGCTGAAGAAGATTTTTGTATTTAGAATTTTGAGCTTTATGTTTTTCAGACGTAAACCTTGTGCCTTCAGCATAACTAAATATCGTAGATGGAGCTCTTAAAAATCTTTTACATGACTTTAGCGTATTTTCGTAATCTTTTGTTCTTAAGGAGGGATTCTTTTCTATTGCTTTCTTTGAATGCCTATTAACAAAAGGCATATTTAATGTCTTATTAGCAAGAAATACAAATGGGATCCACCACAATTCTTTTTTCATGAAAAATTTTAATAATGGTATTTTTTTATTTGCTACTGTTAACAATACAAATATATCTGCCCAAGATTGATGATTAGACATAGCCATATACCATTTGCTCATATCATACTTTTCATTATTGATAACTTGAATATTATTGCCATGCATAAGAAGCATAATTAATTTAAGGCCATAAACAGTGAGGTCCCCAATTTTATTAGATATTTTGGCTAAAAATAGCTTAAACGACTTTAGTGGAATTACAGCCCTAGGAATATTAATAATAGCTAAAGTGCCAAAGCCTATTATTAATTCTACAAGAATCAATAAGAATGTAATTAAACCAACCAAATTTGATTTAATAACCTTCATATTTTTAAATCTATCTCCTAAAAACCACTTAAATTTGCATATCTTTCAGTATGAAATTTTGCGCTTCCAAATATTTGTTCAGCTACCCTGGCTCTCTTTAAAAAGAAACCAATATCATATTCATCAGTAACCCCAATTCCACCATGCATTTGGATAGCTTCATTGGAAACTAGATGAAGCGTTTCACCCGCAACGGTTTTTGCAAGACTTGATAGTCTTTGGACATCATTTGATCTTTCATCAGCAGCTCTCATTGCTGCAATAACAGAGGATTTTGTTAGTTCAATTTCGCAAAACATCTCAGCTGCTCTGTGTTGCAAAGCCTGGAATGAACCAATCAGTACTCCAAATTGCTTCCTTTGTTTAAGATAATCTAATGTTGTTTCAAATGCAGCCTCAGAATTTCCTAGCATTTCAGCTGACATAGCTATTCTTCCTATATCAAGAACATCATCTATTGCTTCACCACCAGCTTCAATATCGCCCAATATATTTTTAGATGAAATTTTTACGTTATCAAAAATTATGTTTGCATAATTTCTGGAGTCGGCCATCTCTAATTTAATTCTATCAATGCCTTCATTAGTTGGATCAACTAAAAAAAGAGTTAAACCAGTTGAATCTCCTTTTTCGCCTGATGTTCTTGCAAGAACTATTAATAAGTCAGAGCTTGTTCCGTCAATGACAAAGTTTTTTTTGCCAGATAGAATATATTCATCACTACTTTTTTTAGCTATTAATACAGTGTTATATGGATTGTGATGACTTGATTCATCAACCGCAACAGATGTTGTTAATTCACCATTTGCTATCAAAGGAAGATATTTTTCTTTTTGTTCTTTTGTACCATAGTTATTTATTGCATAAGCCCCTAGAACTCCTGAAGCAAATAATGGAGAGGGAGTTAAAGTTTTTGCACACTCTTGAAGAACAACACAAATACCCGAAAGGCCAAAATTAGAACCACCGAACTCTTCAGGAATCATAATTCCTGGCCAACCCAATTTTGACATTTCATTCCATATATTTTTGTCCCAGAGCATTGGATCTGACATGTCTCTTAATGATCTAAAATGAGTAATAGGTGATCTTTCTTCAGCAAAGCTCTTTGCAGTATCTTTAAGAAATTGCTCTTCTTCGGTAAGTATTAATTTCATACTAATTTACTGACTTGGTAAACCAAGAACCCTTTTTGATATAACATTTAACTGGACTTCAGACGTTCCTCCTTCTAGAGAATTTCCCTTTGTTCTAAGCCAAGCTCTTGTGAGATTTTTATCATCATCTTCAAATTCATCTCCATCCCATGCAACACCATTTATTCCGGATGCAGCAACCATTAGTTCATGACGCTTTTTATTATGCTCTGTTCCGTAAAGCTTGAACATTGAAGCAGTTGCGCTAGCTTTTCCACCTTCATCACCAGCTCTTTTAAGAGTTAAACCAAAAGCATGCTCTTTTATTTTATGAGATGATATTTCTGATCTATAAAAATTATTTTTTATCTTGCCGTTCTCCTCTCCAAGGTGTTTTTTTGCTATTGAAACTACATCTCTTTTACTTCCCATTCCAGCAGCAAGACCAAAATTAGATATAAATGCTCTCTCATGTTGTAAAAGTTTTTTAGCAATTGTCCAGCCAGCATTCAATTCACCAATTAAATTTTCTTTTGGCACTTCAACGCTGTCAAAAAATGTTTCACAAAATGGTGATTTGCCTGATATGAGAGTAATTGGCTTTGTAGTTACTCCTTTAGTAGCCATATCAATCAATAAAAAACTAATTCCATCATGTTTTGGTTCCTTTGGTCCTGTTCTGACTAACGCGAATATCCAATCTGCTTTGTCCGCATAAGAAGTCCAAACCTTTTGACCATTAACAAGATAGCTTTCACCAATATCTTCTGCTTTAGTAGATAAACTAGCTAGATCTGATCCCGAACCAGGTTCTGAATAACCCTGACACCATCTGATCTCACCTTTAATAATTTTTGGTATGTGTAATTTCTTTTGTTCTTCAGTTCCATATTCTAAGAGGACTGGTGCAAGCATCCAAATACCAAAACTTAGTAATGGCGACTTTGCGCCAATGAAAAATAATTCTTCGTTGAGGATTTTTACTTCGTCCTTAGAAAGGCCGCCCCCACCATATTCTTTTGATACTGTAGGCATTGTCCATCCTTTTTCACCCATTCTTTCAAGCCAGATCTTACTTTCAGGGTTTTTATACGTAGCATTTCTTCCGCCCCAAACCTCATCAACTGGAATTTTAGGATCAGCTCCATTTCGCATAGACGGGGGACAATTTTTATCAAGCCATTTTTTTGTATCTTCTCTAAATTTTTCTAAATTAGTCATAGTGTTTATAGTTTTTTAAAATGTAATCGCATTATTATATATTCACAATTGTAATATTATCGAGCCCTTGATAATAACAAAAATTATGACCTATTTAATAAATAGTGCAATTCAGGGATATAATCACGTTTATGTTTAAAAATGTTGGTATATATGTAAGACAAGAGTCAAATCATGGCGTCGATTTAGATGTTATGAATGATATGATCGATTTCTTATCCAATAAAGATATAAAACTTTTAATTGACGAATCCTCAGATTACGAAAATAGTCACACTAATTCGGTAAATCACAATGATTTTGTTGAAACAGTCGATTTAATTATTGTATTTGGAGGAGATGGTACTCTTCTTAACTCAGCTAGAAAATACTTAGATTATGAGATACCTATTCTTGGAATAAACATGGGTAAAGTTGGTTTTCTTACAGACATTAAAGTAGATAATTTTGAAAAATCTTTGAGTGATATTTTAGATGGCAACTATCTTATTGAAGAACGTAATTTAGTTTCAGCAAAGTTTAATGAAACACATCTTTATGGATTAAACGAAGTTGTAATTCATTCAGGTTCTTACGCTCAGTTAATGAGATATCAATTAAGTGTTAATGACAGAATAGTCTATGAACAAAGATCCGATGGACTTATAGTTGCCACTCCAACTGGATCCACTGCGTATGCTTTATCGGCCGGAGGCCCAATCATTCACCCAAGTTTGGATGTATGGACAATTTTGCCAATGCTTCCACAAAGTCTATCATCAAGACCTTTTATAATTTCTTCTGAGGAAAAAGTAATAATAAATTTATTTGATGGGCCAAATGAACAAGCAAAGATATGTGTAGATGGCCAGGATGATATAGATTTACCGTTTAATGTTGAAATATCTGTTTCTAAAATGAAAAAAACACTTAAACTTGTCCATCTCAAAGATAATGATTTTTTTGAAGCATGCAGAGAAAAACTTGGTTGGAGTCTTAATATTTCAAAGTTATAAGTTGAAGAAAATTAATAATTTCCATATTCCAATCATCATTGCCTCTATATTGATAGCACTTTTATCAAATTTTGGTTCTGTAATAATCTTTATCGAACCATTTACCTTTACCCAAATAAATATTAGCAACCTAGGTTATTTTTCATCGCTTCCAGTTGATCAAACATTTATTGATAACAATCAGTGGTGGAGATTGGTTTCACCAATGTTTTTACATTTTTCATTTGCTCATTTAGCTTTTAATTGTTTGTGGATATATATACTTGGTGAAAAAATTGAAAGAATTGATGGAAGTTTAACTTTTATATCGATAGTAATATTTACAGCAGTATCAAGTAATTCACTTCAATATTTTTGGAATGGATCAAGTCTCTTTGGCGGTTTATCAGGAGTTATATATGGCTTAATAGGTTTCTGTATGATTATCGAAATGGATTCACCTAGAGATATATATGATATACCCCCAGGACTATATATGTTTATGATTATATGGATGATATTAGGTTTTATGGGTGTTTTAGAACTATTTGGTTTTGGTTCGGTTGCAAATTTTGCTCATCTCGGTGGTTTAGTGTCAGGTATAATATTCGCTATGATGCTAAAAACTATTAGTTTAATCTGGAAAAATCAATGATTAAAAAAGCAGTTTTACCAGTTGCTGGTCTTGGGACAAGATTCCTGCCTGCTTCAAAAGCTACCCCAAAAGAAATGCTGCCAATAATTGATAAGCCTTTATTGCAATATGCTGTAGAAGAAGCAATAGAAATAGGAGTCGAGGAAATTATATTTATAACTAGCAATGAAAAGCATTCAATTGAGAAACATTTCCAAGAAAACATTGATATGGCAAATAGATTAATTAAATCTGGAAAAAAGGATTACCTTGAAAAACTTAATCCTAAAGTTTTTTCAGATATAAAATTTCATTATATAAATCAAAATAATCAAAATGGTCTAGGAGATGCAGTTCTTCATGCCAAAGAGATAGTTGGAGATGATTCATTTGCTGTCCTTCTTCCTGATGATTTATTTATTTCTAATATTTCATGCTTAAGTCAATTAATTGATACCTATAAAAAAACAAATTCTTCAGTAATAGCAGTAAATAAAATTGATAAGGAAAATATTCATAAATATGGCGTAATCAATCCTGGCATAAAAGAACATGATGCTATTTTGATTGAGGATATTATTGAAAAGCCAAAAGCAGACGAAGCGCCGTCTGATATCGCTGTCTGTGGCAGATATATTTTTACATCTTTAATATTTGATCATCTTGAGGCTACTAATTTTGACAAATCTGGTGAAATTCAACTTACAGATGCAATAAAATCTCTAATTAATAATCAAAAGGTACATGCAAGGCTATATGATGGTGAAAAATTTGACTGTGGAAGTAAAAAAGGTTTTGTACATGCTACTATAGCCCTCGCTTTAAGAGATAACTCAATTAGCAAAGATATATCAAAAATAATAAAGGAAATTATTTGAATTTTTTTCTTAAATTTTTCAGAATTTTACCACCCGAGCTCGCACATAGGCTTGCGTTAGATTCTTTAAATTTTATTCATAAAATTGGAATATTAAATTTATTTTATAAAAAACCAGAGTTGGAGACATTCTCTTTTGCAGGAATGAACTTCAAGAACAGACTTGGCACCGCTGCAGGATTAGATAAAAATGGTGATTATATAGATTGTTTGGGAGAACTTGGATTTGGTTTTTTAGAGGTCGGTACTGTTACACCTATACAGCAATATGGAAACTCAAAACCCCGAGTATTCAGAAACTTTCAAGATGAATCCATCATCAATAGATTGGGATTTAATAATAAGGGTGTTGATCATTTAGTAAAAAATTTAAAATCAAGATCATATAAAGGAATTGTAGGAGTTAATGTAGGCGCAAATAAAAAATCCAAAGGAGAGCAAAGGGTTAAAGATTATTTGTATTGCATTGAAAAAGTATATAAATATGCTGACTATATAACTGTAAACATATCTTCTCCAAATACCCCAAATCTCAGAGATCTTCATAATATGGATAACCTCTCAGACTTAGTTCTATCAATTGAGGATAAAGTTAAGGAATTAAACATAGGCATTCCATTTTTTTTAAAAATTTCGCCAGATGAAACTAACGATTCGATTGACAATATAATTAAAACCGTAGAGTCATCTTTTTTTCAAGGAATTATTGCAACAAATACAACAATAGATAAAACAAACCTTTCAAATAAAAAATTTAATAATATAGAGGGAGGATTATCTGGTAGGCCTTTAATGGATAGATCTACGGAAACAATAAAAGCTATTAAAATTAAATCAGATAAAGAGATTCCAGTAATTGGGGTTGGTGGTGTAATGAATGCTGCAGATTTTAATAAAAAAATCGATGCCGGATCAGAACTTGTTCAAATTTATACTGGATTTGTTATAAAAGGACCAAATATTTTAAGTGATATTTTAAAAAAAGATGACTGAGATATTTGTTTTTATTATTGCCATAATATTTTTAGTTGGATCAATATCACTTGCACTACCCTCAAAATCATCTAAAGAAAAGTCTAAAGTCAGAATGCAAGCAAAAATCCTTGGTTGCAAGATTTCATCAACTCTATATGGCAAGAATAGCTTTAAAAACATAAATTCTATAGATGTAATTTATCAAGTAAAAAATGAATCAAGTTTTAAGGAAGGACATTTTATTAGAGACAAGGAACAATTTATCTTGTATTCTCCTGTCCAGTTAAAGTACCAAACTGGATTTGAACAAATGATTTTAAATTTAAATAATATTTCACCATATCTTGAAGAAATAATTTTCTCTAAGTCAAATATAAGCTTTTTATGGCATGAAAAAAAAGGTGTTTCAAATTTAGAACAAATTGTTGAAAGAATAAATAATTTATAAATTTAACTTGCCAACAATACTAAATTAATGATATTTATAAAAAAGGAAACTTTATAACTATGTCAAAATCACTTGTAATTGTTGAATCGCCAGCAAAAGCTAAAACTATATCCAAGTATCTTGGATCAGAATATATTGTTGAATCTAGCGTTGGTCATATTAGAGATCTTCCAAAAAAAGCTTCACCGAGTTCAAAGCGTGCATCTATACCTAAAGATACAAGTCCTGAAGAAAAAATAAGATTAAAAGCTATTAATGATAGAAATAGATTAATAAGAAGAATGGGTATAGACCCAGACAATGGTTGGGCTGCTGATTGGCAAATAATTCCTGAAAAAGAAAAAGTGATAAAAAATTTAAAAAAGGCTGCTAAGCAAGTTGATCATATATATCTTGCAACAGATTTAGATCGAGAAGGTGAAGCAATTGCGTGGCATCTTAAAGAGGCCTTAGGCCCAGAAAAATATTCTTACTCAAGAGTAAGATTTAATCAGATTACCAAATCAGCAATTATTGATTCATTCGCTGATCCTAAAGAAATCGATCTTGATTTAGTTAAAGCTTATAGAGCTAGAAGATTTCTAGATAAAGTTATCGGCTTTGAATTATCTCCATTGCTATGGAAAAAAATTGCAAGAGGGCTATCAGCCGGAAGAGTACAATCTGTAGCGTTAAGAGTTTTAGATGAAAGAGAAAGATTGATTCAAGAATTTATACCTGAAGAATTTTGGGAAGTATCAATGATTCTTGATAAAAATGATTTATCAATACCATTTTCACTTAATAGAAAGAAATCAGACCCTCTACTAAAAGAAAGTGAAGCAAGAAATATTGAAAATTTAGTTAATGATTCTGATTTAAGCATAGATGAAATTATAAAAAAACCAGTTAAAGCGAAACCAAGGCCGCCTTTTATAACTTCTACTCTTCAACAAGCAGCTAGTACTAAATTGAGTTTTGGAGTTAAAAGAACAATGCGTGTTGCTCAAAAACTTTATGAAGCTGGGCATATTACGTATATGAGAACAGATGCACCTAGTTTAAGTAAAGAATCCATCCAAGACGCAAGAAACTTTATCAACGAAAGAATTGGTGAAAGATATTTAACTAATGCTCCAAGAATATATTCAAGCACTGAAAATGCTCAAGAAGCTCATGAAGCTATAAGGCCAACCAACGCTTTTATGACAGTTGATGATTTACTTAATCAAACGGAAGAAGAAAAAAGACTTTATCAATTAATATGGCAACAATACATTGCATGCCAAATGCCAGATGCTGAATACTTGTCAACTTCTGCAAAAATAAATGTTGGTGAATATACTTTTTCTGCCAAAGGAAGAGAAGTTGTTTTTGATGGTTATACAAAAGTATCTCAACCTCTTCGGTCTGATAGCGATGATATTTTGCCACCACTAGCTGAAGGTGAGTCTCTTCAATTAAATAAAGTCAATCTAGAGCAAAAATTTACAAAACCTCCTGCAAGATTTTCTGAGGCTGCTTTGGTGAAAGAACTTGAAAAGAAGGGCATAGGTAGACCTTCAACTTATGCAAACATCATTTCTACCATCCAAGATAGAGGATACGTAGAGATTCAAAATAGAAGATTCTTTGTAAAAAAAATAGGTCATATAGTTGCTGAAAGGTTACTTGAAAGCTTCGATGACATTATGGACTATGAGTTTACTGCAAACCTTGAAAATAATTTAGATAAAGTTGCCCAGGGAGAGATTGATTGGAGAAATGTTCTAGATGATTTTTATACTTCATTTAAAAATGATTTAACTAATGCATCAGATGATCACACTGGAATGAGGGGCAATAGACCAATTTCAACAGATGTTATATGTCCGTGTGGTAAAACTAATATGGTAATTAGAAATTCCTCTAATGGAGTTTTTCTAGGATGTTCTGGTTATCAAAATACAGGTGATGAAAAATGTAAAGAGACACTAAATTTAATTTCTGGTGATGAAGCAGTTAGTGTAGATGATACAGAAGAAGCTGAAAATTTGTTAATAAAAAAAAGATGTCCTAAGTGTGGCACTAGCATGGATAACTATCTTATTGATGAGAATAGAAAACTTCATATCTGTGGCAAGAATCCGGATTGTGATGGTTATCTAGTCGAGGAAGGGCAATTTAAAATTAAAGGATATGATGGCCCAACTCTAGAATGTCATAAATGTGGTTCAGAGATGCAATTAAAAACTGGTAGGTTTGGAAAATATTTTGGTTGTCTAAATGATAACTGTGGTGCAACAAGAGCATTACAAAGAAATGGCGAACCCAAACCACTAATGATGGAGCCAATTTCTCTACCAGATCTTGCATGTTTGAAATGTGAAGATCATTATCTTTTAAGGGATAGTATGAAAGGACTCTTTTTAGCGGCGAGTAAATATCCCAAGAATAGAGAAACCAGAGCTCCAAAAGTCTCTGAAGTAAAACATCTAAAAAATGAGTTTGCAGAAGCATGCAGATTTCTGCCAGACTCAAATAAACACCTATATTTAATGAGCGCTCCAGAAAATGATCAGGAAGGCAATCCTTATGTAATTAGGTACAACAGGACTGACGATGTACATTATCTTGCATCAGAAAAAGATGGTAAAAAAACAAAATGGACTGCAGTCTTTTCAGATAACGAGTGGACACAAAACAAAAAATAAATTCTATACAACCTTAATCGGTTGAAAAATTAAAATTCATTACTAGATAAGTGTAAGATTTATATATAGTCTTGCTTCGCATATCGGTATATGAATGTTAAGCTTTATGTTTAAGGAGAATCAATGTCAAATTACCTAGAACTTGCACAATTGCCTGATGGCACAATAGTTTTAAGAAGATCAGATGATCACAAAAATCCTATTGTAAAAATAGAATTTTCTAGAGAGTCTAAAGATTTTCTTCAGGGTCAAGAACTGACAGTAGCTAAAGAAATGATAAGAGCTGGTATTGAGAGTGTAAGTGGAAATGTAAGTGATTTAGATGATTTTTTTGATAAACAAATCGAGAGCTTTTCAAAGAAACAGACTATAGTCCATTAATTTTTTCTCAAAAGACCAACACTTTTTCCTTCAATTGCAAAATCTTCAACTTCAAGATCTATGATTATATTTTTATAGTCCTCATTCGCTGCTTCAAGCTCGATAACTTTTTCAGATTTTCTTTTAAAATATTTTATTGTTACTTCATCGTCAATTCTTGCAATAACAATATCACCATTTTTAATTTCAGAAGTTTTCTTGACTGCCACCAAGTCGTCTTCCATTATTCCTGCATCTTTCATGCTGAGCCCTTTAACTTTTAAAAAATAGTCAAATTGAGAGTCAAAAAAATTATTAGGACAGTTTATTTTGTTTTCAATATTTTCTGTTGCAAGAGTTGGAGAACCAGCTGCAACTAGACCAATAACTGGGTATTCATCTTGTATCTCAGCGCTAGAGCTCGAACTGCCAATTATCGATATTCCTCTTGATGTGCCACTCTCAATAGATATGAAGCCTTTTTTTTCAAGAGCTCTAAGATGTGTTTCTGCAGAATTAGGTGATTTGAAACCTAGTTCTTTACAAATATCAGCCCTTGTTGGAGGAAACCCTGTTTTATTAAGGTAAACTTGAATACAATCTAGTACTCTTTGTTGTTGTGTTGTAATTTCTTTCATAGCAATATAAATACTGAATATATATACAGTATAATACGAAAATTAGATTAAGATCAAGATATATGAAAGCAGAAAATTCAAAACTAATTATAGGAATCTCTTCAAGAGCACTTTTTAACCTTGATGAAAGTCATAAAATATATAAGAAAGAAGGCTTAAAATCTTATCAAGATTATCAAATTGAACATGAGGACAAGACTCTTGAACCAGGAGAGGCATTTGGACTTGTTAACAAAATTTTAAAAATAAATGATTTGTATGAAAATGAGGACAGAATTGAGGTAATTTTATTATCCAGAAATACCTCAGATACTGGGCTAAGAATAAGAAACTCAATCGAAGCTCACAACTTAAGTATATCTAGAGCAGCTTTCTGTGGTGGAGAAAGTCCTCACAGATATGTAAAAGACTTTGGGGTTCACCTTTTCTTATCAAGTAGCATTGAAGATGTTAAGTTAGCAATCAAAAGTGATGTAGCAGCTGCAACGATAATTTCTAACACAAATAAAAATAAAAAAGGATCAAAGTCAGATCAGTTAAAAATCGCGTTTGATGGAGATGCAGTTATATTTTCTGATGAATCTGAAAAAGTATTTCAAGAAAAAGGACTTAAAGCATTTATTGAAAACGAGGTTAGCTCTAAGACAGCTCTTAAGGAGGGACCTTTTAAATCATTTTTAGTCGAGCTTAATAAAATACAAAATGATTTTGAAATTAATGAGTGCCCAATAAGAACAGCACTGGTAACTGCAAGATCAGCTCCTTCAGATAAGAGAGTAATAAAAACTTTAAGGCAATGGGGAGTAAGAATTGACGAATCATTATTTTTAGGTGGAATGGCGAAACAAAAATTTTTAAAATCTTTTGATGCGGATATCTTTTTTGATGATCAAAAAAAGCATATTATGGGTGCAAATGAAACTACCACGTCAGGCCATGTACCATACGGTATAAAAAATATTTAATGAACGATTCTCTTAAATTAAAAAACTATAAGCGACCTAAGCTGGAACTTCCGAACGATGAAGGCGCTTTATTGCTTCATAGTTGCTGTGCTCCGTGTTCTGGAGAAATTATTGAGGCCTTAGCAGTTTCAGACATAGAAACAACAGTATATTTTTATAATCCAAATATACATCCAGTAGATGAATATGAGATTAGAAAAGATGAGAATAGAAGATTTTGCGATCAGGTAGGGTTCAAATGTATTGATGGAGATTATGATAAAGATGATTGGTTTGAAAGAATAAAAGGACTTGAAAATGAACCTGAAAGAGGCGAAAGATGTACAAAATGTTTTGACATGCGCTTTGAAAGATCAGCCTTATTTGCATATGAAAATGGTTTCAGTGTATTTGCAACTACTCTAGGCATATCTCGATGGAAGGATATGGAACAGATTAATAATTCTGGTAATAGATCAGCATCCAGATATAAAAATGTAAATTTCTGGGACTTTAATTGGAGAAAAGAAGGAGGCTCTTCAAGAATGATAGAGATTTCGAAACGAGAACATTTTTATCAACAAGAATATTGTGGCTGTGTTTATAGCCTGAGGGATACCAATCGGTGGAGAAGAAAAAATAATAAAGATAGAATTATTAGAGGGGTAAAATTTTATTAAGATGCAACCAGGCCAAAAATTCAGAGAAGCTTTAAAAAATAGTCAACCTTTGATAATTCCAGGAACAATTAATGCTTATTCTGCCAAATTAGCTGAAAGAGCTGGCCATAACGCAATTTATCTTTCAGGAAGTGGTGTGGCTGCTGCTTCATATGGGTTACCAGATTTAGGAGTTACATCAATGGACGATGTATTAATTGATGTAAAGAGAATCACAAATGCCACATCGCTTCCTTTATTGGTTGATATTGATACTGGTTGGGGGGAATCTGATCAGATTGCTAAAACCATTACCGAGATGGGAATGGCAGGGTGCGCAGCAGTTCATATTGAAGATCAAGTTTTTGATAAAAGATGTGGACATAGGCCTAATAAACAACTGGTATCGATAAAAGATATGACAGATAGGCTAAAAACTGCCATCAAATCCAAAATAGATGATTCGTTTTTTGTAATGGCAAGAACTGATGCAATTGCATCAGAGGGAGTTGAAGGTGCACTCAAAAGATGCAAAGCATACATTGAAGAAGGTGCGGATGGTATTTTTCTTGAGGCTGTGACGTCAATAGACCAGTATAAAGAATTTAAAGATAACTTTTCTATTCCTGTTCTTGCAAATATAACTGAGTTTGGAAAAACTCCTTTATTTACCCAAAATGAATTGAAAGAAGTTGGTGTTGATATGGTTCTTTATCCTTTAACTGCTTTTAGGGCTATGAGTTTATCTGCAGAAAAAATATATAATTCAATTATTAAACACGGGACACAAGAGTCTCTCTTGGATATAATGCAAACCCGTGAAGAGTTGTATGAAGTTTTAGATTATTACAACTTTGAAAAACAACTTGACGATAAATTGTCAAAAAAATAAGGGGTACAGATGACTAAAAAATTAGAGGGAGCAGGCTTAAGAGGACAAGTAGCTGGAGAAACATCTCTATCCACAGTTGGCCAAATTGAAGGGCTTGCATACAGAGGTCATAAAATTGAATTGCTTGCAGAAAAAGCAACGTTTGAAGAAGTTGCTTATCTATTGCTTTATGACAAACTTCCTAATCAATCTGAATTAGATGGATATAAATCTTTACTTAAAAGTCTTAGAGATCTTCCAGATTCCTTGAAAGAAGTTCTAAAAAAAATACCTGCTGATGCCCATCCTATGGATGTAATGAGAACAGGCACTTCTATGCTAGGTAATATAGAAGCTGAAGGAGATTTCTCAAATCAATTACATGCAATTAATAGAATGATAGCAACCATGCCATCAATTGTTACTTATTGGTATAAGTTTTCCCATGAAGATCTTGATATTGATTTAGTAAATGATGAGGATAGTATGGCAGGGCATTTTTTACATATTCTTCATGGAGAAAAACCATCCGATCTCCATAAAAAAGTTATGGATGTTTCTTTAATCTTATACGCGGAACATGAATTTAATGCATCTACTTTTACAGCCAGAGTTTGTGCATCCACTATGTCTGATATTCACTCATGTGTTGTTGCAGCAATTGGTTCACTTAGAGGCCCTTTACACGGCGGCGCAAACGAAAAAGCTATGGAGTTAATTGAAAACTGGACTTCGAGGGAAGAAGCAAAATCAAATATTATTGAAATGTTAACCAATAAAGAAAAAGTTATGGGATTTGGTCATGCTGTTTATTCTATCCGAGACCCAAGAAATGCTGTTATTAAAGAATATGCAAAGCAGCTTTCAGAACTTGCTGACACCGATACCTTGTATCAAGTTGCTGAGGAAGTTGAAAAAGTTATGGCAGACGAAAAGAAAATGTTTGCTAATGCAGATTTTTTCCACGCCCCAGCATACTTTTACATGGGCATACCAACTAAACTATTTACTCCAATATTTGTAATGTCTAGAATTTCTGGTTGGGCAGCACACTGTATGGAGCAAAGAGCAAACAATAGAATTATTAGACCAAGTGCTGAATACATAGGTGTTGAATCTTCAGACTGGGTTGATATCTCAGATAGGCCATAAAAAATGTCATCAAATGTTGACCTGAATATCAGACCAGGATTTGATGGACTTATTTCAGAAATTGCTAATTACGTTTCAAACTATGAAATAAAATCTGAACTAGCTTTAGATACTGCAAGAAACTGCCTCATAGATACCATTGGATGTGGTCTTTTAGCGCTGCAATTTCCAGCTTGTACTAAAATGCTTGGCCCTATTGTAAAAGATACTAAAGTCCCCTTTGGAGTTAGAGTTCCAGGCACAAACCATCAACTAGATCCTGTGAAAGGAGCATTTGATATTGGATGTATTGTAAGATGGCTTGATTATAACGATACTTGGCTTGCAGCTGAATGGGGACATCCTTCAGACAATCTGGGCGCAATATTATCTCTTTGCGATTTTGTATCACAGCAAAATATTGCTAGTGGAAAAGAACCATTAACAATGAGAACAGTTTTAGAGTCTATGATTATGGCTCATGAGATTCAAGGTGTTCTAGCGCTTGAAAATAGCTTCAATAAAGTTGGGTTAGACCACGTTATATTAGTTAAAGTTGCTTCAACAGCAGTTGCTACAAAATTGTTAGGAGGTTCAGTTGATCAAATTAAAGATGCCGTAAGTCAAGCATGGGTAGATGGCCAAAGTTTAAGAACATATAGACATGCCCCTAATGCTGGCTCAAGAAAAAGCTGGGCTGCTGGAGATGCAACTAGCAGAGCAGTAAGGCTGGCTATGATTACTATGTCAGGCGAAATGGGATATCCAGGTGTTTTATCGGCGCCTGTTTGGGGTTTTGAGGATGTTTCATTTGATGGTGAAAAACTTTCTTTACCACAACCTTTTGAGTGCTATGTTATGGAAAATATTCTCTTTAAGATAAGTTTTCCTGCAGAATTCCATGCTCAAACTGCAGTAGAGGCAGCAGTAAAACTGCATGATGTAATCAAAGATAAAATTAACGAAATTAAATCTGTTGAGATAACCACACACGAATCTGCAATTAGAATAATTTCTAAAGTTGGTGAGTTGAATAATCCTGCCGATAGAGATCATTGTTTGCAATATATGGTTGCTATTGGCCTATTAAAAGGAAACTTAGTTGCTGAAGATTATGAAGATGATGTTGCTAGAGATCCAAGAATTGATGCACTAAGAGAAAAAATGATTATCAACGAAGACAAAAGATATACAAGAGAATACCTTGAGGCAGACAAGCGTTCAATTGCAAACAGAATTCAAATTCATTTCAATGATGGGACTTCAACTGATGAGATTGAAGTTGAATATCCCATCGGTCATAAAAGAAGAAGAGAAGAGGGTATTCCTGTATTAGAAAAGAAATTTATGAATAATCTAGCCATCACATTTGATGAAGAAGCTTGCAATAAGATATTTAATCTGTGTATGAATCAAAAAGAACTTGAAAACACTTCTGTTGTTGATTTTCAGTCAATATTTTCAAAAATCCCATAAAATAAGGCTTTTAAAGCTTTTTAGACTATAATTATCGCCATGTCAGGCAATACGTTCGGAAAAATATTTAAAATTACGACTTTTGGTGAGAGTCATGGCACTGCTATGGGCTGCATTTTAGATGGCTGTCCACCTCAAATAGACCTAACAAAAGAAGACATTCAATATGAATTAAATAGAAGAAAGCCTGGTCAATCAGATGTAACAACGCAAAGAAAAGAAGATGATGCGGTTGAGATATTATCAGGCGTCTTTGAAGGAAAAACTCTTGGAACTCCTATAGGGATGATTATTTATAACAAAGATCAGCAATCTAAAGATTATTCAAATATTAAAGATGTCTTTAGACCAAATCATGCAGATATTACCTATCAAGCTAAATATGGTCACAGAGACTACAGGGGTGGTGGAAGAGCTAGTGCTAGAGAGACTGCGAATTGGGTTGCAGCTGGAGCGATTGCTAAAAAAATACTGCAAAAAGAGGGTATATCAGTTAATGGCTTCGTGTCTGAAATAGGCAAAATAAAAGCAGATACTGTCAATCACAAAGAGATTGGAAATAAATACTTTTTTTGTGATGAGTCAAAGCTTTCAGAGTTAGATTCTATGTTTAATGACTTAATTGAAGAGGGTAATTCTGTTGGAGCAAAATTAGGTGTTGTTGTCGAAAACTGTCCTGTTGGACTTGGTGATCCAGTTTTTGAGAAGCTAGATGCAAATCTTGCAAAGGCAATTATGACAATTAATGCAGTTAAATCAGTATCAATAGGAAATGCAGATGATTTGTTAGGGCTTAAAGGCTCTGATGCAAGGGATGAAATTACTTCTTCTGGGTACTCTTCAAATAACTCAGGTGGTATTTTAGGTGGCATATCAAATGGAGACGACATAAGCTTAAGCTTTATAATTAAGCCCACATCAAGTATTAAAACTAAAGGTAAGACAGTTAACAATCAAGGCGAGGATGTTGATATAGAAGTTTCTGGGAGACATGATCCATGCGTTGGCATCAGAGCAGTTCCTATAGCTGAAGCAATGGTTAGTCTTGTTTTGGTAGATAATTTACTACTAAATAGAGCACAATGTGCTGATATAGAACAAAAGCTGCCATTTAGTGAATAAAAATAATGAAGACTTTATACGACAAACTCTGGGAAGAGCATCATGTTAGCCAGCTTGATTCTGGCGAGTCACTTTTATACATAGATAGACATTACCTTCATGAGGTTACTTCACCTCAAGCTTTTGAAGGCTTATCAAAGAAAAATTTAACACCATGGAGACTAGGAGCTAATATAGCAACTCCAGATCATAATGTTCCCACTGAAAGAGGAAATAATTTTGGATTTAACGAGATTAAAGACGAAATTTCTAAAATCCAAGTTATTGAACTTGATAAAAATTGTAATAAATTTGGAATAAAACAATTCGATATCAGATCATCCAAACAAGGTATTGTTCATGTTATTGGACCTGAATTGGGATATACGTTACCCGGGATGACAATCGTTTGTGGCGATTCTCATACTTCTACTCATGGAGCCCTTGGATGTTTGGCTATGGGTATTGGAACTTCTGAAGTAGAACACGTTTTGGCAACACAATGCCTTAAGGTTTCGAAATTAAAAAATATGCTAGTTAGATTTGAAGGGGTTCCTAAAGAAAATGTAACTTCTAAAGACATAGTCTTGTATTTTATTGGTCAGATTGGAACTGCAGGTGGAACAGGTTATGCAATAGAGTTTGCAGGTCAATATATTGAGAGTATTTCTGTTGAGAGCAGAATGACAATATGTAATATGGCAATTGAAGCAGGTGCAAAAGTAGGATTAGTGGCTCCAGATGAAACAACCATTGAATATTTAAAGAAAAATTCAATGCTCAATGATGACATGTTCGTTGATGCTATGAATTATTGGAATGAATTAAAGTCAGATGAAGGAGTAAAATTTGATGAAGAGCTAATTATAGATATTTCCAAAATAAAGCCACAAGTAACATGGGGAACATCACCTGAAATGGTAGTAAGTTTTGATGACAATATCCCAACTCCATCAAACTCAGCATCAGATGATATTAAAAATATTTTACTTGCAAGAGAATATATGGGCATTGATTCAGAAAAAAAACTTTCAGAACTAAGCTTTGATAAAGTATTTATTGGCTCATGTACAAATTCAAGAATCGAAGATTTAAGAGAAGCAGCTCAAATCGTAAAAGGTAAAAGAATTGCTGAAAATATTTTAGAAGCAATAGTAGTTCCAGGATCAGGGCTTGTAAAAGAGCAAGCAGAGTCAGAGGGTTTAGATAAAGTTTTTATTGAAGCAGGATTCGTATGGAGAGATCCAGGTTGTTCAATGTGTCTTGGAATGAACCCTGACCAACTGAAACCCTACGAGAGGTGTGCCTCAACTTCAAATAGAAATTTTGAGGGACGACAAGGCTATCTAGGAAGAACGCATTTAATGAGTCCACTCATGGCAGCATTTACTGCTATCAATGGGACCGTTGGAGATCCATCATGACTTCAAACAGCGAAGGATTAATCATTGATGGTGTTATGGCTTATATTGATAGAGACAATATAGACACAGATCAAATAATTCCTACGGAGTATTTAAAATCAATTAAAAAATATGGATTTGAAGATTATTTATTTGATGGTTGGAGGTTTGCGGATGATGGCAAATTAGGTATTACGAAAGAGGAAAGAATCCTTAATGAGAATTTTATACTAAACACACAACCCTATGACAAATCGAAAATATTGTTAGCAAGAGATAATTTTGGGTGTGGTTCTTCAAGAGAGCATGCTGTTTGGGCTTTGAGAGACTTTGGTATAAAAGCTGTTATAGCATCATCATTTGGAGACATTTTTTATAACAATTGTTTTAAGAATGGCGTTTTACCAATAAAATTGAATAAAGAAGAAATTCAACAACTTTTTAAGAGATCTGCTGATAACGTTTTAAGTTTATCAATTGACCTTATAAAAAAAGAAATCCAAATCAACAATGATTATTTGATTTCATTTGAGGTAGATAAAAATTTACTTGATAGGATTGTATTCGGATTAGATGATATAGATATAACATTGAGTCATAAGAATGACATTATTGCTTTTGAAAAAAGCAGAATGAAAAAACTTCCTTGGATATTTGCAAATGACTAAGAAGATATTAGCACTTCCTGGTGACGGAATTGGTAAAGAGGTAATGGCCTCAACTTTGAACGTCCTCCATTATTTAATTGAGTCACATGATTTAGATTTTTTAATTACAGAAATGAATGTTGGTGGTGCGGCATATGATGTTGAAGGGTCTCCAATTCCTAATTCTGTTCTAGAAGAAGCAAAAAAATCAGATGCAGTATTATTTGGAGCAGTTGGGGGTGAGAAATGGGATAATCTAGAATGGGATCTCAGGCCAGAAAATGCCTTACTAACCTTAAGAAAAGAACTAAATTTATTTGCAAACTTGAGACCAGCCTTTCTTTTTAACGAGTTATCAAATGCTTCTCCAATAAAAAAAGAAATAATTAACAATCTAGATATATTGATAGTAAGAGAACTTACTGGAGGTGTTTATTTTGGCGAGCCTAGAGGCATGAACAATGATGCTGAACCAAACTATGCGTTCAATACCATGATATATAACGAAGATGAAATAAGAAGAATTGCAAAAGTTGCCTTTGAAGCTGCTCAAAAGAGAAATAGAAGACTATGTTCTGTAGATAAAGCCAATGTTCTTGAAGTTTCTAAGTTTTGGAGGTCTATAGTAACTGAGATGTCAGATGATTATCCAGATGTAGAGCTAAGTCATCAGCTTGCCGATAATACTGCTATGCAGCTAGTCCTTGATCCAAATCAATTTGATGTAATTGTTTCAAGCAATTTATTTGGTGATATTCTATCTGATATAGCAGGAACCTTAACTGGTTCAATAGGTATGCTTCCATCTGCATCCTTAGATAGTTCATTTAGAGGTATGTATGAACCATGTCATGGCAGTGCTCCAGATATTGCAGGTCAGGATATAGCTAATCCTCTTGCAATGATTTCTTCACTCTCAATGGCATTAAAATTTTCACTTAAAGAAGAAAATCTTTCTAAAAAACTCGATGAGTCCATCAAAACATATATTAAAAATGGATACAGAACAAAAGATATTTCTGCTGGAAAAGCACATATAAAAACCAGCGAAGTTTCAGATATTATTATTGATATACTTAAAAATGAATAGATCTATAAATCTTGCTTTAATTGGTGCTTCTGGAGTTGTTGGAAGAAAGATACTTACAGTATTAGAGAAAAGAGATATCCAAATAAGTAACTTTTATCCTCTTGGTTTTTCAACAGTTGGCAATGAAATCGAATTGAAAAATTCTAAGTACAAAATTTTGGATGTTGAGAGTTTTGATTTATCAAAAATTAATATAGCAATATTCTCTGCTGGATCTGGAGTTGCTAAAAAATACGCGCAAACGTTTGTTCAAAAGGGTATTTATGTTATTGATTTATCTTCTGAATATAGATACGTTGAAGATGTGCCTTTAGTAATTCCCGAAATAAATATTAATGAAATTAAAAAATTAGAAAAACCAACATTAATAGCTAACCCAAATTGCTCTGTTTCTCAGTTATTGCTTGCTATTCAACCAATTCACAATGAGTTGAGCATTAATTTTATCAATGTCGCTACATATCAGGCGGTTTCTGGAACAGGAAAAGAGGCTTTAGCAGAATTTGAAAATCAATTATCAGGTAATGAAGACATTAATGTTTATCCAAAAAGAATTGCTGGAAATGTTATTCCACAATGCGATATTTTTTTAGAAAATGATTTTACTAAAGAAGAAATGAAGATAGCTTGGGAGACGCAAAAGATTCTTGATCCAAATATTCCTGTTCAATCTACATGTGTCAGAGTTCCAGTTGCCAACGGTCATTCTGAGGCTGTTTTTTTAAGAACGGAAAACAAAACTACCAAGGCAAATATTCATGAACTCCTAATGCAAACAGATGGTATTAAATTAATTGATGATCCATCTAATAACGACTATCCAACCCCATATGAGCATGCTAATGATTCAGAAGAAGTCTTTGTTGGAAGAATAAGAGTAGAAGAGATAAATGATGAGAATTGGATCTCTATGTGGATAGTTGCAGATAATGTTTATGGAAAGGGTGCTGCTTTAAATGCTGTTCAAATACTAGAATGTTTAATTAATGAAAACAAAATATGAGGAATTACTTTTTATTATTCTTCGTAACGCTAATCTCATTAAATATTTTTGCAGATATAAGACTTTCATCACCGCAGATAAAATTAAACTCGCAAGACCAGCGAGTTATTGAAATAAAAATACAAGACGCAAACATAAAAGATGGCGACATCTTTTTAAATCAATATAAATCGAGTGACCCAATTAATGAAGCAGATATTACTTATACTTTAATCGAAAATTTTGATTCTTATCAAACTTTCACAATAGTATTATCAGAACAATACATTGAAGACTATTTCAGCTTTAAATTTAGAATTAAAGATAAATTTGAGAAAGATATCTTTATTTTTTTGCCATCCAAAATAAGGAATAACAACTCTAATCAGCCTTTAGCCAGAAGCATTACAAGAAATATTCAAGAAGACGTTATCCCAATAGAAAAAAATCCTATTAAACAGAAAATTAGCAAAGAGGCACCCAAGGTTATTAAGGCTGAGGAAATTACAACAATGTGGAGCATGGCTGAGAAAGTTAAATTGAACGCAGGTGACATATCAATTTATCAAATTATGTGGGCAATCTATCTTGGCAACAAAGATGCTTTTATTGAAGATAATATAAATTTGATTAGAAATGATGTTGATATTAGCGTTCCTGATCAAACTGATATGCAAAATATTTCTTATGAATTTGCAAAAGATTCAATTTTAGAAATGAATGATGCATTTACAAGTGGATTCTCTTCAGCCTCTCGATCATTGCTAGTTTTGACAGCACCAACTGTTACCGAAATTATTGAAGAAGTAGCAGAAGATCCAGTAATTGAAAAAAATGAAAAATTATCCTTAGATGGAACGATGTCACCCAAAGATTTCATTGAAAAAAATACAAAAGATATTAAGGTTGGAATTGAAAGTGAAGTTGTTGATGAGTTTTTTGATAAAGTTGCTGAATCAGAAGAACAATCAGAAAACAGTAATATTGAAATTATTGATTTAATATTTATCTCATTAATCTCTTTAATATCAGGAATTCTTTTAGCATTAATTTACATAAACTTTCGTAAGATTAAATCATCAAGAAATAATATTGAATATGATTTTGAAGAAGCCGAAGAAGATAATTCAGATAATATAATGCCAAGCGGGTTAAGTGTTGAAAATAATGAAGATCAGCAACAGCTTGATTTAGCTATTATGTATTTTGAGATGGATAACAAGAAAAGGGCACTAAGCATTCTTAATAACATTATTGATAAAACTAATAATGAATCGATAAAGGAATATGCCTTATCTTTATTGAATAAAATTAAATAATTGTGAAAATTGCTGCTACCTTAGAGTATGACGGTACTAAATTTTCAGGTTTTCAGCGCCAAAAAAATGCAATTACTATTCAACAACACCTTGAAGAAGCATTAAATAAAATAACTAATGAGAATATAGTTATAAATTATTCAGGCAGAACAGATGCTGGAGTTCATGCTATTTCACAAGTATTTGATTTTGAAACTAATATTAGCAGGGAAGATTCAAGTTGGATTAAAGGAATTAACTCTAATTTACCAAGATCTATTGGAGTTAAAAAAATTTTTAATGTTCCTAATAATTTTGACTCAAGATTTTCAGCAATTGAAAGAAAGTATTCATATGTTATTTATAACTCTATAAGTAAGCCCTTATTTTTTGATGATTATTGCTACTGGGTAACAAATAAACTTGATAAGGCATTAATATCAGATCAATTAAATATGTTTATAGGGACACACGATTTTTCATCTTTTCGAAGTTCAAATTGCAACTCAAGAAATCCAGTAAAAACTATAAACAATGTTAATTTAAAGAGTTATGAGAATTTCATAATAATTACAGTTACTGCTAATGCATTTTTACAAAACATGGTAAGAATAATGATTGGAACTTTAATTGACATTGCAAAATATGAAAATAATTTTTCAGTAAAAGATATACTAAAAAAGAACGATAGATCATTTGCTGGAAAAACTGCACCTGCGAAGGGTTTATTTTTTTTAGGCCCAAAATATAATGAGATTAACATTCAAACCATGGAGAAAAATCTACTGAATAGATTTAAGATTTAATGAAACCATTTACTAAGATTTGTGGAATCTCAGACTTTCATTTTTTAAATGAAATTATTGAGCTTGAGGGCATAAATTATTTAGGGTTTATTTTTTATGAAAAAAGTCCACGTTATGTAAATCAAAAATTTTTGAATAAATTAAAAAATTTTAACTTTAGAGATAAAAGACCTGTTTGTGTATATGTGAATGCTAGCAAAGAATATATCAAGGAGACCTCATCATATTTCAAAGATCCCATCCTGCAGTTTCATGGAGATGAAACAAATGAATTTTGTAAAAGCCATAAAAATGAATTTTGGAAAGCAATCAGAATAAAAGATCATGAAAGTCTTAAAGAGATAACAAACTATAACAGTGCATCAGCCATTCTATTTGAGAGTTATAAAAAAGGCATATATGGTGGTTCTGGAGAGTCTTTTGATTGGAAAATCATTGAAAACATAAATTTAACTCAAAAAAATGTTCTTTCTGGTGGAATTAGTATTAAAAATGTTGATAATGCAATTAGAACACAGCCATGGTGTATAGATATAAATTCAGGCGTTGAATCTTCAATAGGTATTAAAGATACAAATCTAGTTAAGGATATTTTAAAAAAATTATATTAATGGAAGTAAAAAATAAAAATTTACCAGATCAAAACGGTTTCTATGGAAAGTATGGTGGAAAATTTGTTCCTGAAACACTTATGTATGCCCTAGAACAACTTGAAGAAACATATAATAAACTTAAAGACAATAAAGATTTTAAAGATCAATTCTATAAAGATTTATCTGAATTTGTTGGAAGACCTTCTCCCTTATATTTTGCTGAAAGGCTTTCAAAGCATTATGGCACTGGCTCGATATGGCTAAAAAGAGAAGATCTAAATCATACAGGCGCCCATAAAATTAATAACACTATTGGTCAAATATTGTTAGCTAAACATATGGGTAAAAAAAGGATTATAGCTGAAACAGGAGCAGGTCAACATGGTGTTGCTACTGCAACGGTAGCGGCTAGACTAGGACTAGAATGCCATATTTACATGGGTGCTGAAGATGTAATAAGGCAGTCATTAAATGTTTATAGAATTAAATTGCTTGGAGCTAAAGTTCATTCTGTTGACTCTGGCTCGGCTACTCTTAAAGACGCACTTAATGAAGCATTAAGAGATTGGGTAACAAATGTTGACGATACATATTACATAATTGGAAGTGTCACAGGGCCTCATCCTTATCCCATGATAGTCAGAGACTTTAACTCCGTTGTGGGAGAAGAACTCATAAATCAATCTAGTGAATTATTCAATGCTATGCCGGACGCAATTGTTGCATGTGTTGGAGGAGGATCTAATGCTATGGGAGTTTTTTATCCTTTTATAAATATAAATCAGACAAGACTAATTGGTGTTGAGGCTGGTGGAAAAGGTGTAGAGACTGGAGAGCATGCTGCTCCTCTAAATGATGGAGAACCCGGAGTTCTTCATGGAGCATTAAGTTATTTGATGCAGGATGATAAGGGGCAAGTCAAAGAAACTAAATCGGTCTCTGCAGGGTTAGACTATCCTGGAGTTGGCCCAGAGCATTCTTGGCTCAAAGATTCTGGAAGAGCTGAATATGTAGCTGTAAGTGATGAGGACGCATTACGAGCTTTTCATGAAGTTTCAGAATTTGAAGGAATTATTCCTGCACTTGAAACCGCTCATGCTTTTGCATATCTTGATACTTTGATGAAAGAATTTGATTCCAGTGCAAACGTGGTTGTAAATGTATCAGGTAGAGGCGACAAAGATATTAATACTGTAGCTGAAATCGATGGTATTAAAGTTTGAATAGATTAAGCAAGAAGCTAGACGAACTTAAAAAGCAAAATAAAAAAGCTTTAGTTGCCTATTTGGTAGCTGGTGATCCAGACTTAGATTCGACTTTAGATATCATGCATATGTTTGTAAAATCAGGCGTTGATGTTATAGAGGTAGGTGTTCCATTTACAGATCCAATTGCAGAAGGACCAATAATTCAAAGAGCTCATGATCGAGCAATCACAAAAAAAACTTCACTCGAAGACATTTTTAAGTTGATAACAAAATTTAGATTAAAAGATGACGAAACGCCAATAGTTTTGATGGGTTACCTTAATGCATTTATTTTTTTTAGGCATTTGATCGAAGAAAATAAAAATAATTCTGTTGACTCGATATTAGTCGTAGATATTCCAGGAGAGCTTAATATTGCAGACTATGGTATCAAGAATGAAAACATAAATACTATCTCGTTAATATCACCAACTACAAAAGCGGATAGAATAAAATCAATCGCCAATAATAGCTCAGGATTTATATACTATGTAACCTTAAGAGGAGTGACCGGTTCTTCAAATTTAAATGTTGAGGAAATATCTCAAAATATAAAAGAAATTAAAAAATATGCAAAAGTGCCAACACTTGCAGGTTTTGGTATTAAATCTATAGAGGATGCAAAATTACTTTCAAGTCATGCTGATGGAATCATTATTGGATCTTCAATTGTTAAAATGATAGAAGATAGCTCTGATTCAAAAGAATTTGCTAAGATAGGTGAGTATTTATCTGATATTAAAAAGGCAATATCATGAATTGGTTAAGAAGACTGATACCATCCATTGGAACTTTTAAATCAAAAAGCAAGGTACCAGATGGTCTTTGGAGCACATGTAAAAAATGTGAGTCAGTTTTATATGCTCCTGAATTAGAAAAATCTCTCTACGTTTGTCCTAAGTGTGATTACCATCTACGTATCGGAGCCAGGCAAAGGCTAGAGATGTTTTTAGACAAGAGTGAATTTACTGAAATAGCAGCAAATTTAACAACAAAAGACCCTTTAAAATTTAAAGATTCAAAATATTACAGCTCAAGGGTAAAAGAAGCCGAGGCAGCAACTGGAGAAAAAGAAGCAATTTTAGTAGTTAACGGAGAGCTTGATCAGGTAAAAGTTGTTGTTGCAGCTTTTGAATTTAGATTCATGGGTGGCTCAATGGGAAGTGTTGTTGGAGAAAAATTTGTTCAAGGCATTAAAACAGCAATTAAAAATAAAAGTCCATTTATTTGTTTCGCAACAAGCGGTGGAGCAAGAATGCAAGAATCAATGATCTCTTTAATGCAAATGGCTAAAACCTCTGCTGCAATTCAAAAGCTTAAAAAAGAAAAACTACCTTATATATCGGTTTTGGTTGATCCAATCTATGGAGGAGTTTCTGCAAGCATTGCTATGCTTGGTGACATCAATATTGCAGAGCCAAACGCTTTAAGCGGATTTACAGGACGAAGAGTTATTGAGCAGACCATAAGATTAGAACTTCCAGATAATTTCCAAAAATCCGAATATCTTTTAAGCAATGGTGCAATCGATATGATTGTTCATAGAAAAGATTTAAGAGCAAAAATAAGCAGAATACTAAAGAAAATTTATAAAACTTAATGAATCTAAACAGATTAGTTGGATCGTCAGTATTTATTAGTATTTTATTAATCCTAATACTTTATTTTTATCCATCAGATGTTTCTAATCAAAATGCCATTTCTAAAGTTATTGAGCGTGAAGATGCGGATACCATGATTGATAAGCCAGACGAAAATGTAGATAAATTTAAAACTTTTTCAGAATCAGACTTCGATTTTTTTGTATATAGAGCCCATGTATTATCCTCTGAAAAGAATTCTGAACTCATTGTAAAAAAAATAAAAAATGGAGGATTTCCTGCTTTTATAGAAGCATTGGAAGATAATAATGAATTATTTGTAGTATATGTTGGACCTTTTTTATCAGAAGATGATATCGTTAACAACATGGAAGCTATTCAGAAGCTATCAGAATCTCAAAATGGGGAAATATCTAGGTGGAAGCTTTAGGATTAAATTTTGCTGATTGGTTTATTCTTGTAGTTCTTATTGCATCAGGGCTAATATCCTTTTCGAGAGGGTTTGCAAAAGAATTTCTATCACTCTTTTTGTGGATAGCTGCTTTTATAGCAGCAATAAGCTTAGAGTTTTTAGCTACACCAAAAATAGATGAATATATTGGCAATCCTGAGATTTCAAAAATCCTTTCATACATTGTTGTATTTGTAATTTTTATTTTTGTAGGCGGAATGCTTATCAAATTTATAAGCAAGCTCATCAAATGGTCTGGAGCATCAGGTTTTGACAGGTTTTTAGGAGTAATATTTGGACTTACAAGAGCACTAGTAGTCTTATTTGTCATATTTTTACTTCTACCTTCAAGTTTGAAGACAACTGATTTAATAAGCAATTCTAAAATTACTCCAATAATAGAAAAATATGCTCCTGAGATTGAAGCATATTTTAGAGAATTAGTAGATAATAAAGATATTGTAGAAGAGGCCATGGAAATAATTGAACCTTTGCAGCCTAAGGTAGATTTAGTTCCAGAGTCTGATGAACAGAATACTCAAGAAGGGGATTCTTAATGTGTGGAATAGTTGGTATTTCTGCTGAAAATAATGTAGCCGCAGAGATATATGATGCTCTTTTAATGCTTCAACATAGAGGGCAGGATGCTGCAGGTATATCTGTCTGTGATCAAGAAGATAAATTAAGTAAAAGAAAATCTATGGGATACGTTCGTGACGTATTTCAGCAAAGGCATATGGAAAAACTTATAGGTAATTATGGAATCGGTCATGTTCGATATCCCACAGCAGGCGGCAATGGTAAAGAATTTGCTCAACCTATGTATGTAAATAGCCCTTATGGAATTAGTCTTGCTCATAATGGAAACCTAACGAATGCCAAGCAACTATCAAATGAACTATTTCATGCTGAGATGCGCCATCTTCAAACAGATTCAGATTCAGAGGTTTTGCTTAATATCTTTGCTCATGAGCTGGCTAAACAAAGGGAAATATACCCAGATGCTAAAAATATCTTTAAAGCTGTTTCAAAAACTCATATTAGATGTGACGGCGCCTATGCTGTTATAGCGTTAATAACAGGCCATGGGTTGATAGCTTTTAGAGATAATAACGGTATAAGACCTTTATCAATAGGTATAAGAAAGGGCAAAACTAGAGATGAATATGTTGTGGCTTCTGAAGATGCTTTATTTTCATCTTTAGGGTTTTCAAAATTAAGAGATGTCGATCCAGGTGAGGCAGTGTTTATTGATAAAAATGGGCAATTCTTTTCTCAACAATGTGCTGACAATCCTCAAAAAAGACCTTGTATATTTGAATATGTATATTTTTCAAGGCCAGACTCAAAAATTGATGAAATTTCTGTTTATAAGGCAAGAATGAGGATGGGTGCCAAATTAGCTGAACAGATAAATAAAACTAAACCTGATCATGATATTGATGTTGTAATACCGATTCCTGATAGCTCTACTATAGCTGCTCACCAATTAGCAGTAAGTTTAAATATTCCCTATAGAGAAGGTTTTGTTAAAAATAGGTATATCGGAAGGACTTTTATAATGCCATATCAAGAAGAAAGAAAAAAATCTGTAAGAAGGAAACTTAATATTCTAGAAGAAGAATTTCATGGCAAAAATGTTCTATTAGTCGATGATTCAATAGTTAGAGGTACTACTAGTAAAAAAATTATTGAAATGGCAAGAGATGCTGGCGCTAAAAAAGTATATTTTGCATCTGCTGCTCCTCCAATCAAATATCAAAATTTATATGGAATTGATATGCCAGCTACATCAGAATTAATAGCATCTAATAAAACAAATAGTGAAGTGGCTGAGGATATATCTGCAGATTGGCTGATATATCAAAGTTTAGAAGATTTAATTGAGGCTGCCAAAGAGGGTAATCCTGATATTTTAGAATTTGAAACTTCAATATTTACTGGAGTTTATATAACACCACTAATTGAAAATTATCTTGAAGATCTTGAGAATACCAGAAAAGACGAGCTTAAAATTCAAAGAGAAAAGTCAAAGGCTAGTGGCTAAGGATTTACTATATTTATTGCTGGTATTTCAGCTGAGTTTGCACTTTCAACATAGCTATTAATTTCATTAAAATTTAGATACCTATATATTTCATCTGAAAGAGGGTTTATATCTTCCATATATTCTTGATATTGATCCACTGTCGGAAGTACTCCAAGTACAGATGAAATAGCTGCAAGTTCTGCTGATGCAAGAAAAACATTAGCTCCATCACCGAGCCTATTAGGAAAGTTTCTTGTTGATGTGGATACAACTGTAGAGTTTGCTAAAACTCTTGCTTGGTTACCCATACATAAAGAGCACCCTGGCAATTCAGTCCTAGCTCCTGAAACACCAAAAATATTATATATTCCCTCTTCAATAAGCTGTTTTTCATCCATTTTTGTAGGAGGCACAATCCATAATCTAGCCTTAATACCTTTATATTTTTCAAGTAAAGTACCTGCTGCTCTAAAGTGACCAATATTTGTCATACATGAGCCTATAAAAACTTCTTGTATTTTAGTATTTGCAACTTCAGATAATGGTTTTATATCATCAGGATCATTAGGGCATGCTAATAACGGTTCTTTGATTTGATTGAGGTCTATTTCAATAATTTCAGCATATTCAGCATTGTCATCAGGTTCAAGCAATTCTGGATTTAGAATCCATTCTTCCATTGCTTGCGCTCTTCTCTCAAGTGTTTTCGCGTCACCATAACCTGAAGCGATCATCCATCTCAACATCACAATATTTGAATTTAGATATTCAATAATCGGTTCTTTATTCAATCTCACAGTACAGCCCGAAGCGGACCTTTCTGCAGATGCGTCTGATAATTCAAAAGCTTGTTCAACTTTCATATCTGGCAAACCTTCTATTTCGAGACATCTACCAGAAAATATATTCTTTTTACCGTCTTTATCAATTGTAAGAAGTCCTTTTTGCAAAGCTGCATATGGAATTGCATTTACAAGATCACGCAATGTTATTCCTGGTTGCATTTCACCTTTAAATCTTACTAAAACAGATTCTGGCATATCCAGAGGCATCACTCCTAATGTTGCAGCAAATGCTACTAAACCTGAACCAGCAGGAAAACTTATACCAATTGGAAATCTTGTGTGGCTATCTCCTCCAGTTCCTACTGAGTCTGGTAACAACATTCTGTTCATCCAAGAATGTATTATTCCATCACCAGGCCTTAAAGAAACTCCTCCACGATTCATTATAAAATCTGGGAGATTGTGTTGTGTTTCAATATCAACTGGCTTTGGATAGGCAGCAGTATGACAAAATGATTGCATTACTAAATCTGCAGAAAAGCCAAGACATGCTAACTCTTTTAACTCATCTCTGGTCATTGGACCAGTTGTATCTTGCGACCCAACGGTTGACATTCTTGGT